>NZ_JBHSGG010000015.1:0-106849 GCF_042654365.1 Coralloluteibacterium thermophilum
ACACTCCTCATGGCCTTGATCGGCCTTCTCGTAAGTGTCCGTGAAAACGGGGGTGAACCCTTGCAACGAGGGCAATCCAGAGTCGCTGGCAACCTCCGTGATCGTACGGTTGCCAGGATCTCGTCCCTAAACCGGAACAGCCCGGCCCATCGGATAGCAGCGTCGATGGGCCGGTAGTACACGGCCGACAATGAAGTCCTTTGCATGTCGCTGTCTCCCAGCCGCCGCTACCTCATCGAAGACTCCTCAGTGCCCAGCCATCGGGCGGTGCGTAGAAGATCGCAACTCGACGTGGTTCGATGTCGAGCCACGCTGCCGGACGGATCGCGATCAACCGCGCCGAAGGGGTTGCACTCAACCCCGCTGGCAGTAGGATGTGAATTGCCTACGACCGAGCCATTGCCAGGGCTGGCGGGGGCTGGCCGCTATGGTGGATGCTGGCGCTGAGCCCCAGGAGCGACAGGCGGCCAGTCACACCACTGTCATGTACGCGAGGGTCATGTCGGCGGCGAGCCGTGACAAGACCCGTTACGCATGCGTTGTTCTCTTGCCGGTCTATCAGGTCAGTTACACAGTCCCGTTCGTCTTGAGCGGAGGCTCGGAACTGGGCCAAATTCGGATGAGCAGACTTGCCCAGTCTGCTGATAGACCAAATGGGAATTGTGTTGAGGGCAGACGTGGAACAAGTAACGCTTTACTCTGCAGCCAGTAGCAGAGCTTCTAAGAGGGGCTTCGGCATGAAGCCAGCGACGCTCGGCAGGTGTCGTCGAGCCTGTGTCGAACATAGCTGTCTGTAGCCGTGGCTAGTTCTCGCCGGACGAGTGCGTTGCCCGGTTTTTGGCAGGTGGTTTAAACTAGTCCAGTCGATAGTCCATATCGAGCGCGGGTACTCAAGAGAATCGTTTTAACTCAACCACTTAGGGGTCAAATTCGATTCCCTTCACCCGCTCCAGAATCCGGATCACGGCGGCCTCACGGCCGCCGTTTTCATCTGCGCAGTCCTTCATCTTCCCCGCCAGCTTCCGGACACGACCCATGGGTGAGCGCAGAGTGCTCGGCTGGCGCGAATGGGTGGGGCTTCCCGACTTCGGCATCCCGGCGGTGCGCGCCAAGATCGACACCGGTGCGCGCTCTTCCGCCCTGCACGTGGACGGCCTGGAGACCTTCCACGTCGACGGTCGCGAGCGCGTCCGGTTCCGGCTGCGGACCGGCGAGGAGGACGCGCGGCTGGTGGTCGCGGAGGCCGACGTCCTGGACCGCCGCACCGTGACCGACTCCGGCGGTCACCGCACCCTGCGCATCTTCGTGCGCACCACCGTCATGCTCGGCGGGCAGGCTTTCCCCGCCGAGATCAACCTGAGCAATCGCCACAACATGAGCTTTCCCATGCTGGTCGGGCGGACCGCGCTGTCCGGGCTGTTCCTCGTCGATCCCGCACGTTCGTGGACCGTGGCAGGCCCTGCGGAGGAGCGGCCGGCATGAAGCTCGCCATCCTCTCGCGCAACAGCAAGCTCTACTCGACCCAGAGCCTCGTCGCCGCGGCGCGCCGGCGCGGGCACACCGTGCGCATCCTCGACCCCCTGCGCTGCTACATGCGCATCGAGCCGGGGAGTTTCAGCATCCACTACAAGGGCGTGCCCCTGGCGGACGTCGACGCGGTGCTGCCGCGCATCGGCGCCTCGATCACACGCTACGGGACGGCCGTGCTGCGCCAGTTCGAGCTGATGGGCGTCTACACGCCGAACCCGTCCGACGCGGTGCTGCGTGCCCGCGACAAGCTGCGCTGCCACCAGTTGCTGGCGGCGCAGGGGATCGACCTGCCGCTGACGGTCTTTGGCGACAACCCCGACGACACCGCCGACCTGCTGCGCCTGCTGGGCGAGCCGCCGCACGTGATCAAGCTCAACGAGGGCACGCAGGGCGCCGGCGTGATCCTCGCCGAGCGCACCTCCTCGTCCAAGTCCGTGGTGGAGGCGCTGCGCGGCCTGTACGCGAACTTCATCGTCCAGGAGTTCATCGCCGAGGCGGAGGGCTCGGACCTCCGCTGCTTCGTCGTCGGAGAGCGGGTGGTCGCGGCCATGCGGCGCAGCGCGCCGATCGGCGAGTTCCGCTCCAACCTGCACCGCGGCGGGACCGCCGAACAGGTGGCGCTGACGCCGGAGGAGGAGGCCACCGCGGTCCGCGCGGCGGCCATCCTGGGCCTCAGCGTGGCGGGCGTGGACATGCTGCGCTCACGACGCGGCCCCCTGGTGCTGGAGGTGAACGCTTCGCCGGGGCTGGAGGGTATCGAGAGCGCCACCGCGGTGGACGTGGCCGGCGCCATCATCGAGCACATCGTCGCCGCCTGCCCGCCGAGACCGAGACGGAGCAAGCGGAAAACGAATTCTTAACGGCCTTCACAGCCCGATTTAACTTCGATTTAATCGACGCGGGCCTAGGCTTCCGTGGACCGCATCCCTGCAACTCCACGTCGGAATCGCAGATTACGGTAATCGGGGCAGTACTTCGGCCCGGGGCTTGCCGGCTCCGGGCCTTTTTGTGGTCGCCCCGGCCGGGCATGCTTCGCACCGGGCGTGCGGGAGCGGCGGCCCTGGGCTCTGAGAGGGGCCACGACATGAGGAGCGGTGCCATGGTGCGATTCTCCGCGTTTCTCCTGGCGATCCTGCTGGCGCCCGCGCACGCCGAGCCGATGCGCGCACGCACCGCGGAGGACTTGGTCGCCACCCGGCAGCAGATCGAGCGTGACCTCGCGAGCGACGCGCGCTATGCCGGACTGGCGCCGGACCAGCGCCGCCTGGTCGAGCGCGCGCTGGACGAGATGCAGGCGCTGCTCGAGGCGCGCGGCTCCATTGATGCCCTTCAGGACGCCGAGAAGGTCGCCTTCTTCAATGCCCAGGAACGTGCGAACACCACGCTGGCGAACGCCGCTGCGGACAGCCGCATGGTCTGCCGCCGGGAGCGCCGGCTCGGCTCGTGGCTGCCGACGAACGAGTGCCACACGCTCGCGGAGCGCCGGCGGGCCGCGGAGCAGGCGAGGGACGACCACGGGCGGCTCGTCCGGCACGGGCACGATGTGGAGAGCATCGGCGCGGCGGGCGGTCCGGGAGGCCGTTGAGCATGTACGGCCGCCACCCTCGGCTCGCTAACCCGCTGCTCATCCTCGGCGGGCCATAGTTCCTCGATCCTCGGCAGAACACGACCTGATGCGCATCCTCGTCATCGAAGACAACTCCGACATCGCCGCGAACCTGGGCGACTACCTGGAAGACCGCGGGCATACGGTGGACTTCGCCGCCGACGGCGTGACCGGCCTGCACCTGGCCGTGGTCAACGACTTCGACGCGATCGTGCTCGACCTCAACCTGCCGGGCATGGACGGCATCGAGGTCTGCCGCAAGCTCCGGCTGGAGGCGCGGAAGCAGACTCCGGTGCTGATGCTCACCGCGCGCGACACGCTCGACAACAAGCTGCACGGCTTCGATGCCGGGGCCGACGACTACCTGGTGAAGCCGTTCGCGCTGCAGGAGGTCGAGGTCCGGCTCAACGTGCTGGCCCGTCGCGGCAAGGCGGCGCAGCCGCGCGTGCTGAACGTCGACGACCTCGAGTACAACCTCGACACGCTCGAGGTGCGTCGCCAGGGGAAGCTGCTCCAGCTCAACCCGACGGCGCTCAAGATCCTGCAGGCGCTGATGGAGGCCTCGCCTTCGGTGGTGACGCGCCAGGAGCTCGAGACCCGGGTCTGGGGCGAGGAGCTTCCCGATTCCGACTCCCTGCGCGTCCACATCCACGGCCTGCGCGCCGCCGTGGACAAGCCTTTCGGCAAGCCGTTGATCCAGACGCGCCACGGCATCGGCTATCGCATCGCGGACCCGGATGGCGCGTAGCACCAGCGTGGCCCCGCGCCGCTACCGGCGGCGCCTGCGCAGCCGAATCATCCTGTCCTTCCTGCTGCTCGGCTTCGGGCTGACGGCGATCTTCGCCGTCTCGACGATGGTGCTGCGCGCTCGGATCGAGACGCAGCTGGTGGAGGAGTGGCTCGAAGACGAAACCCGGAACTTCCTCGACTTCAAGCGCGAGCATCCCGAGCCGGAGGCGCTGTATTCGCCGGAGCTGATCGAGCTCTACATCTTCCGGAGAGACTCCCCGAACATCAATCCGGCGTGGCGGGGGCTGCAGGACGGCGTCTACGACACCGCGGACTCGCCCGACGAGGGGCGTGAAGGGCGCTACAAGCTGAGCGTGCTCCACGATGGGGAGTGGGTCGCGTTCATCAAGTACAACTACGCGCGCCAGGCCCTCGATCAGCAACAGCTCCTCGTCATGCTGGGGGCGTCGGTCGTCCTGCTGACCCTCCTGGCCTGGCTGATCGGCCTGTGGTCGGCCGGGCGCGTCATGAGCCCGGTGGCGGATCTCGCGCGGCGGGTGCTGGCCTTCGGCGGTCGCGAGCAGCCCGAGAAGCTGAGTCCGCACTTCGCCGAGGACGAGGTCGGCCAGCTGGCCGCCGCGCTCGACGACTACGCCGAGCGCCTGACCGAGCGCGTGACACGCGACCGCGAGTTCAACGCCGACGTCAGCCACGAGCTGCGCACGCCGCTGGCGGTGATCCGCGGCGCGATCGAACTGCTGCTCGCCAGCCCCGACCTGCCGGACAAGATGCGCCAGCGCCTGGAGCGCATCGAGCGCGCCGAGCAGCAGTGCACCCACCTGATCGCGGCCCTGCTGATGCTGTCGCGCGGCGAGCGCGGCACCGGGGCGACCGACGCGCGCGCGGTGGCCGAGCAGCTCGCGGAGAGCAACCGCGCGCAGCTCGGGCGCAAGCCGGTGAGCATCACCGTGGAGGGCCAGACCGAGCACGCCGTGGACGCGCCGGAGGCGGTGGTGCAGGTCGCGCTTGGCAATCTCATCGGCAACGCCTGCAAGTACACCGCCGAGGGCAGCGTCGTGGTGCGCCTGGAGGGCGACTGCGTGCACGTGGAGGACACCGGGCCGGGCCTGTCCGAGGAGGACGCCGCGCATCTCTTCGATCGCGGGTATCGCGGCAGCGCATCCGGCGGCACCAAGGGCGGCGGCATCGGCCTGTCGATCGTCACCCGCCTGTGCGAGCTCTACGGCTGGACCGTGTCGATCGCCCCGCGCCCCGAGCGCGGCGCGGTCGCGACCCTGTGCTTCCGCTAGTTCCGGGGAGCGGGCCGGCAAGAGCGAGACGCGGCGGGCACCTCGCCACGCCTCGTTTCTTGCGCCCGCTCCCTCATTCCTGCTCCAGCGGTTCCAGCCAGCCCCACTTGTCCTTGGTCTCGCCGCGGAACAGCCCGAAGAACAGCTCCTGGATGCGGCGCGTCACCGGCCCGCGTTCGCCGTTGCCGATGGGCTTGCCGTCGACGGAGCGGATCGGCGTGATCTCGGCCGCCGTGCCGCACATGAAGAGCTCGTCGCAGAGGTAAAGGTACTCGCGCGGGAGGTCGCGCTCGACCACGGTCAGCCCGGCCTCCTGCGCCAGCACGCGCACCGTGTGCCGGGTGATGCCGTTGAGCAGGGCGGCGCTGGCCGGGGGCGTGTGCAGTTCGTCGCCGAAGACCAGGAACAGGTTCTCGCCCGCGCCCTCGCTGAGCAGGCCGGTGGACGCCAGCGCGATGCCCTCGCCGAAGCCGAGCCGGCGGGCCTCGCGCGCGACCAGTTGGCCCGACAGGTAGTTGCCGCCCGCCTTCGCGCCGGCGGGCACGGTGTTCGGCGCGAAGCGCTGCCAGCTCGAAACGCAGGCATCGATCCCCGATTCCAGCGCCGCCGCACCGAGGTAGGGGCCCCAGTGCCAGGCCGCCACGGCCACCTCGACCGGCGTGTCCGCGGACAGGCCGAAGCCGCCCAGGCCGCGGTAGGCCACCGGCCGGATGTAGGCCGAGCGCAGGCCGTTCGCGCGCAGCACCTCGCGGGTCGCCGCCCCGAGCTCCTCGGCGGTGTAGGGCACGGGCATGTCGTGGATGTGCGCCGACTGCAGCAGGCGCCGGTTGTGGTCGGCCATGCGGAAGACGACCGGCCCGCGGGGCGTGTCGTAGCAGCGCACGCCCTCGAACACCGACGAGCCGTAGTGCAGCCCGTGCGCCATGACGTGCACGGTCGCCTCCGCCCAGGGCTTGATGCGGCCGTTGTGCCAGATGTGGTCGGGATAGGTCTGCATGGCGCGTCGAAGCTGCGGGAGGGAGCGCGCGAGTCTAGCCGCTGGGCGGCGGCCGACGCAGCCGGCGTGCCGGCGCTAGAAGCGGACCCACCAGCAGCCGGCGCGCTGCACCAGCCGGAAGCGCTGAACCGGGTCGCGGAACAGCGGCGTGGGGACCCGGTCGATGCGGATGCCGGCGGGCGGCGTCGCGGCATCGCCCTGACGGGGGTCGAGCGGCAGGCCGGCGGCGTCCTCGAGGCCGACGCTGCCGATCGTGTCGCGCGCCAGGATCGACAGGCGGTGCATCAGGCGCTCGGCGTCGCGCTGGCCGGTGCCGGTCCAGTCGTAGAGGCCGGCGACCCGATTGACGTCGCCGGAGTCCAGCGCGGCGCGCAACTGGGCGGCGAGCTGGTTGGGCCGTCGCGCGCATCCGGGCGGAGCAGATCTCCCGTCCGGACGCGTGCGCGCCGTGCCTGCATCGGCCGCGGTCGCGGGTGCGCGCAGTTCCACCGCGCCGAGCGCGCTGCAGCTGCGGTCGCTGTAGATGGTCACGCCGTCCGGTCCGGCGCAGCGGTGGATGGCCTGCGCATCCGCGTCGCCGCAGAGGAGGGCGGCGAACCCCAGCAGCACGGGCGGAGCGGGAAGGCGCATGGCGGCGGTCGGGTCCTGGCGGCGGCCCGGCCCGCACGCCGGCTAGAGGAGCCGGGCGAGGACCGCGCCGGTGGGGCGGGCGAGGTTGAGCGTATAGAAGTGGAGACCGGGCGCGCCGCCCTCGATCAGGCGGCGGCACAGTGTAGCCACCAGGTCGGCGGCGAACTCGCGCACCGCGCCGGCATCGTCGCCCAGCGCCTGCATGCGCTTGAGCACCCAGCGCGGGATCTCCGCGCCGCACATCTCGGAGAAGCCGCGGAGCTGCGCGAAGTTGGCGATGGGCATCACGCCGGGAACGATGGGGACCTCCACGCCCAGCCGTCGCGCGTCCTCCACGAAGCGGAAGTAGGCGTCCGCGTTGTAGAAGTACTGGGTGATGGCGCCGTCGGCCCCCGCCTCCACCTTGGCCTTGAAGTGGCGCAGGTCCGCCAGTGCGTCGCTGGCCTGCGGATGCGTCTCCGGGTAGCCCGCGACCTCGATGTGGAAATCGCCGTCGAACTCGCTGCGGATGAAGGCCACCAGGTCCGCGGCGTAGCGGAAGTCGCCGGTGCGCGCCATGCCCGACGGCAGGTCGCCGCGCAGGGCGACGACGCGACGGCAGCCCATGTCGCGGTACTGCTCGAGCAGTGCGCGGATCTCGCTCCGGGTGCCGCCGACGCAGGAGAGGTGCGGCACCGCGTCGAAGCCATGCCGCTCGCGCAGTACCCGCACGGTCTCCGGCGTGTAGCTCAGCGTCGAGCCGCCGGCGCCGAAGGTCACGCTGGCGTACTCCGGGCCGTGCGCGGCGAGCCTGCCGGCCGCGCGGTCCAGCTGGGCGCGCTGCTCGTCGGTCTTGGGCGGATAGAACTCGAAGCTGATCGGGGTCATCGCGGCACCACGGGCGAGGGTGTCGGAATGGTATCTCTTTATCGCGATGAAAGGTCGTGATTGCGGCCCGCCCTGGCCGCAGCCGTCTCCTTGAAGCCGAGTGTGGTACATGCACGCCATCGACATCGGGAGGGCAACCGACATGACCTGGGGATCCACGCATCGCATCCGTGGCCTGCGCCGCGCCGTCGCGGCCTTGGTTCTCTGCGCAGGCGCTACGGCCACCGCGCAGCCCGCGTCCGAGGGCGACGTCGTCGCCTTCGTCGGGGCACGCGTGCTGCCGATGGACCGCGAGGGCGAGCTGGCCGACCACACGGTGGTGGTGCGTGGCGGCCGCATCGCCGCGGTCGGACCGGACGGCGAGGTCGAGGTGCCGGCCGATGCGCACCGTATCGACGCCGCGGGCCGCTGGCTGATGCCGGGACTGGCGGAGATGCACGGCCATGTTCCGGGGCCGGACGATGCGCAGTACCTGGAGGACGTCCTGTTCCTGTACGTCTCCAACGGCGTGACGACGGTGCGCAACATGGCCGGTCATGCCTCGCATCCGGACCTCCGCGACCGCATCGCCGCCGGCCAGGTGCTCGGTCCCCAGCTGACGGTCGCCACCCCCTGGGTGACGCCCGAGCGGGTGCCGGATGCCGCGGCCGCCGAGGGTGCGGTCGCGGCCGCGCGCAGCGCCGGTTTCGACCTGATCAAGCTGGGCACGGTCGCGCCGGAGGTCTATCCCGCCCTGGCGCAGGCGGCGCACGCGGCGGACATGCCGTTCGGCGGGCACGTCCCGGATGGCGTGGGTCTGGTCGCGGCGCTGGACGCGCGGCAGTCCTCGATCGACCACTTCGACCGCTACCTGGAGTTCCTGGTCCCGCCGGACGCGGACACGGGGGAGCGCGACCCCGGCTTCTTCGGAAGCGCCTGGGTGCATCTGGCCGATCCCGGACGCCTGCCCGAGGCGCTCGCACGCACCCTCGCCGCCGGCACCTGGAACGTGCCGACGCTGAGCCTGGTCGAGCACCTGGCCTCGCCGGAGTCCACCGAGGCGCTGATCGGGCGTCCGGAAATGCGCTACATGCCCAGGCGGGTCCGCGACGGCTGGGTCCGTTCGCGCACCGAGTTCGCGGCGCGCGAGGACTTCCAGCCGGAGGCCGCGCAGCGGCTCGTCGCCCTGCGCAGGCAGATGCTGAAGGTCCTGCACGACGGCGGCGCACCGATCGCGCTGGGCTCGGATGCGCCACAGTTCTTCAACGTGCCGGGCTTCTCCATCCACCACGAGCTGGCGATGATGGTGGCTGCCGGCCTGACGCCCTACGAGGCGCTCGTCACCGGGACGCGCAACCCGGCCCGCATGCTGGGCCGGCCCGACGACTTCGGCACCATCGCGCCCGGACGGCGTGCGGACCTGATCCTGCTGGAGGCCGATCCCCGCGCCGACATCGCGCATCTGCAGCGCCGCGCGGGCGTCATGGTCGCCGGACGCTGGCTGCCGGAGGCCGACATCCAGCGCAGGCTGGCGGCAATCGCCGCCCGGGTCGAACGGGAAGACCTGTCGGAGTAGCAGGCGTGCCACGGCGCCTGCACGGCTGACCTGCGCGCCGTCGGATCCCGCTCATCAGGGTGGCGCGGTGCGCTGCCGCTGCGCGCGCGCGGCCTCCGCCCACCACGCCAGTTCGTCCGCGAAACGGCCGAAGGCGCGCTCCAGCGAGCGGCCCGCATCGCCCAGGGGCTGGCCCTCGGCGTCCAGCGTCTGGGTGATCGGCCCGACCGCCACCGTCGAGGGCACCACGGCCATGCCCATCTCGGACAGGGTGCCGTGCCAGAGCAGGTTGGCCCGTGCGCCGGACAGGCGCCCGGCGGAGTAGCTGACGATCCCGGCCGGACGCCGGAGCCACTCCTCGAGGAAGTGATCGGTCAGGTTCTTCAGGCCCGGCTGCACGCCCCAGTTGTACTCGCCGACGACGAAGACGAAGGCGTCGGCCTCCGCGATCTTCCGTGCGAGCGACGCCATCGCCGGGGGTGCCTTGCCCGGCGGGTACTCCTTGTACATGCGGTCGAGCATCGGCAGCCCGACCTCCCTGGCATCGATCAGCTCCGCATCGGCACCGCGGGCCTGCAGCGCGCGTACCGCGTAGCTGGCGAGACGGATGCCCGTGCGCTCGGAGCGGTAGGAGCCGTAGAGGACGAGGATGCGGTCGGACATGGCGTTCTCCGGTGATGGAGGGACGGGCGTGGCGCCCATGGCAGCAGGTCCGGCATGCGCGCCGCGTGTCGGAATCGTGGCCCTCCTCCGCCGCGCACGGCCACCGCGTCACCACGTTGAAAGCCTGCTGAAGCATTCGCTCCATACGATGCAGCGCGCCACCGTCCGGTGGCGTTTTTTTTTGTTGGGGCCGATGAACGTGAAAAGTTGCAACAAGCTCTCCTGGGCCATCGCCGGCGCACTGGCGTCGACGGCCTTCACCAACGCTGCCTTGGCGGACGACGGCAGCGCATCGGCAGGGAACGCCACGCGACTCGATGCGGTACAGGTTGTGGCCACCTACGGCTATCAGCCGGTCGACGTGAAGCGCGATAGCGCGACCATCGTCGACTCCGTGACCTACGACGACATCGAGGCGCCGACGGGCGACAACTCCATTGCCTCGATGCTGGTGCAGGTGCCCGGCGTCAGCTTCGAGGGCGACGGTGACGAGCCGCGCTACATCACCATCCGCGGCATCTCGTCCGACCTCAACGTGACCACGCTCGACGGGCTCGCGCTCGCGACCCTCGGCGAGAACGGCGGCGGAAGCCGTCGCGTCAACCTGCAGCTCGTGCCCAGCGACATCGCCGAGCGGGTCGACGTATTCAAGGCCTTCACCGCGGAACAGGATGCGGGCGCCATCGGCGGCGCGATCGACATCGTCTCGCGCTCCGCGTTCGCCACGCCGGGACCGTACTTCATGGTCGACGGCTACGGCATCTACTCCTCCTTCGAGGGGCCGACCGGCGAGAACGCCGGCGGGGCGGGCAAGTCGCACTGGGGCAAGGGCCTGAAGACGGCCTTCGCCGACCGCTTCGGCGCGGACGGCCAGTTCGGCCTGGTCTTCACCGCGCGCTACCAGGACCGCGTGCGCAACTCCAACAAGAACTGGACCGATGCGCGCACCTACTTCGACGCCGAGGGAAGGCCGATCTCTGCGCCCGATCCGGAGCTGGGCTGGGACGGCCGCAACTCGACGGGCAAGTTCGCCTACGGCGACTACAGCAACGTCATCACCAACAAGGGCGGTGCGCTGAAGCTGGAGTGGCAGCCGCGGGACGACATCGAGTCGTTCCTGATGGGCTACATGTACAACCGGCGCGAGTCGTCGACGATGAACTCCACCAACATCATCGGCCTGAACAACGGGTTCACCGATCGCACGCAGGACACCGGCACGGTGGAGGTGGACTACATCCAGTCGGTGGTCCGCTACAACCAGTGGGACCGCACCGCCAGCGGGGTGACCTCCGGCATGGACTGGCACCTCGGGCTGGATTCCACGCTCTCCTTCCGCGCCGGCTACACGATGGAGGACTACAAGGACACGCAGCCCTACCTGGCTGCGCGTGCTCGGCCGGACGGGCAGTACTTCACCTACCGCATGAGCGAGCTGCCGCAGCTCACCTCCTACATCGGCGACCCGCTCGCGAACAGCTACGTGCTGCAGGCCGCTGAGATGACCCACACGCGTGCGCACCAGAACGTCCTCGACCTGCGCGCCGACTACGCGTTCAACGTCTCGCCCGGCGCCACCGGCCTCGGTTTCAAGACCGGCGTGCGCTGGAGCCGGATGCGCATGGACAAGGACGTGGACAGCCTCCGCGCCGTCACCGGCAGCGACTTCACCGCCGGCATGTACGACCCCGGCTACTCGCACTACGGCAGCAACGGACTGGTCGTGCCGTGGCCGAACTACGACCGCTTCTGGGGCGGCGGCGGCCTCGACAACCTGCCGATCCACGAGGGCAACACCCGGCACCACAGCACGATCTCCGACTACGCCTACGAGGAGGAGATCGGCAATGCCTACCTGTCGCTGCACTACGCCACCGACGCCACCCGCTACATCCTCGGCCTGCGCTACGACGACACCTCGTTCGAGGGCCGTACGCCGCTGACCCTCGACGGCGTGCTGACCGACCAGGTCGCTCATCCGCGCGGCGAGTACGACAGCTGGTTGCCGTCGTTCAACGTCGTGCACGACCTCGGCGAGGCGTGGAAGCTGCGCGGCTCGGTCAGCCGCACCATCGGCAGGCCGTCGCCGGGCAACATCGCGCAGGCCGAGAGCCGCACCTGCGGCGAGGAGACCACGGGCTGCAGCATCTCCCGCGGCAACCCCGACCTCGACCCGCGCCGCGCCGACAACTACGACCTCGCGCTGGAGCACTACTTCCCCGGCGGCAACGCGCTGATCGCGCTGACGGCCTTCCGCAAGGACATCGCCGACGACATCTTCACCCTGACCACCGAGGAGGAGGCCGACGGCCTGCTCAACCGCATCCGGCAGCCGATGAACGCCGAGGCGTCGCGGATCCAGGGCCTGGAACTCGCGCTGGTCAACCGCGCCTTCGCCTTCCACGAGAACCTCGGCGCCTCGTTCAACGTCAGTCGCCTCGACGGACGGATGAACTACGTCGCCGACGGCGGCGCGCGCAGCATCGACCGGATGCTCTATCAGCCCGACTGGATGGCCAACCTCACGCTGACCTACCGCATCCCGGCGATCCGGGGCACCGCGCGGCTGTCGGCGAACTACCAGGACGACTACCTCACCTCCATCGGCTCGACGCCGTGGAACGACAAGTTCGTCCGCGCGACGACCACGGTGGACCTGTCGTTCTGGCACGAGGTGGCGGACCGCTGGACCTTCAAGTACGAGGTCGACAACCTGCTCGGCGCGCATCCGGAGTGGTTCCACGCCCGCGACGTCGGCGGAACGCTCTCCCAGCGCGACCACTACGGTCGCGGCCTCTACTTCCACGCCATCTACACCCTCTGACGCACCCGCGCCGCCGCTCCGCGCGGGCGGCGGCGCGCGCTTTTCCGGGAGAATCCCAATGTCCGACACGCTCAGCCGCCGGCGCCTGCTGCAGGCGCTCGGCGCCGGCACCGCCAGCGCACTGCTTGCTCCCTTCCATGCCGCGTTCGCCGGGACGGCGCCGCGCAACCTCCTGGTCGCCCCCCGCTTCGACCGCGACCCCTTCCAGCTCGGCGTGGCCTCCGGCGAGCCCCTGCCCGACGGCTTCGTCCTGTGGACCCGGCTCGCCCCCGAGCCGCTCGAACAGGGCGGCGGGATGATCATGCGGCCGATGCCGGTGCGATGGGAGGTGGCCGAGGACGAGGCCTTCCGCCGCGTGGTCCGCAGCGGCGACGCCCTCGCGCGCCCGGAGCTGGCGCATGCGGTGCACGTCGAGGTCGAGCACCTCGATCCCGCCCGTCCCTACTGGTACCGCTTCACCGTCGGCGACGCGGTCAGCCCGGTCGGGCGCAGCGCGACCCTGCCCGCGCCGGGCGCGCGCGTGGACCGGGTGCGCTTCGCCGTCGCCGGCTGCCAGCACTACGAGGAGGGCCATTACACCGCCTGGCGCAGGATCGCGGAGGAGCCGCTGGATTTCGTCTTCCACTACGGCGACTACATCTACGAGGGCGCCGACCGCGGTCCCGGCGAGCGCCTGATGAACGGGCGGCCGTTCTCGCCCCTGCGGCGCCACGTGGGCGGCGAGACCTACTCGCTGGACGACTACCGGCGCCGGTACGCGCTCTATCGCGGCGACCGCGACCTGCAGGCGGCGCATGCCGCGGCCCCCTGGTTCGTCAGCTTCGACGACCACGAGGTGGACAACAACTGGGCGGCCGACCGCGACCAGGACGGGACGCCGCCGGAGCTCTTCCTGCTGCGGCGCGCGGCGGCCTTCCAGGCCTACTACGAGCACATGCCGCTGCGCCGGTCGTCGATGCCGTCCAACGGGCACATGCAGATGTTCCGCCGCGCGAGCTGGGGCGACCTGCTGACCGCGCACTTCCTCGACACGCGGCAGTACCGCAGCGACCAGATCAACGACGATCGCGATGGCGTGCTGGGCGAGGCGACGCTGGCGCCGGACCGCACCATGCTCGGCGCCCGGCAGGAGCGCTGGCTGTACGACGGCCTGCGCCCGGACAGCCGGCGCTGGCACGTCGTCGCCCAGCAGGTCGGGCTGGCGAACCTCGCCATGCGCCGCGCCGGCAGCAGCGAGATCATCCACTCGACCGACCAGTGGTCGGGCTACCTGGCCAGCCGCCGGCAACTGCTCGGCCACATCCAGGACGCGGGCATGCGGAACGTCGTCACCGTGTCCGGCGACGCGCACCGGCATTTCGCCAGCGACCTGCTGCACGACACCGGCGAGGGCGAGCCGATCTCCTGCGAGTTCCTGGCAACCTCGATCACCTCCGGCTCCGACGGCATCGGCGAGGACGACGACTTCCATCGCAACGTGCGCGCCCTCAACCCGCACCTCAAGGCCGTCACCGACCGCCGCGGCTACGTGGTCTGCGACGTGAGCCGCGGCGAGTGGCGCGGCGACCTCAAGGTGCTGGACCGGGTGATGGTGCCCGACGCGCCCGTGCGGACGCATGCCAGCTTCGTCGTGGAGCACGGCCGGCCGGGCCTGCAGGAGGCCTGAGCCGGAACCGGCCGCACCGGCGCCGTACGCGCCGGTGCGGCAACGGCCCTCGCCACGGGTGCTAGAGTCGCCGGTTTTTCGACTGCCAGTACGAGGCCCGCGATGCGCAACGACGCCTTCTATCCCATCGGTACGCCCGGACAGCCCTGGACCGCCGCCGAGCGCGAGGCGTGGCTGGCGCGGCAGGTGCGCAGGCGCAGCTATGCGACGGACGTGGTGGAGGCCGTGGAGCGGCTGCGCGCGCACCTGGAGGTGGTGGAGTACGGCCGCATCGAGTACGGCAGCGAGGGCTATCCGCTGTTCGCCGTCCGCAGCCGGGGCTGGGACGAGACCCTGCCGGTCGCGCTGGTGACCGGCGGCGTGCACGGCTACGAGACCAGCGGCGTGCAGGGCGCGTTGCGCTTCGCGGCGGGCCACGCGGCGGACTATGCCGGACGCGCCAACATCCTCGTGGCTCCCTGCGTGAGCCCCTGGGGCTACGAGCGCATCCAGCGCTGGAATGCGCAGGCGGTCGATCCCAACCGCTCGTTCCGTGCCGACAGCCCGGCGCAGGAATCGGCGGCGCTGATGCGTCTGGTCGCGCCGCTGCGCGACCGGGTCCTGGTCCACATCGACCTGCACGAAACCACCGACACCGACGAGACCGAATTCCGCCCTGCGCTCGCCGCGCGCGACGGCAGGCCCTTCGAACCCGGGAGCATCCCCGACGGCTTCTATCTGGTCGGCGACAGCGAGAACCCGCAGCCCGCCTTCCAGCAGGCCATCGTCGCCGCGGTCGAGGCGGTCACCCACATCGCGCCGGCGGACGCGAAGGGCGAGATCATCGGTGCGCCGGTGGCGGCGCACGGGGTCATCAACTACCCGGTGAAGCGGCTCGGGCTGTGCGCCGGCGTCACCGACGCCCGCTACGTGACCACCACCGAGGTCTATCCGGACAGCCCGCGCACGACGCCCGAGGAATGCGACGCCGCACAGGTGGCCGCGGTGCGCGCCGCCATCGATTTCGCGCTGGCGCAGGGTTGAGCGGAGGAGACGGCATGTCCATCGTCCTCACCCCGTTCGCGCGCACCCGGCTCTTTCCGCGCGAGCCGCGCGGCAACGCCATCCAGGACTGCACGCCCGAGGACTTCGAGCGCCGCCTCAACGCCGAGGCGCCCGAGCGCGTGCTGCCCGGCTACGCGCCGTTCTGCCGGTTGCACGTGCACCGCAACTGGACCTCGACGCGCTGCCTCACCGTGCCCATCACCGACGACAACCGCCACCTGCTGCGTTCCGCCTACGAGGCGCGCTCGCGCGAGGAGCTGCCGGTGCTGGTGCGCTGGTTCGAGGGCGTCGAGCCGCCGGTGGCGCGCTGGCTCGTCGCGATCCTCTACAGCCGCGAGCAGCTCGCGAAGGAAGGCGCGCCCATCGAGGCCGACTGGGGCATCGTCGGCTGCCTCTACACCCTCGAGCCGGAGGAGATCCCGATGGCGCCGATCACCATGATGCGCAACGCCCTCGGCGTGGAGGAGGGCGGCTCCGGCGTGCCCCTGGACCGCGATGCCTATCTGAGAAGCGTCGCCTTCTGGGAACGGAACGCGAACTGGAGGCCCTGAGGTGACTGCGCCCGCCGCAGGAGGCGCGGGTGTCTGCCGACGCGCGGTCACTGCCTCTGCGCGCGTGGGCGAAGGCGTGCGCATGAGGGCGACCGCGCCCGGCCGCGCGCGCTGCTGCGGCGGGCCGTGATCCGGCATGCAACGCCATCCCGGGCAGGGCGCATCCGTCGGAGCGTACTTCGGCATCGGCATGACGCGCCCTGGACGATCCGGCCTGCACCGTATCGCCGACCACCAGCCGGGATGTCGTCGGGCAGGCCCATGAGCGATGCATTGCTGAACCACCACACGATCGTCCACGGGCATCGCATCGCGACAGGCGTGCACGGCAGCGGCGTGCCGCTCGTCCTGGTCCACGGAACGCCTGCGCATTCGATCATCTGGCGGCGTCTGGTTCCCCGCTTCGTCGACGCGGGACTGCGGGTGCACCTGTTCGACCTGCTCGGCTTCGGCGCGTCCGAACGTCCGCTGGACGCGGACACCTCCATCGCCGCGCAGCTGCCCGTTCTGCGCGCGCTCCTCGACCACTGGCAGCTCGACAGCACGCACGTGTTCGGCCACGACATCGGCGGCGCGCTGTCCCTGCGCCTGGCGATCGAGGACGGCCGGCGCCTGCGCTCGCTCACCATCGCGGACAGCGTCAGCTACGACTCCTGGCCGTCGCCCACGTGGCGTGCGATCCGGGAGAACTGCATCGAGCATGCGCTGGGGGATCCCGACGCGCACCGGGAGACCATGACCCGGCAGTTCAAGAGCGCCGTCGCCGACCCCGCGCGCATGAGCGGCGAGCTGCTGGAGCGGTACCTCGCGCCCATCAGCGGGCCCGTCGGGCAGCCCGCGTTCTTCCGCCACCAGGTGGCGCACTACGACGCGCGCCATACCGCCGACTTCGCGACCGCGCTCCCGGCACTGCGGGTGCCGGTGCACATCCTGTGGGGCGGGGAGGACGCCTGGCAGCCCGTCCGTTACGCGCACCGGCTCCACGCCGACATTCCTGGCTCGACCCTGCGGATCGTGGACGGGGCCGGCCATTTCCTGATGGAGGACGCGCCCGACGTGGTGGCCGGGGAGGTGGTCGCCTACGTCCGCAGGAGCGAAGCGGAGCGCGCCTAGCGTTCGACACCCGGTCCCCGCGGTTGCGGGGCGTCGCCACCGCCGCAGCGGTCGCGCCGGCGCCCCGGCCGCATCCTCCTCCGGTTGCCCGCGAGGTGAAGGAGTCAGTCATCGCCACCGGGTAGGATCGCGGGCATGCACACTCTGTCCCCACCGCTGGCCCGCCTGCGCGAGCGCGCCGCGGAGATCGCCAACACCGTCCTCGCCGCCGATGCCGACGAGGTCGACCGCGAGGGGCGCTGGCCGGCCCGCGGCATGCGGGCGCTGGCGGAGGCCGGACTCATGGGGCTGCACATCCCGGAGCATCTCGGCGGCGACGGGCAGGGGCTGCTCGCGCTGGCGGTCGTCACCGAGGAACTCGGTCGATGCTGCAGCTCGACCGGCATGTGCTTCGGCATGCACAGCGTCGCGGCGAAGGTGATCGCGGCCAAGGCCACCCCGTACCACGAGGAGCGCTTCCTGCGCCCCATCGCCGCCGGCCGCCACATCACCTCGCTCTCGCTCAGCGAGCCGGGCACCGGCGTGCACTTCTTCCTGCCCCGCGCCAAGTTCACCCGCGATGGCGAGGAGGTGGTCCTGGAGGGCCAGAAGAGCTTCGTCACCAGCGGCGGGCATGCGGATTCCTACGTGATCTCGGCGGTTCCGCCAGGCTCGGAGCTCGATCCGGGCACGTTCACGTGCTTCGCGGTGGAGGCGGGCGCGCCCGGGCTCGAATGGCTCCAGGACTGGCACGGCTTCGGCATGCGGGGCAACAGCTCCCGCGGGCTCCGCCTCGACCGGGCGCGCATACCCCACGCCAATCTTCTCGGCTCCGAAGGCGACCAGATCTGGTACGTGTTCGAGGTCGTCGCCCCCTACTTCATCATCGCGATGTCGGCGGTCTATCTCGGCATCGCGCAGGCCGCGCTCGACCTCACGGTCGCGCACCTCAAGGAGCGCTCCCACGCGCACACGGGGGAGACCCTGAGCGGGGTTCCGGTGCTGTCGCACCAGGTCGCGGAGATGTGGACCGCGATCCAGCGCACGCGTCAGCTCGTCCACCATGCCGCGCGGCTGTGCGATGCCGGTGCGCCCGACGCGTCGCTTTCCCTGTTCGCGGCCAAGGCCGACGTGGCCGACATGGTCGGTACGGTGACCCAGCAGGCCATGATGCTGAGCGGCGGACGCGGATACGGACAGAACAGCGCGGTCGCCAGGCTGCTGCGCGACGGGCAGGCCGCGCACGTCATGGCGCCGAGCACCCAGCTTTTGAAGACGTGGCTCGGCCGGTCCGTCCTGGACCTCCCGCTGCTCTAGCGCGTCCACGGCATGCACGCTCAGGCTCCCTATCGGTTGCTGTTCGTGGGCAACGGGTCGAACCTCGACCGGTTCAGCGCCGCCCTGGCGGAGGCCGCCGGCGAGTTCGAGATCACCGCCCTGGACGAGCGCAGCGCGGTGGACGAGTCCGTCGCCGGGTGCATCGGCGTGCCGGGCCCGGATGCGATCGTCGTCGATGGCACCGTCGCGAATCCGCTGAGTGCGGCGGGGCGGCTTCGCCGGATGAGCCCGCGTTCGCAGGTGGTCTTCCTCCTGCCGCCGGAGCGGATCGAGCGCTTCCGCGCGGGTCTGCCCTTCGTGCCGCACCTGGGGTCGGCGTGGACGCTGGACGCGGAGAAGGCCGACGGCCTGCCACGGGTCCTGCGCGAAGCCGGCCGCACCGCGCGCGAGCGCGCCGCGGCGGCCACGGTGCTCAGCCGCATCAACTGGCAGCTCTCCGCCGCGCGGGCGCCCGAAGCCGAGGTCCGGCGTTCCCAGCTCGCGCTTTCGGAGCGCTACCTCGCCACCCTGCTGAGCCAGTCTCCCGACGCGTTCCTCGCGGTCGACGACCAGGGCGCCCTCATCGCGTGGAACGAGGCCGCGAAGCGCCTTTTCGGGATGGACCTCGACGAAGCGCTGCACACGCCGGTCGTGCGGCTGTTCCCGCAGGCGCACCAGGCCTGGCTGGAGCGCCTGATCGAGGACACCCGCCGCGACGGGAAGGTTCTCCACGGCGAGGTGCCGCTGGGCGTGGACGGCGACGGCGCCCCCGTGCACGGCGAGATCAGCGTCGCGCCGGTCCACGACGAGGCCGGTCGGGTCGCGAGCGTCTCGATCACGGCGCGGGACGTGACCGCCCGCAGGCGCGCCGACGACGAGCTTCGCGAGCTGAACCGCACGCTGGAGGCGCGCATCGCCGCCGCCATCGCGGAACGCGAGCAGGTGGAGGAGGCACTCCGCCAGGCGCAGAAGATGGAGGCGGTCGGTCAGCTCACCGGGGGCATCGCGCACGACTTCAACAACATGCTCGCGGTCGTGATCGGCTCGCTGGATCTCCTGGCCAGGCGCATCGGTAGCGAGGATGCGCGCACCCGGCGCTACGTCGACGCGGCGACCGAAGGCGCGCGACGGGCGGCACTGCTGACCCAGCGCCTGCTCGCGTTCTCCCGCCAGCAGCCGCTGCGGCCGCAGCCGATCAATGCCAACAAGCTCGTCGCCAACATGGCCGAGCTGGTCCGGCGTTCGCTGGGGGGCGACATCCGCCTCGAGACCGTGCTCGCCGGCGGCCTGTGGCGCGCACATGCCGATCCGAACCAGCTCGAGAGCGCGATCCTCAACCTGGCGGTGAACGCGCGCGACGCCATGCCCGGGGGCGGGCGGCTCACCATCGAGACCCAGAACGCACACCTCGATTCCCGCTACACGGCGACGCATCCCGGCATCAATCCCGGGCAGTACGTCCTGATCGCCGTGACGGACACCGGCGAGGGCATGTCGCCGGAGGTGATCGCGCGCGCGTTCGATCCCTTCTTCACCACGAAGGACGTGGGCAAGGGGACGGGGCTGGGCCTCAGTCAGGTCTACGGCTTCGTCAGGCAGTCGGGCGGGCACGTGAAGATCTACTCCGAACCCGGCTACGGCACGACGGTCAAGATCTACCTGCCCCGGTCCGTCGCCGAGGGCGAGCCTGCTGCGGACGACGCATCGGCCGACGCGCCGCTGGGGGAACAGCAGGAGCTCGTGCTCGTGGTGGAGGACGAGCCGGCCGTGCGCCAGTTCAGCGTGGACGCGCTCTGCGAGCTTGGTTACCGCGTGCTCGAGGCCGATGGCGCGACCTCCGCGCTGCGGCAACTGGAGGCGCACCCGGACATCGCGCTGCTGTTCACCGACGTCGTCATGCCGGAGGTCAACGGCCCCAGGCTCGCGGACGAAGCGCGCCGGCGACGGCCCGGCCTCAAGGTGCTCTTCACGACCGGCTATCCCCGCGACGCGGTCGTCCACAACGGCGTCCTCGGCAACGCGGTCGATCTGCTCGGCAAGCCCTTCACCGTCGAGGAGCTGGCGGCGAAGGTGCGCGAGGTCCTCGACACGCCATCCGCCGACGAAAGTTAGAGGCCCCCGTCGCCCGCGGCCTCGGCGTATCCGCGCCGCGCATCGGACGCGCGAGTCGCGCGTACGAGGGGCGGGCGCGTCCTTCCTCAGGTACGGCGGCCGCGGCATCGCCTGCGCACGCCGCGGGTCGCGCGCGCGGCGTGTGCGAACGCACATCGCGGGCCCGTCCGACGGGCCGCCGCGATGCGCCTTGCGGTGGCCGGGTGCCTATGCTGGAATCCGGGCACAACTGCAGAGTTGCACTTCAGCAGCCGCAAAAAACCAGGTGGAGGGAACAGGATGGTCCTCGAGCGTCCATGGTTGGCGAGTTACCCGGCGGGCGTGCCCCAGCAGATCGACCCCGGGGAATATCCCTCGATCATCTCGGTGCTGCAGTCGTCGCTGGAGAAGTACCGCGACCGTCCGGCCTTCTCCCACATGGGGCGGTCGATCACCTACGCCCAGGTCGATGCCTACAGCCGGCAGTTCGCGGCATACCTGCTCGGCGAGCTGAAGCTCCGGAAGGGCGATCGCGTCGCGATCATGATGCCCAACTGCCTGCAGTACCCGATCGCGACCTTCGGCGTGCTGCGCGCGGGCCTGACGGTGGTGAACACCAACCCGATGTACACCGCGCGCGAGCTCAAGCACCAGCTCGTCGATTCCGGCGCCAGTGCGATCCTGGTCCTCGACAACTTCGGCAGGACGGTTCAGGAGGTGCTCGCCGACACCCAGGTCACCCAGGTCATCACCACCGGCCTCGGCGATCTGCTGCCCTTCCCCAAGGGCGCCATCGTGAACTTCGTGCTCAAGCACGTGAAGAAGATGGTGCCGGACTACGACATCCGCGGCGCCATCCGTTTCCGCGATGCGCTCGCCGCCGGCGAGCGGCATGCGCTGCCGAGCGTCGACATCGCGCCGGACGACATCGCCTTCCTGCAGTACACCGGCGGCACGACCGGCGTGTCCAAGGGCGCGATGCTCACGCACCGCAACCTCGTGGCGAACATGCAGCAGGCCTCGACCTGGATCGGGACCAACGCCCGCATGGGCGAGGAAGTCATCATCACCGCGTTGCCGCTGTACCACATCTTCGCGCTGACGGCGAACTGCCTGGTCTTCATGAAGTTCGGCGGCCACAACCACCTGATCACCAACCCGCGCGACATGCCGGGTTTCGTGAAGGAGCTCTCCAAGGTCCCCTTCACCGCCATCACCGGCGTCAACACGCTGTTCAACGGCCTGCTGAACACGCCGGGCTTCGACAAGCTCGACTTCTCCCACCTCAGCCTCTCGCTCGGCGGCGGCACGGCCGTGCAGCGCTCCGTCGCGGAGCGCTGGAAGCAGGTCACCGGCTGCACCCTGGTGGAGGCCTACGGCCTCACCGAGACCTCGCCCGCTGCCTGCATCAATCCGATGGACCTGGAGGAGTACAACGGCTCGATCGGCCTGCCGGTTCCGTCCACCGACGCCTGCATCCTCGGCGAGGACGGCCGGCCGCTGCCGGCGGGCGAGATCGGCGAGCTGTGCATCCGCGGCCCGCAGGTGATGAAGGGCTACTGGCAGCATCCCGAGGAGACCGCGCGGATCATCGACGCCGACGGCTGGCTGCACACCGGCGACATGGCGCGGATGGACGAGAAGGGCTTCTTCTACGTGGTCGACCGCAAGAAGGACATGATCCTGGTGTCGGGGTTCAACGTGTACCCGAACGAGGTCGAGGACGTGGTCGCCATGATGCCCGGCGTGCTCGAGGTCGCCGCGGTGGGCGTGCCGGACGAGAAGTCGGGCGAGGCGGTGAAGGTCGTGATCGTGAAGAAGGATCCCGCGCTCACGGAGGAACAGGTCCGCGCGCACGCGCGCGAGAACCTGACCGGCTACAAGCAGCCGAAGTACGTCGAGTTCCGCAGCGAGCTGCCGAAGAGCAACGTGGGCAAGATCCTGCGCCGGGAGCTTCGCGAGGAGGCCGTCGCCTAGCGACGGCCAACGGGAAGGCCCGCCTTCGGCCGCTCCCACCGCGCCATCCGCCGTTGCCGGTTGTCTCGAAGTCGTAACGGAACCGTGTCAGAGCTGTGCCGGAACGCCCGCGGCAGTGCCGGCGGTCCGCGTTCCGCATCAGGAAGAGCCACGACGGGCCTGCTCTCGGCCCGTCCTGCAGACAAGGAGCCAGGATGTCTCCGAACGTCGCCCCCGCCGCCGCTGCGTCGGCACTCGCGCAGATCGACGAAGACCCGGTGTTCGCGTCCCGGGTCGAGCAGTTGATCCGTCTTTCCCGGGACCGCCACGTCAACAGCTTCGCGAAGATCGAGTGGCCCGACGCCATTCCCGACGAGGCGTGGTGGCTGTCGCCGGAGCTTCTGAGCGTGCACGGCACCGAGTACGCCGAGGCGCTGACGGAGCGGCAGCTCATGCTGCTGTCGAAGTGGGAGTGCATCAACGCCTTCAGCCTCAACGTCGAGGGCGAGCGCGAGCTGATCAACCTGCTGTCGGCCCGGCTCTACGCGCCGGGGCTGCCCGACATCGAGGCCTACATCCACCACTTCATCGACGAGGAGAACAAGCACCTCTGGTTCTTCGGCGAGTTCTGTCGCCGCTACGGCGGCAAGATCTACTCGAGCAAGAAGGTCGGCATCGCGGACGAGCGCTTCGGCCACGAGATGGCCTTCTTCCTGCTGTTCGCGCGGATCTTCATCTTCGAGGAGATCGGCGGCTACTACAACGTCGTCGCCGGCGGCGACGAGCGGGTCTCGCCCTTCGTCCGCGCGATCCACCAGATCCACCACGCGGACGAGGCGCGGCACATCACCTTCGGCCGCGCGGTCCTGGCGCAGAGCAAGGAGATCGCGTTCGCCGCCAGCGACCCGGCGGAGCGCGAGGCCGCGGTCGCGCACCTGCAGCGCTTCGTCCAGGTCTCGATCGAGGCCCTCTACCAGCCCGCGATGTACCGCGACAGCGGCATCGGGGGCGGCGTCGCGCTGCGCCGCCGGCTGCTTGAGCATCCGGCGCGCCGCGAGCACCACGCTGCCGCGCTGCTGAGGCGGCCGCTGAAGTTCATGGAGGAACTGGGCATCCGGCTGGAGGCGAACCCGTGAGCCTCCAGGCCTCCGGCATCGAGACGCTGCGCGAGTGGCTGCTCGAGCGCCATCCCGACGTCGCACGCATCGACGACGACACCGACCTCTTCGAGCGGAAGCTGATCGATTCGATCAACTTCGTCGAGTACATCCTCATCATCGAGGAACTGATCGACCGCGAGATCCCCGTCACGCCGGACCTGATCCCGAAGACGGCCACCCTGGGCCGCGTCCGCGACAACTTCTTCGCCGGGGCCTAGCGCTTCGGCCGCGGCTGCCCGCGGCAGCCGCGGCGCCCCGCGACGCCATGCCGACCGACAAGGAGAGTTCACCGTGCAGCGTCCCGATACCCGCGATCCCAGCGCCCTCGTGCCCGAGCGCGCGGTCCCGCCGATCCTGCTCACCGGAGCCACCGGCTTCCTCGGCGGCCACTTCCTGCTGCACCGGATCGAATGGCCGGGCGCCGTCTACGCGATCGTGCGCGGCGAGACGGAGCGGCAGGCCCGCGCGCGGCTGTACGCGCATCTCGGCGAGTGCGCGGCCTCGTACCAGCGCCCCCTGCCCAGGGCACAGCTCGACGAGCGGCTGCACGTGCTCGTCGGCGACATCACCAGGCCGGACTGCGGCCTCGACACCGACGCGCTGGCCCGGCTGCACGCGGCCGCGCCGCGGGAGTTCTGGCACTGCGCGGCCAGCCTGAAGTTCGAGGACCGGCATCGCCGCGAGATCTTCGAGCACAACGTCGAGGGCACGCGGAACATGCTCGACCTGTTCCGCCGGCTGTGCGGGGCCGACGCCGGCGGCGCCCCGGCCGAGTTCCTCCACGTCTCCACCGCCTACACCGCGGGCAGGGCGCAGGGCGAGATCGAGGAGGCGCGGCATTCCGGCGACCGCGGCTACAACAACGCCTACGAGGAGAGCAAGCATGCCGCGGAGATCCTGGTCGCGGACCTGTGCGAGGCGCACGGGCTGAGCTACCGCATCCTGCGGCCGACCATCGTCATGGGCCCGCGCGCCACCCACCGCAGCGGCACCACCCGCTTCGGCGTGTACGGCTTCGCGAAGGAGGTCCACCGGCTGCGCGAGACCCTGGCCAAGCTGAAGCACCCGCTGGAACTGGTCGGCGCCGAGCGTGCGACCGCCAACCTGACGCCCGTGGACGAATGCGTCTACGACATGCTGCGGCTGTCTTCGGAGGGTTTCGGGGCGCAGCGGTACTTCCACCTCAGCAATCCCGAAGGCGTGAACATGGGGCGGCTGATCGCGACCATCGACCGCAAGACCGGCGCCAACCGGCTGGCCTTTGTCGCGGAGCGCAGCGGCGAGGCGGGTCCGCTGCAGGAACTGTTCGACGAGCGCACCCGCTTCTACGCCGGTTACTACGCCGCCGAGAAGCGCTTCCTGCGCAGCGCCCCGCCGCAGCCGCAGGTGGACTGGGACGACGTCGACCGCTACCTGGCCTCGTTCATGCAGGAACTCGAGGAGGAGGAAGCCGGCGGCTCCGGCTTCCGCCGCCAGGTCGTGTTCGCCCGCGACGGCGCTGCGCTGAAGGTCTACACCTGCGGCAGCGCCAGGCTTCCGCCGCTGTTCCTGGCGAACGCCTACGGCATGCCCGCGGAGTTCATGTGGCCGCTGGCACAGCGCCTGCAGCGCGACTTCCACGTCGTCACCTGGGAGTGCCGCTGGGTGCCGGGCGCGGAGGATGCCTTCGATCCCGACGACTGCGGCTCGCTCGCCCACGCGCAGGACCTGGTCGACATCCAGACGTCGCTGGGGTTGCCGCCGGCGGGCGTGGTCGGCTGGAGCAGTGGAGCGCAGGTCTCGCTGCGCGCCATGGCCGCGTTCCCGGAGCGCATCCGCGGCGCCGTCCTCCTCAACCCCGGCGTGTCCATTCCCCCGTCCGACACCGTGCGGGCGACCCGCTTCGAGACCGGCATCCGCACGCTGTTCGACAGGATCGCGGGCAGCCACCGCATGGCCGAGAAGTACTGCGAGCTGATCTACGGCGCCGCCGCCACCGATGCCGGCGACAGCCGCATGCTCAGCAACATCCTGACCAGCACCGACCCCTACCTGCTGTACATGACCAGCCTGCCGTTCCGCACGCCGCAGTCGCTGTTCCGCTACGCCAACATGATGCGCACCCTGTTCGCGGAGCGGCCGGACGCATGGACGGCCGACGTGGCGCAGCCGGTGCTGGTGTACGTCGGCGAGCGCGACGTGGTCACCCATCCCGACCTCGGGCAGGCGCTGTGCGACGGCCTGCGGCGGGGCGAGCTGTACAGCGATCCCGACGGCGACCACTTCGCCCACTACTACGACCAGCGTGTGGCGGACCTGGCGCGCCGGCACCTCGTGCCCGAGCGGCAGAACGCGGCATGAGAGCGGAGGAGGACATGATCCGGCCCCGCGTCATCGACCGCGTCCTCGCCTCGGCGGAGCGCGTCCCGGAACGGCCCGCACTCTGGGTCGACGGCCGCACGTACTCCTACCGCCTGCTCCTGCACCACGCGCAGCGGCTGGCCGAGCGGCTGCGCGCCGTCGAGGGGCCGGTGTGCGCCACCGTCGGCGAGCGCAGCCTGACCGCCTACTGTGCGCCGCTGGCGTGCATGCTCGCCGGCAAGGTCCACGTCCCGCTCGGCGCCAGCCTGCCCGAGACGCGCATGGCCGACATCCTGCAACGGACGCGGCCGGCCGCCCTGATCTGCGACGGGCCGGGCGCCGCCCGGCTGCCCGGCCTGCTGGCGCTGCTCGACGGCCCGCTGCCGGTGCTGTCCGCGGAGCCGGACTGGGCGGGGCCGGGCACCGCCGGGCCGGCCGGGCCTGCCGACGCGCCGGCGGCTCCGCTGGATCGCGACGATGCCGATGGCGCCTCGGGCCTGGGCGTGCGCGACGGCGACATCGCCTACGTGCTGTTCACCTCGGGCAGTACCGGTCGGCCCAAGGGCGTCGCGGTGGGCCACGACGCGCTGTGCGCCTACGTGGACGCGATGCGCGCGCGCTATCCGGAACTCGACGAGCAGCAGCGCTGCACGCAGTTCTTCGAGCCCACCTTCGACCTGTCGATGCACGACATGTTCGTGACCTGGGCCGCGGGCGCCTGCCTGTACTGCGTCCCGCGGTCGGCGCTGCTGATGCCGACGGAGTTCGTCGCGGCGCACGGGTTGACCGTCTGGTTCTCCGTGCCCTCGCTGGCGGCCACCCTGCAGCGCTACGGCCTGCTGACGCCGGGCGCGCTGGCCGGCCTCCGGCTTGCGCTGTTCTGCGGCGAAGCCCTCCCGGGGCCGCTGGCCCGCGCCTGGGCGGCCGCCGCTCCGCAGGCGCGCTGCGAGAACCTCTACGGCCCCACCGAAGCCACGATCGCCTGCACCGCGCATCGCCTGCGCGCATCCGACGCCGAGGGCGGCGTGGTCCCGATCGGCAGGCCGCTGCCCGACATGGAACTCGTCGTGGTGCGCGACGACGGCGCGCGCTGCGTCCCCGGCGAGGTCGGCGAGCTCTGGCTCGGCGGGGCGCAACTGGCCTTCGGCTACTGGCGCGATGCCGCCCAGACCGCGACGCGTTTCGTGGAGGCGCGCTTCGACGGTCTCGCCGCCACGCGCTGGTACCGCACCGGCGATCTCGCGGCGATAGACCGCCAGGGCGTCGCCCACTTCCGGGGGCGGGCGGACCGGCAGGTCAAGCTGCGTGGCTACCGCGTCGAGCTGCAGGAGGTCGAGGCGCATCTGCGCGCGGCCTGCTCGGACGCGGGCGCCGCCGCCGAGGTCGCGGTCGTCGCTGTCGCCGCGCCGGGCGACGAGGCACCGAGCGGCCTGGCCGCCTTCGTGGTCCGCACGGACTTCGACCCCCGCGCGGCGCTGGCGGCAATGAAGGCGCGGCTGCCGTCGTACATGGTGCCGACGGAGTTCCATCGGCTCGACGCCCTGCCGCTCAACGCCAACGGCAAGGTGGACTACGCGGCGCTGACCGCGCTGCGGGCGGCAGAGGCGCCGCGCCGACGGCGCGTGGAAACCGCAGGTCTTGAGGGAGGAACCGAATGAGCGGCGGACCGACGCACACCGACTGCATCTTCTGCGGCATCGCCGAGGGGCGCCTACCGGCCAGCATCGTCCACCGCGACGCGCACTGGCTCGCGGTGATGGACATCCACCCGATCCGGGCCGGGCACGTGCTGATCCTCCCCAAGCGGCACGTCGGGCGCATCGCGGAACTCGAACCCGCCGCGCAACGGAGGCTGTTCGCGCTCGCCGATGCCGTCCTGCGCGCGCAGGAGGCCGAGGGCCTGGCCGCCGGGGGCGGCAACCTCCTGCTCAACGACGGGGTCGCCGCCAACCAGCACATCCCGCACCTGCACCTGCACTGCATCCCCCGCCGGCGCGGCGACACCGCCGCCTTCGGCCTGCGCCTGCTGGCGCGCACCGTCGGCCTCTTCGGTCCCCGGGCGGAGCGGGCGAGGCTGGACGCACTCGCCGGCGCCCTCGCCGCGCGCGTCCGCAAGGACGCGGCCGTGCGGACCGAGCCCGAGCCGGGGGACGCCTCGGCGCGTTGAAGGTGTCCGCGCGCGTCCCTATCGCGGGACTTCGGTGCCCTGGACCCAGACGGTGCCGTCGTCGCCGCCGTTCGTCGTGAAGTACAGCGCCTCGTTGCTTCCGAGCCGTGGCGGATGTACCGCCGGGATGGCCGTCAGCGCGACGAGCCGATCTGCGGCCTTCGCGCTCTCGCGCTCCACGAAGGCCTCGACCGCATCGTGCCGATCGGCGTATTCGCGCGAGTGGTGCAGCAGGACGAGCGGGCCCTCCTCGCGGGCGAGCATGCGGATCACCATGTACTCGACGAAGCCCCCGCCGAGAACCGGATATGCGATGGCCGCTTCGCTGTCGTCGTCCGCGCGGTGGAGGATCTGGAAGTGCGGGTTGTTCGTCGCCCGGGCGGCAGCCTCCGCCGCCTCCAGGTGGCGTGCCACGGGCGCAGCGTCGCGGTGGGAGTGGACCGAGACCATCTGCCGCCATTGCCGCGGCGTCTGGCCCGCCGGGATGTACTCCAGGGAATCGGTCTTGCGGGACGCGCTGCTCGATGCGAAGACGAGGTGGAACACCTCGTCCGAAACTGCGATGTGCGGTGGCACGATGCCCTCGTGCTTCGCCAGCTCGCCGTAGGCGGCCCGCGCGACCTCCCCGTCGGGGAATGACGATATCGTCGCGCCGTCGCATCTGCCCCCGACCGCCACGACCCGCGTGTCGGAGCGGCTGGACGCCACTTCGAATTCGACCTGCAGCCTGTCCTGGCCATCCGGCGACTGCCAACCGTAGGTCAGGCCGCCGTGTCCGAACCGCGACGACCAGGGCCTCCCCAACGCACGCACCACCTGCCGCTCGGTCATCCCCACCTGCAGGCTGTTGGCTGCCGCGCAATCGATCGGGCGCGGGCGCGTCGCCTGGGCATGAGGAGACGCCAGCAAGAGCGCACAGAGAGCCGTCAGAGTCCCGCGAGTCCTTGTCATTTTCCTTGATCTCCATTCGCGCCCTCCGGCCAGCCGGAATGGGCGCGTGCTTCGGATGCGTTAGAGGCGGGCGAAGACGCCGGCGGCGCACTGCGCGTCGACAGGCCGTGGCACGAGGTGCCGGCGTGCGGCTCCCGGCACGGGTATCGAAGTCATGCCCTCCCTGACGATCCAGCTCCCCAGCCGGCTCCTGCATGGCCGCCGCGGAGCAGCAGGCTCTCCCCCATGTGCGCGCCATGCGCACGCATTCTAGCCCTGCGAAGCGGAGCGCGGTGCGCGCTCACCGCGGGCGGCGGCGGGTCTTTCCGCGGGCCGGTTTCACCGGCGCCGCATCGCCCGCGCCCTTCGGCTCCACGAACGCACGTGTGCCGAACATCTGTTCCAGCCCCGACAGGGCATCGACGTAGGTCAGGAAGTGCTGGAGGTAGCCCGGCGCGGTGTCGCGCATCAGGCCGAGGGCGCGGTGGACGAGGACGGTGGAGTGCATGGGGCCGGCGTCTTCGGGGACGTCGGCCAGGGTGCGCTGCAGTTGGGCCTCGGTGCGGATGCGGGTCCAGGTCCGGCGGAACTGGTCGAGGGCGGGCAGGGCAGGGAAGGCGGCAGGCGCGGGTGGCGTTGCGGGGTGTGGGAGCGCGTCCTTCTGCCCGGCGACGGTGCCGTCGCCGTCGTCGCGGGCAGAGAGCGCGGCGACCACCGCGCCGAGCGAGTCCGGCGCGTGTCCGGGGGCGTTCTCCTGCGCGAGCGGCTCCGGACGCGACCGGCGTGCACGCGGCGGCGCCTCGTCCTGCGTGGCGACGGCGGCCTCCGGCGGGGGCATGTCCGCCTCGACCAGCGCCGCGAGCTTCGCGTCGAGCACGTCCCGGGCCGCGCCCTCGACCCGCTCGGCGCGGGCGGCCAGGGCTTCGATGCGGTGCGCGCGCACGGTGCCGGGCCGGCCGGCGCGGGCGGCGCGCCAGGTCCGCAGCAGGCAGGCGATGTCGGTCCCGCTGGGCGTCATCGTGCGGTGGCCGTGGCACGCGGCCTCGGCATCGGGGCGATCTCCACGCGCCGGTTGCGGGCGCGGCCGTCCTCGGTGTCGTTGGTGGCGACGGGCTGCTGCGCACCGAACGCGGCGGCGAACACCGCGTCCGCCGGCAGGCCCTCGTCGATCAGGGCGCGGGTCACCGTGAGGGCGCGCTTGGCGGAGAGCTCCCAGTTGTCCGCAAAGCGGCGGTTGCCGTCGAGCACGGGGCGGTCGTCGGTGAAGCCGCTGACCATCAGGATCTCCTCGCGCGCCGCGAGGTACTGGGCGAGCGGCCCGGCCAGGCTCTGCAGCACTTCCCGCCCCTCCGGCTGCAGGGCGTCGGAGTTGAGGGCGAACAGCACGTTGCCGCGGATGCCGATGCGGCCGTCCACCAGGGTCACCCGGCCCGCGGCCAGCGGCACCGCCAGCGCGCGCTCCAGCGTCTGGCGCTGCTCGGCCTCGCGCTCGCGCTGGCGCGTCGCCTCGTCCAGCCGGTCCGCGAGCTGCATCTGCATGGCGACGACGCCCAGCAGGATCAGCACGAACACGCCCAGCATCACCGACATCAGGTCGCCGAAGGCGGCCCAGATGGAGGCGGTGCCGCCGGTGTCGAGCTCCAGCTCCTCGTTCATGCGGTGGCGGTCCCGTGGGCCGTGTGTCCGGCGACCCGTTGCAGTTCCTCGATGATCTGCTTCTGGGACAGCACGCTGAGATCCACCACCTCGCGCGCCTGGGCGACGTAGTAGGCGAGCTGCTCGTCGCTGCGGGCCAGCGAGGCGTCCAGCGCGCCCGCGATGTGCTGCAGGCGCTCGATCAGCGCCTCGTTGGCGGCGCCGAAGGCCTCCACCGCGGCACCGAAGGCGTCGCCCAGGCTCGCCACCTCGACCGCGCTGCCCGTGAGCTGGGCGGCGGCGGCGTCGAGTCGGCCGGCCTCGGCCTCGATGCGGTCAATGAAGCGGGTGCCGACGCGTTCCAGCAGGTCGGCCGAGGTCGTGACCAGGGCATCGACCGCCGTGCGCTGCTCGGTGGAGGCATGGTTCACCGCGTCGAGCAGGGTCTCCAGCGTCGCGAGCAGGCGGGTGCGCTCTTCCAGCATGGCGGTGTCGCGCACCATGCTCTCGGAGAGCGACTGGCGCAGCTCCGCGACCACCTCGGCCGCGGCCCTGGGCGCCTCCGACGCGGTCTGCACCAGGCGCGAGACTTCGGCGATGGTCTCGCCGGCGTGCGCCCGGGCCTGGGCGGCGATCTCGCCCGCGGTCCGCTCCAGTGCGTCGCAGATGGCCTGCTGGCGTTCGGCGACCTGTTCTCCGGTGCGCTGCCAGCGGCTGGCGAGTTCGGCGGCCATGGTCCCGAAGGAGGCGGTCCAGGCGGCGAGGCGCTCCTGGTCGCGCGCTTCCAGCGCCGCCTGCAGCGTCGCGTGGGACTGCCCGAGCGTGTCGACGAGGGCGGCCGCATGCCGCTCGAAGGTGCCTGCGGCGGCGGTCAGCGCTGCCGCGTGGCGTTCGGCCGCCGTCGCGCTCGCGGCGTCCTGGCGCGCGAGCGCGTCGGTCCACGCGGAGGCGGCTGCGTCGGCGCTGGCGGCCAGACGGACGGCGACGGCGTCGAAGGCGCTCTCGTTGCGGGCGGCCATCGCGGCGTTGGCCGCCTCCTGGCGCGCCAGCGCATCGGCCCAGGCCTCGGCGGCGCGCTCGGCGGTGGCGGCCAGGCGTGCGGAGACACCGTCGAGCAGCTCGGCCGCACGGCGGTCGTGGGCCTCGGTGGAGCGTTCGAGCGCGCCGCGCAGGGCGTCGGCGAGCTGGGCGTTGGCACGCTGCTGTTCGGCCAGCGCCTCGGCCCAGGTCCCGGCCGCACGCGCGGTGGCGGCGTCGAAGCCGGCGGTCAGGCCGTCGAGCTGGCGCTGCACGGCATCGGCGACGCTCTCGCGGAGCACGGAGGTCTCGCGCGCCATGCCGGCCAGCGTGCTCTCGATCACGGGCTGCAGTGCGCCCGCGACGGCGCGGCTGCTCTCCGCCACGCTCGACTGCAGCGACTGCCCGACCGACGTCGCGAGCTGGGTGTAGGCCCGCTCGGCCTTGGCGTGGAAGTCGTCCTGGCGCGCCTGGAGCTGTGCGTTGGCCGCCGCGCTCTGCGTCTCGATGGCCGCGGTCATGGCCTGGAGACGGTCGACCAGGGCCGGCATCAGCTCGGCCTGGCGCTGCAGGAGGCGGAAGGCCTCCTCGCGCTGGTGGGCCCGGGAATGGACCCGCAGGACGGTCGCGATGGCGGCGTCGAGCCGCTGCACGGCATGCAGGCGTTCGCGGCGGGCGAGGGTGGAGAGCAGGCCGAGTGCGGCGGAGGCGGCCACGCCGGCGATCGAGGTGCCGAAGGCCAGGGCCAGCCCGCGCACCGGCGCGGCCAGCGAGCCGCGGATGGCATCCAGGTCCACCGCGCTCTCCAGCGCCATGCCGGTGCCGCGCAGCGTCGCCATCATGCCGAGGAGAGTGCCGAGCATGCCCAGCAGCACCAGCAGGCCGACGAGGTAGGGCGTCAGCGCCGGCAGCGGCAGCGTCGCGCGTTCGCCCTCGATGCGCAGGCGGACCGGGTTGCGCAGGGCCGGCGCGAGGCGACCGAGCCAGCCGGGCAGGTCGTCGCGCCCCGCGTCCACCTCGTCCAGCGCCCGCGTCAGCGAACGCGTCTCCTGGCGATGGCGGAACAGTTCGAGCGCGCCGGCGAGGTAGCAGCCGGCGATCAGCAGGGCGACGGCCGTGCCGAGCGGGTTCGCGCCGAGGTAGCCGGCGCCGATCCAGGCGACGACGGCGAGGCCGGCCAGGAACACGAACAGCGCGAGGGGATCGGAAAGACGTCGGATCATGGCGTGCGGTCAGCAGTGCGGAGCGCGGCGAGCAGCGCTTCGATGGGCGAGAAGCGGACATCCAGCTCGGCGAGCAGGACGCCGCGCATGTCCAGGCGGAAGGTGTCGAGCCAGGCGGTGGGCGCGGTGCCGGAGGCGGCCTCGCCGTTGCCGGCGGCGGTGCGCAGGCGCTCGAAGTGTGCGCCGAGCAGGGCAGGGACGCTCGCGAGCAGGGCCTGTTCCCGCGGGCTCAGGGTCTGCTCCATGACCGCATCGACCTCGGCGAGCCGTGCCAGCGCGGGCGATCGGCGGCCCAGCATGTCGCGCAGGCGCCCCCGCAGGCGCCCGGTCGCGGCCTGCATGGCGCGCTGGTGGGCGAGGTAGCGCGCCCGGAAGGGCGCGAAGTCGGTACCTGCCTCCGGCATCGCGCCCGGTGGCGGCACGGCGAATCCGGGGTCGGTGGCGATGGCGTCGGCGAGGGTGGCGCGGGTGCGGATGCAGGCCGCGTCCTCGTCCTCGTCGAAGGGCGGCACCTGCGTCGCCGCCGGTGGCAGCCGCCCGTCCAGCGCGGTGGAGAGGGCCACGGCGCGCGACCAGTCGATCCACTGGCCCAGCCGCTCGGCGAGCACCGGACCCGTGGCGGAGGGGCGGGGCTCGGCGAGGCGGGAGAGCAGGCGGATGAAGACCGGTCCCGCGACGGTCGTCCGTTCAGCAGCGTTCGCCATGCGTGGGGTGTCGGGCCGGGGGGCGGTGCGGGGAGGCCGGTGGCGGCGCCAAACGAGACCGGGCGCCCTGCGGCGCCCGGTCCGGTGTCGCGATGCCGCTCGGCGGACGATCAGTAGCGGTAGTGTTCCGGCTTGAACGGACCATCCACCGGCACGCCGATGTAGTCGGCCTGTTCCTGGGTGAGCGTGGTCAGCTTCACGCCGATCTTCTCGAGGTGCAGGCGGGCCACTTCCTCGTCCAGCTTCTTGGGCAGCAGGTAGACCTTCTTCTCGTAGCCGTCCTTGTTCGCCCACAGGTCGATCTGCGCGAGCGTCTGGTTGGCGAAGGAGTTGGACATCACGAAGCTCGGGTGGCCGGTGGCGCAGCCGAGGTTCACCAGGCGGCCGTCGGCCAGCAGGAAGATCGCGCGGCCGTCGGGGAAGACGTACTTGTCGACCTGCGGCTTGATGTTGATCTTCTCGACGCCCGGCATCGCCTTCAGCGCGTCGACCTGGATCTCGTTGTCGAAGTGGCCGATGTTGCAGACGATGGCCTGGTCCTTCATCGCCTGCATGTGCTCGAGGCGGATGATGTCCTTGTTGCCGGTGGTGGTGACGTAGATGTCGCCGCGGCCGAGGGTGCTCTCGACGGTGTTGACCTCGAAGCCCTCCATCGCGGCCTGCAGCGCGCAGATCGGGTCGATCTCGGTCACGACCACGCGGGCGCCGTAGGCGCGCAGGCTGTGGGCGCAGCCCTTGCCGACGTCGCCGTAGCCGCAGACCACGGCCACCTTGCCGGCCAGCATCACGTCCATCGCGCGCTTCAGGCCGTCGGCCAGCGACTCGCGGCAGCCGTAGAGGTTGTCGAACTTCGACTTGGTGACCGAGTCGTTGACGTTGATCGCCGGCACCAGCAGCGTGCCGGACTGGGCGAGCTGGTAGAGGCGGTGCACGCCGGTGGTGGTCTCCTCGGAGACGCCCTTCCAGTCGCGGACCACCGTGGTCCAGAAGCCGGGGCGCTCCTTCGCGACGCGCTTGAGCAGGTTCTTGATGATCTGCTCCTCCTGCGAGGACGAGGCGCTCTCGACCCAGTCGGAACCGTTCTCGAGCTCGTAGCCCTTGTGGATCAGCAGGGTGACGTCGCCGCCGTCGTCGACCACGAGCTGCGGGCCGAGGAAGCCGCCCTTGCCGTCCGGGAAGGAGAGCGCGTCCAGCGTGCAGTCCCAGTACTCCTCCAGCGTCTCGCCCTTCCAGGCGAATACCGGGGTGCCGGTGGCGGCGATGGCCGCGGCGGCGTGGTCCTGGGTCGAGAAGATGTTGCAGGACGCCCAGCGCACGTCGGCGCCGATGTCCTTCAGCGTCTCGATCAGCACCGCGGTCTGGATGGTCATGTGCAGCGAACCGGTGACGCGCACGCCCTCGAGCGGCGCCTCGGCCGCGTACTTGCGGCGGATGGACATCAGGCCGGGCATCTCGTGCTCGGCGATGTCGATCTCCTTGCGGCCCCAGTCGGCCAGGGAGATGTCGGCGATCTTGTAGTCGTGGTTCGCGGTGTCCTTGGGGACGGCGTTCATGCGGATCTCCGTAAGCGTGTGCACCCGCGGGTGCGATTACGGGCGCCGTTGCGAGGAACATCCCCCGCCGAGCCTGAGTCCGCGGGCGACGGCCCGGGACATGCAGCGCCCCTCGGCGAAGGACGGCCGGCGATTATACCGGCGCCGGCCCGCGCTGCCGGTGGCGCCGCGGAAGGGGTTCAGTCGGGCGCCGGGGAGGCGCACACTGGGGAATCCCCCCGGCGAGTGGAGACGATGTTGGAAGAGCGGATCAGGAACCCCGACCTGGCGGCGCGCGTGATGGGCGCGGACGAGGCGGCGGCGCGGATCGGGCCCGGCATGGGCGTGGCCATGAGCGGTTTCACCGGCGCGGGCTATCCCAAGGCGGTGCCGCAGGCGCTGGCCCGCCGGATGGCCGCCGTCCAGGCCGAGGGCGGCACCTTCCAGGTCAGGGTGATGACCGGCGCGTCCACCGCGCCCGAACTCGACGGCGCCCTCGCCCAGGTGAAGGGCGTGCAGCTGCGCCTGCCGTACCAGTCCGATCCGATCCTGCGCGAGCGCATCAACGCCGGCGAGGTCGACTACGTCGACATGCACCTGAGCCACGTCGCGCAGTCGTTCACCTACGGCTTCTACGGCGACATCGACGTGGCCGTGGTCGAGGTGGCCGGCATCCTCCCCGATGGCCGGCTGATCCCCTCCACCTCCATCGGCAACAACAAGACCTGGCTGGACCGCGCCGACCGCGTGATCCTCGAGGTCAACCGCGCGCTGCCGCTCGAACTCGACGGCATGCACGACGTCTACTACGGCACGCAGCCGCCGCCGGGGCGCACGCCGCTGCCGCTGGTGGAGGCGGGCGACCGCATCGGCGAGCCCTGGCTGCGCTGCGATCCGGCGAAGGTCGTGGCCGTGGTCGAGACCGACGCGCCGGACCGCAACTCGCCGTTCGCGCCGCCCGACGCCACCTCGCAGGCCATCGCCGGCCATCTGGTCGAGTTCCTGCGCCACGAGGTCGCCAAGGGCAGGCTCCCGAAGACCCTGCTGCCGCTGCAGTCCGGCGTGGGCAACACGGCCAACGCGGTCATGTACGGCCTCGCCGACGCCGGCTTCAGCGGGCTGTCCGCCTTCACCGAGGTGCTGCAGGACGGCATGCTCGACCTGGTGCAGGGCGGCGTGATCGACGTGGCCTCGGCCACCGCGCTGTCGTTCAGCCCGGATGCGCTGGCGCGCTTCCGCGACAACATCGACTTCTTCCGCAGCCGCATCGTGCTGCGCTCGCAGGGCATCTCCAACCATCCGGAGCTGATCCGCCGTCTCGGCTGCCTGGCGATGAACGCGATGATCGAGGCGGACATCTACGGCAACGTCAACTCGACCCACATCATGGGCTCGAAGATGCAGAACGGCATCGGCGGCTCCGGCGACTTCGCGCGCAACGGCTATCTGTCCTTCTTCCTGTCGCCGAGCACCGCCAAGCGCGGCGCGATCTCGGCCATCGTGCCGATGGTCAGCCACGTGGACCATACCGAGCACGACGTGGCGGTCATCGTCACCGAGCAGGGGCTGGCCGACCTGCGCGGCCTCGCGCCCAGGCAGCGGGCGAAGGCCATCATCGCCAACTGCGCGCATCCGGACTTCCGCGACGCCCTGACCGACTACACCGAGCGCGCCTGGCGCGCCAGCTTCGGCCGCCACACGCCCCACCTGCTCGACGAGGCGCTCTCCTGGCACCAGCGCTTCGTGGAGACCGGGAACATGCGGCCGGGGTGACCGACTGACGACAGGAGCGAATGAAGAGGAGCGAGGAACGAGGCCGGCGCCTTCTCTGCGTTTCTCGCTCCTCATGTCTCAACTCTTCGCCGGAGGGTCGCTCCTTCCCCCGCCTGCGGGGGCGGGGGGACGGGTGAGCGCGCGAAGCGGCTGCTTCGAGGCAGCGAAGGGCGAGTCCTTCGTTCCTTACCCCTCATGTCCTACTCCGGAGCTCCACGCCATCTCCACATCCCCAACCGCTGCCTGAAAGCGTCCATGGCGATGCGCTTGAAGCCGGCGCGCCGACGCCTACATGGCGCCTCGCCAGCGCCGCCGCAGCCGCGGCGCGGCGCCTTCCGTGTCGCTGGGTCAGGGCGCGGATCCGCAGGGGGATGCCGGCGGACCGACCACCACCACCGCACATGCGAACGCGCCGCGGCGCGCGCGCTGGACGCAAGCGCAGATGCCACTGGAGGTGATTGGTCATGAGCGTGAGTCAACTGATCCCCTGGAGCCGCAACAGGAACGCCGCGGTCGCGCCGGCGCCCACCCGCGACCCGATCCTGTCGCTGCACAACGAGATGAACCGGCTGTTCGACGAGCTGTGGAGCCAGCTCGACATGCCGCGCCCGGGCCTGGGCCTGCTGCGCGGCGCGCAGTGGCCGCAGATCGAGATGACCGAGGACGACGGGAACATCGTCGTCTCCGCCGAGCTGCCGGGCATGGGCGACAAGGACGTCGAGGTCCTGGTCGAGGACCAGACGCTGATCCTGCGCGGCGAACGCCGCATCGAACAGCAGGACAACCCGCGCCGCGTCAGCGAGCGCTACTACGGTCGGTTCGAGCGGCGCGTCCCGCTCGACGCCGAGGTCGTGCCGGACCAGGCGAAGGCGGCGTTCAGCGACGGCGTGCTCACCGTCACGCTGCCGAAGAACCCGCAGTCGCGTGGCAACGCCATCCGCGTGCCCGTCGCGCAGGCGGCCTGATCCGCGACCTCTTCGCCGGCGGCAGCCGCCGCCGGCGCCTTTTTTCCCTTCCCACATCCGCGGCCGCTCGCTGCGGCGAGGCGTCCGCCCACCCCGGAGCCCGTCCATGCGCATCGCCCAGATCGCCCCTCTCTACGAAGCCGTCCCCCCGCGCCTCTACGGCGGCACCGAACGGATCGTCGCCTACCTGTCCAACGCCCTGGTCGAGCTCGGCCACGACGTGACCCTCTTCGCCAGCGCCGACGCGCAGACCCGCGCGCGGCTGGTGCCCGTCCGCGACCAGGCCATCCGCCTGGATCCGGCGCCGCTGAAGTCCGACGTCGCCGCGCACCTGGTCATGCTGCAGGAGGTGAAGCGCCGCGCGCGGGAGTTCGACGTGCTGCACTTCCATGTCGACCTGCTGCACTTCCCGTTCTTCGAGGACATCGCCGGGCGCACGCTCACGACCCTGCACGGGCGGCTGGAACTCAAGGACCTCGCCGAGGCCTATCGCGCCTGGCCGCACTACCCGCTGGTGTCGATCTCCGAACAGCAGCGGCGCCCGCTGCGCTTCGCCAACTGGGCGGCGACGGTGCCGCACGGCCTGCCCGGGACGCTGTACGTGCCGCCGGCGCGTCCGCGGGGCGACTACCTCGCCTTCCTCGGACGCATGTCGCCGGAGAAGCGGCCGGACCGCGCCATCGAGATCGCGCGCCGCGCCGGCTGGCCGCTGCGGATCGCGGCCAAGGTGGACAGCGCCGACGAGGCCTACTTCCGCGAGCGCATCGTGCCGCTGCTGGACGATCCGGGCATCGAGTTCGTGGGCGAGATCGGCGACGCGCAGAAGGCGGACTTCCTTGGCAACGCCGCGGCGCTGCTGTTCCCGATCGACTGGCCGGAGCCCTTCGGCCTGGTGATGATCGAGGCCATGGCCTGCGGCACGCCGGTGATCGCCTGGGGCTGCGGCTCGGTGGCCGAGGTGATCGACGACGGCGTCAGCGGCTTCATCGTGCACGACATGGACACGGCGGTCGCGGCGGTCGGGCGCCTGCCGCAGCTCGACCGCACGGCGGTGCGTGCGGTGTTCGAGCGCCGCTTCTCCGCGCACGTCATGGCCCGGCAGTACGAGGAGATCTACCGCAGGCTCGCCGGCGAACCCGCGGGCGCCGTCGAACTGGCCTGCACGGCGTGAGGCGCGGATGAGCCACGCCACACTGCCCGCGAACGGGTTCCATGCGCTGAAGGAGGGCGACAGCTTCCTCGTCTGCGACGCACGCGGCGACATCGGCGGCGGCAGCGACGGGCTGTTCCGGGACGACACGCGCGTGCTCTCGCGCCTGCACCTGCGCCTCGGCGGGACCGAGCCCTCGCTGCTCAGCGCGGCGGTCGGCCAGGACAACGTGACCTTCACCGCGCACCTCACCAACCGGCCGCTCACCCCGCTCGGCGAGAGCAGCATGGCGCAGGGCGTGCTCCACATCGAACGCAGCCGTTTCCTGTGGCAGGCGCGGCTGTACGAGCGCATCGCCTGCGTCAACTACGGCGAGGAGGAGGTGCGGACGCTCCTGCAGCTCGGCTTCGCGGCGGACTTCCGCGACATGTTCGAGGTCCGCGGGTCGCAGCGCGCCGCGCGCGGCGAGCAGCACGAGGCGGAGCTGGGCGAGCGCCACGTCGCCCTGCGCTACCGGGGCCTCGACGGCCACCTGCGCAGCAGCGTGCTCGCCTTCTCCGAGCGGCCCGCGCGGTTGGCGGCCGACGCCGCCGAGTTCGCGCTGACGGTGCCGCGCGGCGGGCGCGTCGAGTTCTACATCGAGGTGGGCGAGACGCCGGAGCGGCCGGGCCGGTCCCGCCATCGCCACGCCGCGGCCCGTGCGCGCTGGGCGATGCGCGCGCGGCAGCGCTCCGGCGCGCGCGTGCGGACCAGCGCACGCCTGTTCAACGCCTGGCTGGAGCGTTCGCGCGCCGACATCGCGCTGCTGGTCACCGAACTGCCGAGCGGGCCGTATCCCTACGCGGGCATCCCGTGGTTCTCGACCGCCTTCGGGCGCGACGCCATCGTCACCGCGATGCAGACCCTGTGGCTGGACCCGCGCATCGCGCGCGGCGTCCTGGGATTCCTCGCCGAGAACCAGGCGCGCGAGACCTCCACCTTCCGCGATGCCGCGCCCGGCAAGATCATGCACGAGACCCGCAAGGGCGAGATGGCCGCACTGAGCGAGCTGCCCTTCGCGCGCTACTACGGCGGCGTGGACACCACGCCCCTGTTCCTCATGCTCGCGGGCGCCTACGCCGAGCGCACCGGCGACATGGCGCTGATCGACCGCCTGTGGCCGGCGCTGCTGGCGGCGATGCAGTGGATCGAGCGCAGCTGCGACGCCGACCCCGACGGCTGCCTGAGCTACGCGCGCGGGGAGGCGAGCGGCCTGGCGAACCAGGGCTGGAAGGACAGCGAGGACTCGGTCTTCCACGCCGACGGCAGCGACGCGGAGGGCCCCATCGCCCTGGTCGAGGTGCAGGGCTACGTGTTCGCCGCGCTGCACGCGATGGCGGCGCTGGCCGAACGCCGCGGCGAGGGCGACGCGGCCACGCGCTGGCGCGCGCGCGCCAGCGCCCTGCGCGCGGTGGTCGAGCACCGCTTCTGGGACGAGGCGCTGGGCTTCTACGCCATCGCGCGCGACGGCCGCGGGCGGATGTGCCGCATCCGCGCGTCCAACGTGGGGCATCTGCTCGCCAGCGGCCTGCCCGATCCCGAGCGCGGCGCGCGCGTGGTGGCGCATCTGCGTTCGGTGGCCTTCGACGGCGGCTGGGGCGTACGTACGGTGGCCGCGGACCAGGCGCGCTTCAATCCGATGTCCTACCACAACGGCTCGGTATGGCCGCACGACGTCGCCTTCTGCGCCGCGGGGCTGGCGCGCTACGGCGCGCGCGACGCCGCCCTGCGCCTGCTCGAGGAGACGTTCGAGGCGGCGGTGCACTTCGGCATGCGGCTGCCCGAGCTGTTCTGCGGCTTTCCCCGCGCGCCGGGCGAGCCCCCCATCGCCTATCCCGTCGCCTGCCTCCCGCAGGCCTGGGCCGCGGGCTCGGTCTTCCTGCTGCTGCAGGCGGCCCTGGGCGTGCACGTCGATGCCGCCGCGGGCGAGGTGGTGGTCGACCGCCCGCTGCTGCCGGCCGGCGTCGACCGCCTGCTGCTGCAAGGCCTGGACATCGGCGGCACGCGGCTGGACATCGAGTTCCAGCGCATGGGCGACCGCGTCGTCGCCGCCCGCTGCGGCGACGGCCACGGTGCGGTGAAGGTGGTGGCGCGGCTGTAGCGGGACGGATGGTGTCCTCGCTGCATGCCGCTCTACATCCGTGGCGGCGCGTGTGCGTCCTGTTCTGCTCGTCGGCATTAGGTGGGGCAATCACTTCTGGATGACGACTTCCTTACGCTTGACAAGGGTTGTTAAGGCCCCGTTTACTTCAGTGGCTGTTCAGGCTTCATGCGGCCGTCCCAGGCCGATGCTCCACAGGGGAACGACCTGCTGCGCAGGTCGTGCTTCCGACAACCACCCAGGGGATTTCAAGCGAATGAATGATCACAAGGCGCTCCGGCGCAATCCGCTCAGCGCGGCCCTCGTATCGGCGCTCCTGCTCACTGCGACGGCGTCCGCGGTGGCGCAGGATGCGGCTTCCGACGAGGAGCAGTCCGCTCAGCAGTCCGCCCAGCAAACTCCGGCCCAGCAGGCCGCCGGCAGCCCGGCGCAGCTCGGTGCCATCACCGTCACCGGTTCCCGCATCGGCCGTGACGTCTTCAACTCCGTCTCGCCGGTGCAGGTTGTGACGCGCGAGGAAACCACGCTCGCGGGCTTCGACTCGACCACGGCAGCACTCCAGAGCACCGCCGTCACCGCGGGCTCGTCCCAGATCAACAACGCCTATGGCGGCTACGTCACCAACGGTGGTCCGGGAGCGAACACGCTGTCCCTGCGCGGCCTCGGCCCGGAGCGGACGTTGATCCTGCTGAACGGGCGGCGCATCGCGCCTGCCGGTACCCGTGGCGCGGTCGGCTCGGCCGACCTCAACGTCCTGCCCAGTGCCATGATCGACCGGGTCGAGATCCTCAAGGACGGTGCTTCCTCGATCTATGGTTCGGATGCCGTGGCCGGCGTCGTCAACCTGATCACCAGGAGGAACGTGGACGGCGTCGAGTTCGAGGCGCAGCACAATGCGACCGATGGTGGGGGCGGGGACTCCCGCCGTTATTCGATCGCATTCGGCTCCACCGGCGATCGATCGCACTTCTCCGGCTCCTACGAGTACTACACGCGCAACGACCTGGCCTATGGCGACCGGGCCTGGGCCAGCGCATGCCCCACCGACATGTACCGCGACATCGATGCGGGCAACTACTGGGGTAGTGGCGACTACATCGACCCCCTGACCGGCAAGCCGAAGTGCTGGGGGCTGGATGCGGGCGGTGTGACCATCAACACCCTCGGCACCGCGACCATGCCGGGCGTTCCCGGCCCCGGCACCCCCGGAACCACCTTCAATCGCTGGCGGCCCAACTCCGCGATCACCGAAGGGCTGGTCGGCTTCGAGGGCGTCAGCCTCGAGAGCCGCGACACCTTCGATCCCGCGATGCTCAACCAGTCGCTGATCTCGCCGGTGACCACCCATACGGTGTTCTTCCAGGGTGGCGTCGACCTGGGCGCGATGGGCGATGCCGAGTTCTACTACGAAATCCTCGGCAACCGTCGCGAGTCGTCGCAGACCGGGTACAGGCAGCTGTCGCTCGACTACGCGGTCGACAGCCCGCTGCTCGGCGGCTTGAGCGATCTTCCTGCGTTCATGAACCCGACCGAGACGTCCAATGGTCAGCTCGTCGCCGCACGCGCGTTCATCGGCTTCGGGAACGACAGGAGCGAGCAGACCGTCGATTTCTGGCGTGCCACCGCAGGCGTTCGTGGCGCTCTCAGCGCCAACTGGAACTACGACTTCATGCTGAGCAAGTCGCGTTCGGACGCGGATTACACCTTCCAGTCCTTCCTCACCGACCGCATCGCGCAGAGCATGGACGTCGTCTCGGACGGCGCGGGCGGATTCCGTTGCGTCGACACGTCGAACGGGTGCGTGGCCGCGCCGGTGCTGAGCAGCCAGACGATCGGCGGCATCCTGCCGCAGCAATGGAAGGACTTCGTCTTCATCCCGGTCACGGGCAACACGCTGTACGAAGAGGATACCTTCAACTTCAACGTCGACGGTTCGCTGTTCGAGCTTCCCCATGGCACGGCGGCCGGTGCGTTCGGCATCGAATATCGCCGCGCGAAGATCGACGACAGCCCCAACATCCACTCGCTCAACGGAAACCTCTACAACCTGACCAGTTCCGCAGCGACGCGGGGCAAGGACTCGGTCTGGGAGGCCTACGGCGAGGTCGAGCTGCCACTGCTGTCGGGTGTGACGGCTGCCGAGGAACTCACCCTCAACGCGTCGGCACGCTACACCGACTACCAGTCGTACGGCTCGGACACCACGTGGAAGATCGGAGGTCTTTGGACGCCGATCCGCTCGGTGTCGCTGCGGGCGTCCTACGGCACTTCGTATCGTGCGCCCGCTCTGTTCGAGCAGTTCCTTGGTGGCACCAGCGGCTTCCTCGCATCGTCGAACGATCCCTGCAACGACTACGGCCAGCGTGATCCGAACTCGCCGCGCTACATCAACTGTGCGTCCGAGGGACTGCCGGGCGACCATCAGGCCAACACGTCCGTGCGGGTGATCACCCAGGGTGGTGCGGAGACCGGACTCGAGGCGGAGACGTCGGACGCCCTCACCGTCGGCCTGATCCTTCAGCCGGAGTTCCCGGCGGCCTTCGGCGATCTCTCGTTCGCCGTCGACTACTACGACATCGAGGTCGAGAACGGCGTGGCGCGGGCTGGCGCAAGCTACATTCTCAGCCAGTGCTACAACGGCCCCGACTTCGCCAACGATACCGGCTTCTGCCGCATGGTCTCCCGCGACCCCGCGAACAATTCGCTCACGGTGCTGGACGGCTACGTGAACCTGTCGACGGACAAGGTGCGGGGCCTCGACTTCACTACGCGGTACGTGCGGGACATCGGTCGTGGCCAGTTTCGCGCCACGGCGCAGGTGACGAAGTTCCTCGAGCAGGCCTCCAAGACTTTTCCGGATGATCCGCTCGTCGACTACAACGGCATGTTGCGCTATCCGAAGATGTCGGGGCAGCTGGACCTGATGTACCGCATCGACAGCTGGCGCTTCAGGTATGGCCTGGAGTGGGTCGACGGCATGGACAGCTACAGCTACTACCAGGAGAACTACCCGACCCTGGACTTCGATCCCGCGACTTCGATGTACAAGATCTACACGCCGAACTACTTCCTCTCGAGCGCGTCGGTGCAGTACACGGGCGACAAGTGGTCGGTGACGGCGGGCGTCCGCAATCTGTTCGACAAGGAGCCGCCGACGATCTCGCAGGGCGTCTACAACACGGTCGGAAACGCCTTGCTGTACAGCGGCTACGACTTCTTCGGGCGCAGCTACTTCGTCAACCTGAACAAGTCGTTCTGATCCACTGCCTCAAGCCGCCGCCCTTCGGGGCGGCGGCTTTTCTTTATGGGAAGGGGACCCATGAAATACCTTCGAATACTCGTGGCGGCGCTCGCGGCGCTGGCGTCTCCGCTCTTTGCGCAGAGCGTCGAAATGCCGAGCGAGCCCGCGGTCGGCGCTTTCGCCGCTTTTCCTGCATTGAGCAGTCTCTCGGTATCTCCCGCGGGCACCCATATCGCCGGGCTCCGTGCCATCGGCGAAGAGCGACAGATTGTGGTGTGGCGGACAGACGCACTGCACGAGGCGCCGATCGTGATCGGCAGCGACCGGATGAAGTTCGAGTCCGTTGCCTTCATCAAGGAGGGCCTGCTGGCGGTGTCCCTCTGGCAACCCTACGATCTCAGGGCCGATCGCGTCACGAAGACCTTCATCAGCAAGTTCTTCATCACCGACATCGAAGGACGGCAATGGAAGGAGCCGTTGATCCAGCAGCGTGCGATGAGCCGCAGCCAGGAGCTGGAGCAGGCGCTCTCGAACGCATCGGTGCTGGACGTCCTGCCGAACGATCCCGACCACGTCCTGGTCGTGAGCGGCTCCGGCAGCAATTCCGGCGACGTCTATCGCGTCAACATCCGCAACTACACCGCCAGGCGTATCCAGAGGACGGACCAGCGGGTCGCCGGCTACATCACCGATCTGGAGGGAGAGCTGCGTGCGCGGCTTCGCACCGATCTCGACGGTACGGGCGCCTTCGTGGCGACCGAGTTCCGCAACGTCGCCACCGATCGCTGGGAGGAGCACTTCCGCTCGTACGTGAAAGACCGGGATATCAACGAGGTGCTCGGCTTCTCGGCGGATCCCAACATCGCCTTCGTCCGGAGCAATGTCGGCCGCGACAAGAGCGCGATCTACGAGTACGACGTTGCGGCAAGGCGTCGTGGAGAGCTGCTCTTCGAAAGCAGCGCGTTCGACGCTGGGAATGTCCTCGTCAACCGGATCCGCGACCGGCGCCAGATCGCCTTCGGCGAGGTCATGGGCCTGTCCTACGCCGGACCGCGCGGCGAAGACGTCGTTTGGACGGCGCCGTTCATGCGTGCCCTCGATGCCGGCGTTCGCGATGCCCTCGGAATCCAGCAGGATCCGGTGCGGATCGTGGATCCGTCGACGGGGCAGGAGACCGAAGTTCCCTACGACACCGCGGTGAGCTACAGGATCACGGGGGCCAGTAACGACATGCGCGTCGTCCTGCTCAGCGTGTCCGGACCGAGTCAGCCACCGCGGCATTACATGCTGCGGGACGGGCAGCTTTCCCTGCTGGCCGACACGTTCCCTCAGCTCGACCCCGCAGTGCTGGGGCATACACGACTGGTCTACTACAAGGCGCGCGACGGCCTGGACATCCCGGCCTTCCTCACGACGCCGAGTCGGGAGGACTGCGGCGCCGGTCCGTGGCCTGGGGTTGTCCATCCGCACGGCGGGCCGTGGTCCCGGGACAACATGGACTTCGACGGCTCGATGTGGGTGCCCCTCATGGTCTCCCGCTGTATCGCTGTCCTGCGCCCGCAGTTCCGGGGATCCGCGGGCTGGGGGCGGGCGCTCTGGTTGGCCGGTGACGCCGAGTGGGGAAAGAAGATGCAGGACGACAAGGACGACGGAGCGCAGTGGATGATCGACCAAGGCATCGCCACCCCCGGTCGTATCGCGATGTTCGGCTATTCGTACGGCGGCTACGCATCCTTCGTCGCGTCGATACGTCCGGCCGGCATCTACAAGTGCGCCATCGCAGGAGCAGGCGTTTCGGACATCAGGAGGATCTGGGCGCGCTTCTATACCAATCCGTTCTTCCGGCAGGCGCAGGCGCATACCGTGGATGGGCTCAACCCCGTCGATCACGCTGCAGAGATACGGATTCCGCTGATGGTGTATCACGGCGACCGCGATGTCGTCGTTCCCCCGGAACAGTCTGACTGGTTCGTCAGCAGGGCACGGAATGCCGAGCATGCCGTGGACCATCATCTGATTGCGGACTACGCCCATGGTCCGGCGTGGACGCGGGCGACGATGGCGGAGCAGCTGGGGCTGATCGACACCTACCTGCGCAATGGGTGCGGCGGAAGCGGTCTCTGACCGTGAAGCGGCTTCGGGGCGCCCGCGCCAGCCTGAGCCAGGCGGGCCAACCCCGTGCTCGCTGATGTGCGCCTGCGGACCGGCCAGCCTTCGTGGCATCGCTGGCGCAGCCGACGTCCGCGCATCCGCGGCACGACCCCGATCTTCGGCAGCCGCAACGACGAGGGCCGCTTTCGCGGCCCTCGTGGCGTTCCGGCGGTGGCCGGGAACTTACTTCTTCAGGCCGGCGGCCTGGCGCAGCTCGGCGGCCTTGTCGGCCTTCTCCCACGAGAACGCCGTGGCGGTGCGGCTGTTGCCGGCGGCGTCGGTGTAGGCGACCTCCTGCGGCTTGCGGCCGAAGTGGCCGTAGGCGGCGGTGCGCTGGTAGATGGGATGCACCAGGTCGAGCATCTGGATGATGCCGTAGGGGCGCAGGTCGAAGTGGCGGCGGATCAGCTTCTCGATCTTGCCGTCCTCGATCTTGCCGGTGCCGAAGGTGGTCACCGAGATCGAGGTCGGCTCGGCCACGCCGATGGCGTAGGACACCTGCACCTCGCAGCGGTCGGCGAGGCCGGCGGCCACGACGTTCTTGGCGACGTAGCGCGCGGCATAGGCGGCGGAGCGGTCGACCTTGGACGGGTCCTTGCCCGAGAACGCGCCGCCGCCGTGGCGGGCCCAGCCGCCGTAGGTGTCGACGATGATCTTGCGCCCGGTCAGGCCGCAGTCGCCCACCGGCCCGCCGATGATGAACTTGCCGGTCGGGTTGATGTGGAACTTGGTGCCCTTGTGCAGCCACTTCGCCGGCAGCACCGGCTTGATGATCTCCTCGCGGACGGCCTCGATGAGGTCCTTCTGCTTGATGCCCGGGTCGTGCTGGGTCGAGAGCACGATGGCGTCGATGCCGCTCACCTTGCCGTCCTCGTAGCGCAGGGTGACCTGCGACTTCGCGTCCGGGCGCAGCCAGGGGAGGGGGGAGTTCTTCTTCTTGCGGACCTTGGCCTGCTGCTCGACCAGACGGTGCGAGTAGTGGATGGCCGCCGGCATGAAGTCGGCCGTCTCGTTGGTGGCGTAGCCGAACATCAGGCCCTGGTCGCCGGCGCCCTGCTCCTCGGGCTTCTTGCGGTCCACGCCCTGGTTGATGTCGGGGGACTGCTTGCCGATGAGGTTGAGCACGCCGCAGGTCTCGCCGTCGAAGCCGACGGTCGAGGAGTCGTAGCCGATGTCGAGGATGACCTTGCGGGTCAGCGCTTCCAGGTCCACCCATGCGGTGGTGCTGATCTCGCCGGCGATGATGGCCACGCCGGTCTTCACCAGCGTCTCGCAGGCGACGCGGGCGCGCGGGTCCTGGGCCAGGATGGCGTCGAGGACGGCGTCCGAGATCTGGTCGGCGATCTTGTCGGGATGGCCTTCGGAGACGGATTCGGAAGTGAAGAGGTAGCTGCTCATCGGTGTCGGCCTGCTCCCGCGAGGGTGGAGGATGGGGCGCTTTCGCGCGTTTCATCCCTCGATTCGGATGGAGGGATTTTTGGGGCCGCGTAGCATACACGGCCGATTCCGAGTATGCACCGCGCCCGTTCAGCCTTCATGCGCTTCGCGCCGCCGTGGCGCCCGGTCCGTTCCGATGGGCATCCGGGACGGCGAGGAGCGGACGGTGGCGCGGATGGAGGAGGCACGGCAGGCGGGCGGGGCGGAGGTGTTCTCCGGGGTCGCGTGCGAGCTGGGCGAGGGGCCGCACGCCAGCCCGCCGCTCGGGCGGCTGTTCTGGTTCGACATCCTCGGCCGGCGCCTGCACGAGCAGGGGTTCGACGGGGGCGGCGCGCGCAGCCACGCGCTGCCGTTCATGGCCTCGGCGATGGCGACCGTGGACGCCGACCGGCAACTGCTCGCGGCCGAGGACGGGCTCTACCTCCGCGAGGTCGCCGACGGGCGCCTGACCCTGCACCGGCCGCTGGAGGCCGACCGCCCGGACACCCGCAGCAACGACGCCCGCACCCATCCCAGCGGCGCGTTCTGGGTCAGCACCATCGGCCGCGACGCCGAACCCGGCAGGGCCGCGGTCTACTGGTACCGCGCCGGCGAGCTGCGCCGGCTCTATGCGGGCCTGACGATCCCCAACGCCATCGCCTTCTCCGCCGACGGCGGCACCGGCTATCTCGCAGACGGCGGCGAGGGCACGATCTGGCGCATTCCGCTGGATCCCGCGACCGGCCTGCCCAGCGGCGACCGCCGCCTCTTCCATCGCGCAGGGGGCGACGACGGCGCGCCCGACGGGGCCGTGGTGGACGCCGACGGCCTGCTCTGGAACGCCCGTTACGGGGCCGGCCGCATCGACGCCTTCGACGGCGAGGGCCGGCGGGTGCGCAGCGTGGCGCTGCCCGCCCGCCAGGCGACCTGTCCCGCGTTCGCGGGCGCGGACGCCGGGATGCTGGTCGCGACCACGGCCTGGCAGGGCATGGATGCCGCCGCCCGCGCCGCGGAACCGGCCGCGGGCATGACGTTCCGTCTGCCGTTCCGGGTGCGCGGCCGTTTCGATCCGCCGGTCCGCATCGCTTGACGGCGCTGTCACGCGGCTGACGCGGGCGCGAAACGCGGTTGTCGCCCACGCCGCGCACGCTGCGCGCAGTCCGCAGCACGGCGTCGCCGCATGCTCAAGCTCGAACAGCGTCTGCAGGCCCGCTACCCGCACTGGTTCCAGGGGCGCCGCGCCCGCGTCGCCCGCCCGCTGCTGCGCACGCTCGGCCGCTGGTCGCGGTTCGACGCGCTCGACGCCTTCCTCGCGACCAGCACGCACCTGAGCGGCTTCGCCTTCGTCGAGGCGGCGCTTGAGTTCCTGCAGGCGGACTACCGCATCGATGCCGAGGACCTCGCCCGCATCCCGGCGAGCGGCCGCCTGCTGATCGTCGCCAACCATCCCTCGGGCGCGCTCGACGCGCTGGCCCTGCTCCACGCCGTGGGACGGGTCCGGCGCGACGTGCGCATCGTCGCCAACGACGTGCTGTCGGTGCTCGACAATCTCTCGGAGCTGCTGCTGCCGGTGCGCATCCTCGGCGGCAGGCCGGCACCGGGCAGCCTGCGCGCGATCGAGGCGGCCCTGGAGAACGAGGGCTGCGTCATCGTCTTCCCGGCGGGCGAAGTGGCCCGCCTCGGCTGGCGCGGCGTCACCGACGGCCGCTGGCGCCGCGGCTTCCTGCGCTTCGCCCAGGGCACCGGTGCGCCGGTGCTGCCGATCCGCATCGCCGCGCGCAACTCGGCGCTGTTCTACGGTGCGTCCACGCTCTACCGCCCGGCCGGCACCGCCCTGCTGGCGCGCGAGATGTTCGCGCGGCGCGGCAAGCCCATCGCCCTGCACGTGGGCGAGCCCTGCAGCGTGCCTGCCGGTGTCGAGGCGGCCCAGGCCCTGCGGACGCTGCGCCGTGCGCTGGACCGCACCGGCCGCGCGCCGCGGCGCAGTGTCGCCGCGCCGCAGCCGCTCGCTCCCGAGGTGCCCGCGGGGCAGGTCGCCGCGGCGGTCGCGCCGCTGACCCTGCTCGGCCGCACGCACGACGGCAAGGAGATCCGCCTGGGTCGGCTCGCCATGGACTCCGTGCTGCTGCACGAGATCGGTCGCCTGCGCGAGCTGACCTTCCGCGCGGTGGGCGAGGGCACGGGGCGCCCGCGCGACATCGACGCCTACGACGCCTGGTACGAGCACATCGTGCTCTGGGATGCGCAGGCCGCGCGCATCGCCGGTGCCTACCGCATCGCGCGCGGTGCCGAGGTGCTGGCCCGCAAGGGGCTGCCGGGGTTCTATACGGCGTCGCTGTTCGACTACGCCGACAGCATGATCCCGCGCATCGCCGCCGGCATGGAGCTGGGCCGCAGCTTCGTGGTGCCGGACTACTGGGGCAGCCGCAGCATCGACTACCTGTGGCAGGGCATCGGCGCCTACCTCGTGCGGAACCCGGGCGTGCGCTACCTGTTCGGCCCGGTGTCGATGAGCGCGGCGACGCCGGTGGATGCGCGCGAGCAGATCGTCGCCTACTACGCGCGCTTCCACGGCGACGCCGCGCCCCGCGCGCGGGCGCGACGGCCCTTCGTGTTCCGCGGCGCGGCCCCGGCCTTCGACGCCCTGGACGCACAGGCCGCCTTCGCGCTGCTGCGCGAGAACCTCGCCGCGCAGGGCGCGACCCTGCCGATGCTCTACCGCCAGTACACGGAACTCTGCGAGCCGGGCGGCGCGCGCTTCCTGGCGTTCGGCGTCGATCCGGACTTCTGCGACTCGGTGGACGGCCTGATCGAGGTCGATCTCGAACGCCTGCGCCCCGCGAAGCGGGCGCGCTACCTCGGGAGCGCGGGCGACGGAACGCACGCGGGCTGCGACGAAGCCCGTGCGGCCCCTGTTCCCGCCGACGCCCGGCCTGCAGTCCCGCTGCAGCGCGGCGACGCGCCGGAAATCGGGTCCTGCGCCGCCGACGCTGCGGCCCGAAGGTCCCCCCCGCCCACGCTCCCAGGCCACCCGGCCGACAGCACGGAGGCCACGGCATGAGCGCACCCCTCACCCTGCCGCCGCGTCGCCGCGCGGTGTTCGTCTCGGACTTCCACCTCGGCTCGCGCCACTGCCATGCGGCCGAACTCGCCGACTTCCTCGGCGGGCTGCGCTGCGACCGGCTGTACCTCGTCGGCGACATCGTCGACCTGTGGTGGATGTCGGAGCGTCGTGCGGCCTGGGGCCAGGATGCGCAGCGCGTGGTCGAGGCCCTGCACGCGCTCTCGCGCGCCGGCACCGAGCTGATCTACGTCCCCGGCAACCACGACCGCGCGATGCGCCGCTTCTGCGGGCTCGTGCTGCCGCGCATGCAGGTGCGCAGGCGCACCATCCACACCACCGTGGACGGCCGGCGCCTGCTGGTGATCCACGGCGACGACTACGACGGCCAGACCCAGTTCGGCGGCCTCCAGGAGCGCTTCGGCGACTGGCTGTACGAGCGCATCCTCGAGGCCAACCGCCGGGTCAACGCGCTGCGCCGCCGGCTGGGCCTGCGCTACTGGTCGCTGGCCGACTTCCTCAAGCGCCGCAGCGGCGCGGCGGAGCGCTACATCGCGCGCTTCCAGCAGGCCGGCCTGGACGACGCGCGCCGGCGCGGGCTCGACGGCGTGGTGTGCGGCCACATCCACCGCGCCGGCCTGTTCGAGGACGATGGCCTGGTCTACGCCAACGACGGCGACTGGGTGGAGTCGCTGACCGCGCTCGCCGAAGAGCCCGACGGCACCCTGGTGCTGATGGGCCACCACGGCGACGTGCGCGCGACGCTGGCACCGCGTCCGGACGCCGCGCCGCCGGCGCTCGCCGAGGTCGCCTGAACGCGCCGGCACGGGCCGGCGCCGGGATGGACGCGCGATGCCATGCCAGGGCGTCCTGCGCCGCTTTCCTGCGCCTGAGCCCAGGGCGGCATGGCGCCGCGGCGCCGACGGTCCGCGCGTCCCGTCCCGGAGGGCAGGAGGCACGCCGGGCCGGCACACCCCGTTCCATCGCCGCCAGGCGCGGTGGCCTTGACGCGCCGGGTAGCATTCCGCGATGGATTCCCTGACCCAGATCGTCCTCGGCAGCACCGTGGCTGCCCTCTCCGTGCCTGCGCGCCACCGGCGCGCAGCCCTCGTCGCCGGTGCCCTGCTCGGTACGCTGCCCGACCTCGACTCGCTGCCCCTGATGCTCGTCGACGATCCGGTCGCGACCATGACCTGGCACCGCGGCCCCTCGCACTCCCTGCTGGTGCTGCCCTTCGTCGGGCTGTTGATCTGGAGCCTGCTGCGGCGCGTCTGGACGCCCGTGCGCGAGGCGCCGCGGGCCTGGATGTGGGCGATCCAGCTCGCCCTGCTGACGCATCCCCTGCTGGACGCCTTCACCGTCTACGGCACGCAGTTGCTGTGGCCGCTGCCGGTGCGGCCGGCGATGTGGTCGAGCCTGTTCATCATCGATCCGCTGTACACGCTGCCGCTGCTCGCCGGCGTGGTCGCGGCGGCCTTCGCGGGGCCGCGCCGGTGGGCGCGGCCCTGGCTTCTGGCGGGCGCGCTGCTCAGCACCGCCTACGTCGGCTGGTCGCTGACGGCGAAGTGGATGGTGGAGCGCGAGGCCGCCGCGGCGCTCGCGGCGGCGGGGCATGCCGATGCGCCGCGCTTCTCGGTGCCGACGCCGCTCAACACCCTGCTGTGGAACGTGGTCGCGATGACGCCGGACGGCTACCTCGTCGGCGAGCGCTCGGTGGTCGCGGATCGTGGGCCGATGCGCTTCCGCCACTACGCTTCGGACATCGCGGCGCTGGAGGCGGCGCGCGACGTGCCGGCGGTCGCGCGCCTGACCTGGTTCAACCACGGCTTCATGCGCGCCCGGGTCGACGAGGACGGCCGCCTGGTGCTGTCCGACCTGCGCATGGGCAACGAGCCCGACTACACCTTCAGTTTCGCCGTGGCCGCGCGTGACGGCACCCGCTGGACCCCGCTGGACCCGCCCGCGCAGTTGCGCCCGGAGCTGCGCCTGCGCGGCGGCCTGGGGGCGCTGTGGCAGCGGATCTGGAACGAACCGGCGCCGGAGGCGGCCGACTGATTCCTCTCCGGCGCGGCGCGATCAGCTGCCTTCGCCGAGATAGCGGGCGCTGCGTTCGCTCCAGTCGGGCGCGTTGATCCGCGCGAGCAGCGCTTCGTTGAGCGGCGCGCGCAGCGCGCTGCCGCGCGGCAGGGGAAAGGCGTAGTCCTGCCGCTCGAGGACCAGCGGCAGCACGCGCAGGCGCCCGTCGTGGCCGCCGGCGACCAGCGTCCAGTGCAACAGCGGCGCGTCGTAGACCACCGCATCGACGCCGTCGCGGGCGACCGCGTCGAGCGCGCTTCCGAGGTCGGGCATGCTGCGGTGGCCGATGCCGCGCCGCTCCAGCCACTGCGCGCTGGTGGTGCCGGCGAGGCTGGCGACGCGGACGTGGGCGAGGTCGTCCGCACTGCGCACGCGCCCGGCGAGCTGGCCCACGGTCAGCGCGCTGGCGATGGCCGCGGTGAAGGTCGAGACCAGGAGGAGGGCGGTGAACATCCACACCAGCCCGATCAGCCGGCCGGGAAGCGTCGTGGGCGCCTTGTCGCCGTCGCCCACGGTGGTCATGGTGACCGCCGCGTACCAGAAGCCCGAGCCGATCCCGCGCACCGGGCCGCCACCGAACTGCTCGGCATTGCGCCGCCGCTCGGCGAGCCAGGTGAGCACGCCGACCGCGAGCAGCAGCAGGCCCAGGCCCGCGATCACCTTGAGCAACTACGGCGAGGCGAAGGCGCGGGCGAGTGCGAGCCAGCCTGCGCCGTCGCTGTCGCGCACGGCGACGCCGAGGCCGGAGCTGGTGATGGGATGGCTGAAGTCCATGCGCGTCATCCGCTCCGCGGTCGCGGTGACGGCCCCGATGCCCAGGTCCACCTCGTCGGCGGCGACCGCATCGAGCAGGCCTTCCAGGCCGTAGCCGCGGTACTCGAAGCGCCAGCCGCGCTCGGCGGCGATGTCTTCCCACAGTTCGATCGCGAGGCCGGCGTAGCCGTCCTCGGTCTCGATCACGAACGGTGGCGCGGTGCGCACGCCGACGAGGAGCATCTGCCCGGGCGGGTCGGCGGCGGGGGCGGTCTGTGCGCCGGCGACGCCCGCCAGGGCGAGCCACAGCAGGAGGAGGGAGATCGAACGCGGCATGGGCGCCCTCACGGATGCGGGCGGGGCAGGGTACCGCGCTCCGGCGTCAGGCCGCGGTGGGCAGGGCCGGCGTCGCTCCGGCGGCGAGGGCGTCGAAGTAGTCGCGGGTGAGGGCGATCTGCGCCTCCGCGCTTTCGGCCCGGTTGACCACTGCGCGGAAGGCGGCGTTCTCCGGCCGGTCCTTGGCGTACCAGCCCAGGTGCTTGCGCGCGATGCGCACGCCCGACTGCTCGCCGTAGAAGGCATGCAGGGCCTCCAGGTGGCCGACGAGGATGTCGCGCACCTCGGCCGGGCCCGGTTCCGGCAGCAGTTCGCCGGTGGCGAGATAGTGGGCGATGCCGCGGAAGATCCACGGCCGCCCCTGCGCCGCCCGGCCGATCATCACCGCGTCCGCACCGGTCTCGGCCAGCACCGCCGCGGCCTTCTGCGGCGAGTCGATGTCGCCGTTCGCGAGTACGGGGATGCGCAGCGCGGCCTTGATCTCGGCGATGGTGCGGTACTCGGCCTGGCCGGTGTAGTGCTGGTCGCGCGTGCGGCCGTGCACGGCGAGCGCGGCGATGCCGGCGGCCTCGGCGATGCGCGCGATGGCCAGCCCGTTGCGGTGCTGCGCGTCCCAGCCGGTGCGGATCTTCAGCGTCACCGGCACGTCCACCGCGCGCACCACGGCATCCAGGATGCGGCCGACCAGGGCCTCGTCGCGCATCAGCGCGGAGCCCGCCCAGGCGTTGCACACCTTCTTCGCCGGGCAGCCCATGTTGATGTCGATGATCTGCGCGCCGTGCGCGACGTTGTGGCGTGCGGCGTCGGCCAGCTGCGCCGGCTCCGTTCCCGCGATCTGCACCGAGACCGGTGCCGGCTCGCCCGCATGGTCCATCCGGTGCCGCGATTTCGCCGTCCCCCAGAACCGCGGGTCCGCCGTCGTCATCTCCGACACCGCAAGCCCCGCGCCCAGCCGCTTGCACAGCAGCCGGAACGGCTTGTCGGTGACGCCCGCCATGGGCGCGAGCACGACGGGCGGATGGATGGCGTGGGGGCCGAGGAGCATGGCTTTTGGGGTAAAGCGGGAGTGGGGAATGGGGAATGGGGACCTGGGGGTGGAGCGGGATCGGGGAACAGGGAACAGGGAACAGGAGAGTGTCTCAGGCCGGGAGGGCGGGTCAAAGACGGTACGTCGGAGCGCGGACCTGCACGCGGTCCCGACCTACAGTTCCCCGTTCCCTGTTCCCCGTTCCCGCTCCACATCACGCCCCAGGTCCCGATTCCCGATTCCCCATTCCCGCTCCACCTCGCTCCTCGACGGCATCCCCCGCGCCGCGCCTTCGCGCTGCACCTGGAGGGCCGCGACGCGGGTGGCGAAGTGGACGGCGTGGTCGAGGGGCTGGCCTTCGGCCAGGGCGACGGCGAGGCCGGCGTTGAAGGCGTCGCCGGCGCCGGTGGTGTCGCGGGCGACGACGGGGCGGGCCGGGACGCGCAGGCGGCCGGCGGGCGCGTCGCCGGTGCCGGCGTCCGAGACGAAGGCGCCGCGGGCGCCCAGGGTCAGGACGATCCGCGGCGGCGGCAGGCGCAGGCAGAGGGCGTGCAGGTCGTCGTCGCCGAGGGCGTGCAGGCCGTCGGCCGCCAGCGACAGCCCCGCGTGGGCGCGGAGGAGGTCGGCGAACTCGCTTTCGTTGGGCGTGAGCACGTCGACCTGGTCGAGCGGTGCCGCGGCGGCGGGGACGACGGTCGGTGCCGGGTTGTGGATGCGCAGCACGCCGGCGGCGCCGGCGATCTCCAGCGCGCGGCGGGTGGCGTCGGGGTTCACCTCGTGCTGGGTCAGCAGGACGGCGGCGGACTCGATGGCCGCGCGCTCGGCCTCGACGTGGGCGGACGAGAGCAGGGCGTTGGCGCCGGCGCCGACCACGATCATGTTCTGGGCGGAGGCATCGATCAGGATCGCCGCGCTGCCGCTCATGGCCTGCGCATGGGTCTCGATGCGGGCGTCGATGCCTTCGGCGTCGAACAGCGCACGCGCCTGCGCTGCGATGGCGTCGTCGCCCAGCGCGGCCACGAAGCGCGTGGGGGCGCCGAGGCGGGCGCAGGCGATGGCCTGGTTCGAGCCCTTGCCGCCGGGGCCGGTGTCGAAGCGCCCGAGCTGGGTCTCGCCGGGCGCGTTGAAGCGCTCGACGTGCCAGACGAAGTCCTGGTTGAACGAGCCGACGACGGCGACCGGACGCGCGGCCATGGGCGTCAGGCCCCGGCGATCTGGCTGAGCACGCCGGCGATGGTCGCGGTCATCAGGGTGGCGATGGAGCCGCCCAGGACCGCGCGCAGGCCCAGCTGCGCGAGCTCGCCGCGGCGCTCCGGCGCGATGCCGCCGATGCCGCCGATCTGGATCGCGATCGAGCTGAAGTTGGCGAAGCCGCACAGTGCGTAGGTGGCGATCAGGGTCGCCTGCGGCGAGAGGCCGTCGCCGATCCGCGCCAGGTCGGCGTAGGCCACGAACTCGTTGAGCACGATCTTGGTGCCGATCAGGCCGCCGACGCTGACCGCATCGCCCAAGGGCACGCCGATCACCCAGGCGATGGGCGACAGCACGTAGCCCAGGATCACCGACATGCTGAGGTCGCGGCCGAGCGCCTCGTTGATGCCGGTCACGCCGCCGAGCCAGGCGATGGGCGCATCGACCAGGGCGATCAGGGCGACGAAGGCCAGCAGCATGGCGCCGACGTTGAGGGCGAGGCGCAGGCCGTCGGCGGCGCCGCTGGCGGCCGCGTCGATCACGTTGGCCGCGGTCTTCTCGACCGGCACGCGCACGTGGCCCTCGGTCAGGGAACGCTCGGTCTCGGGCACCAGGATCTTGGCGACCACCAGGGTGGCCGGCGCCGCCATGATGCTGGCGGTGATCAGGTGGCGCGCGAAGTAGGCCTGCTGCTCGGGGTCGCCGCCGCCGAGCATGGCGACGTAGGCCCCGAGGACGCCGCCGGCGATGGTGGCCATGCCGCCGACCATCAGGGTCAGCAGCTCGGAGCGGGTCATGCTGGAGACGAACGGCCGGATCACCAGCGGCGACTCGGTCTGGCCGATGAAGACGTTGGCGCAGGTCGCCAGGGTTTCCGCGCCCGACACCCGCATGACCTTGCGGATCGCCCAGGCCATGGCCTCGACGATGCGCTGCATGATGCCCAGGTGGTAGAGCACGCCCATCAGCGCGGCGAAGAAGATGATGGTGGGCAGCACCTGGAACGCGAAGATGAAGCCGAAGGCCTGCCACGCGCCGGCGTCGGTCTGGCCCTGGCCGCTGGCGATGGCCTGGCCGATGAGCTGCGGGTCGGCGAAGGGGCCGAAGATGAAGGTCGCGCCCTTCTGGGTGAAGCCGAGCAGGGCAATGAAGCCGCTGGACAGCGCCCCGAACGCGCGCTCGCCGAACGAGGTCAGCAGCACCAGGCAGGCGAACACGATCTGCAGTCCGACGCCGGTCAGCACCAGCCGCCAGTCCACGGCGCGGCGGTTGGCGGAGAACGCCCACGCGATGGCGAGCAGCACCGCGAGGCCGAACAGGCCGAACAGGATCTGGAACATGCGGAAGGAACTCCGGAAGGAACGACACCGCGAGAGGTGGTCACGGACCGCAGTTGCGCGGTCGGCGTGACGGCGGCGTGTGCAGGCGCGGCAGGTTAGAGCAGGGGGCCCGGGCGGGCAAGGCGAGCGCGACGGCTTCACATCGGGCTTCGCAGCTCGTGTGGCGCGGGCACATCGATAGATGCCGTCTGTCGGCGGGATCGACGGCGCGCTTGACGAGTGAATGAGAATCGTTAGCATCACCATTCCCGACGCCGCAGAGGACTCCGCCATGCCCCTCCACACGCTCCCCCCGCTCCCCCACCGCGAAGGCGCCGCGCGCCCCGCCTCGACGCTCGGCCAGGTCGGCCGCGAAGTGGACAGCGGGGCCCTGCTCAAGGGCGGCCGCGAAATCCTGATCCGCCACGCGGGGCAGGTGTACCGGCTGCGCCACACCCGCAACGACAAGCTCATCCTGACCAAGTGACCCGCAGCGGTCCCGCGGTATCGCCGCGGGACCGACGCCACGCTTCTCTCTCCACCCGATCCGCCAGCCGCCGGCGCCGCCGGTCAGCCCGCCCGGGTTCTTTTCGACGGATCCCACCCATGTCCCTTCATCCCCTGGCCGCGGCCGTGCTCGCGGCCGTGCTCGTACCCGCGGCGCCCCGGGCGGCCGCCGCGGAGCCGGCCGACGCCCAGCCGCGCGAACTCGACCGCATCACCGTGACCGCCACCCGCACCGCGCGCGCCGTCGCGGACGTTCCGGCCACGGTCGACCTGATCGACCGCGAACGCATGGACCGCACCCTGGTGCGGGACCTCGGCGACCTCTTCCGCTACGAACCGGGCATCAGCGTCGGCAGCGACGTGGCGCGCTTCGGCATCGGCGACATCCGCATCCGCGGGCTCGGCGGCAACCGCGTCGCCATCCTCGCCGACGGCATCCCGGTGGCCGATGCCTTCTCCATCGGCAGCTTCTCCAACGCGGGGCGCAACCTCGTCGACCTCGACACGCTGAAGCGGGTGGAGGTGGTGCGCGGCCCCGGCAGCGCGCTGTACGGCTCCGATGCGCTCGGCGGGGTGGTCGCCTTCGTCGGCAAGGATCCCGAGGACTACCTCGCGCCCGGGCGCGACGCCGCGTCGCAGCTCAAGCTCGGCTACCACGGCGCGACCGAGGGCTGGTTCCTCGGCGCGACCTCCGCCTTCCGCGGCGAGCGCTGGTCCGGCCTGGTCGTCGCCGGGCACCGCCAGGGCCACGCCCGCGACAACCAGGGCACGACGGGCGGCGACGGCAGCGCCCGCACGCGCCCCAACCCGCAGGACACCGACGGCAGGAGCCTGCTCGCCCGGCTGGTCCTGGACGTCGATCCGAACCAGCGCCTGCGCCTGACGGTGGAGGGCAACGAGGACCGCGCGCGCACCGACGTGCGCTCGCAGCGCGGCTTCAGCGCGGCGACCGGCGCGATCGTCGCCGACCTCCAGGGCGACGACCTGCAGACCCGCGCCCGCGTGGCGCTCGTGCACGAGGTGGACGCGATGGCGTCGCCCTTCGCGGACAGCCTGCACTGGCAGGTCTACCGGCAGGACAGCGAGACCACGCAGGAGACGGCCGAGCTGCGCATCGCGCCGGCGAGCGTCGGCCAGCCCAACCAGCGCCGCGAGCGCAGCTTCGGCTTCGACCAGCGCCGCACCGGCGCCATGCTCACCCTGCACAAGCACGTCGCCGCGGCAGGCATCGCGCACGACCTGACCTACGGCCTCGACCTCGCGCGCACCGAGCTGGCGCAGAAGCGCGACGGCCGTGCGACCAACCTGCTGACCGGCGGCGTCACCAACGTGATCTCGCCGGACGTGTTCCCGGTGCGCGACTTCCCGCTCAGCCGCACCACGACCGCGGCGCTCTACCTGCAGGACGAGATGGCGCTCGCCGGCGGCAGGCTGCTCCTCGTGCCGGGCGTGCGCGTGGACCGCTACGAGCTCGCGGTGCGCGCCGATCCGATCTTCGAAGAGGACAACCCCGGCGTGGCCGTGTCCGACCTCGCGCGGACGCGTGTATCGCCCAAGTTCGGCGCGGTGTGGCGGCTGGGCGGCGACTGGTCGCTGTACGCCGGCTATGCGAGCGGCTTCCGGGCGCCGCCCTACGACGACGTCAACATGGGCTTCACCAACCTGCAGTTCGGCTACACCGCGCTGCCGAATCCCGACCTCCGTCCCGAGACCAGCGACGGCTACGAGATCGGCCTGCGGCGGACCGGCGCGCGCGGCTACCTGAGCGTGTCGGGCTTCCTCAACCGCTACGACGACTTCATCGAGTCGCAGCGCTTCGTGGGCTTCAACGAGGCCGGGCTGATGGTGTTCCAGTCGCAGAACGTGACCGAGGCGGAGATCCGCGGCGCCGAGCTGAAGGCGGGCCTCGAACTCGGCGCGCTCGCGTCCGCGCTGGAAGGCTGGTCGCTGCGCGCGGCCGCCGCCTACGCACGCGGGGAGAACCGGTCCGAGGGCGTGCCGCTCGGCGACGTCGACCCGTTCACCGCGGCGCTGGGCCTGGCCTACGACGCGCCGCGCTGGCGGGTCGAGCTGGCCGCGCGCGGCGCGGCGCGCAACGACCGCCGGCCGCCGGTCGCCGGCGCGACGGCCTTCGAGCCGCCGGGCTACGTGGTCTTCGACCTGTTCGGCGGCTGGGACCTCGCGCCGGGCATGCGGCTGGATGCCGGCGTCTTCAACCTCGCCGACCGCACCTGGTGGGGTTCGGGCGCCGTGGTGGCCGGCCTCGCCGAAGGCAGCCCGGCGCTGCTGCGCTACACCCAGCCCGGCCGCCACGTCGGTGCCAGCCTGCAGGTCTCCTGGCCATGACCGCCCACCGTTCCGGAAGGAAGTTCCCGATGTCCGCCTCCCCCCTGCACGTCCTGCTTCCGCTCGCCCTCGCCGCAGTAACCGGTTGCGCCGCGGCGCCCGAGCCGCGGCCGGCGCCTCCCGCGCCGGCGGGCGACGCGCGGCCCGCCGCGGATCCCGCGCGCGACCGCGCCGCCATCCTCGCCATGCAGGGGGAGTACGAGGTGGACTTCGACTTCGCCGAGACGGTGCTGCTCGCCGAGGGCTACGAGCGTCGGCCGGCGATGCGCAGCGGCGGCAACGAGGTGGTGATCGTGGTCGAGGACAGTCCCACCCGCATCGTGCTGCAGCACATCCTGGTCTCCGACGGCGGCCACGTGACCAAGCACTGGCGGCAGGACTGGGAGTACGAGGCCCGCGCGCGTCTGGAATTCAGCAGCGACCAGACCTGGACCCTGCGGCCGCTGGCGCCGGACGCCACGCGCGGCGCCTGGACCCAGTGCGTCTACGAGGTCAGCGACGCCCCGCGCTACTGCGGCACCGGGCGCTGGAACCACCGCTACGGTGTCGCCACCTGGACCTCGGACCGCAGCTGGCGGCCGCTGCCGCGGCGCGAGTACACCAAGCGCGACGACTACAACGCCCTCAACGTCGAGAACCGGCACACCATCGTCCCCGGCGGGTGGACCCACGAGCAGGACAACACCAAGGTGGTGCGTGCGGCGGACGGCGCCACGGTGCGCACGCTGGCGCGCGAGTTCGGCTTCAACGACTACCGCCGCACCCGCGAGGTGGACTTCGGCCCCACCTACGCCTACTGGCAGGCCACCTCGGCGTTCTGGGAGCGGGTCCGCGACGAATGGCAGCGTCGTGCCGCGAGGCACGGCGGCCTGCGCCTGGCGATGGAGGTCGACGGCATGGCGCTGATCGTTCCCCTCTTCGAGGAGGCCGAGCGCATCCAGGCCGGCGGCGCGCTCGACGAGGCGCGGATCGTCTCTCTGTTCGACGACCACGTCGTGGCGCCGGACGCGGAGGAGTGAGCAGAGGGACATGAGGAACGGGAAGCGAGAGGGCTGCGCTGGTGGCCGTACCCGTTCCTCATGCCTTTCCTGACTCCTCGAGCAGCGCGCTGCGCGCGCTCAACCTCCCATCCCGGCCTTCCTCTCCAGGCGGGGTAAGGAGCGCTCTTCGGCGATGAGTGGGATATGAAGTGAGAGGTGGGGCCGGGGGCGTAGTCGTTCCTCAACTCCTTTTCACTCACTCGTCGAACAACGCGCTGCGCGCGCTCACCCCCATCCCAGCCTTCCCCCGCAGGCGGGGGAAGGAGCAGGCCGCGTGCACGTGGAGGTTCCCGCGCCAGCGCCGTGCTCGACCGTCCCCGGCGAAGCATGGCCAGCTCCCTCCCCTGCGAAGCGGGGGTGGGGAGGGGGCGCTTTTTCTGCGAGGGGTGGGGCAAGAGGGGGCGGGGAAACACGCAGAGCGCAGATGCCCCCCAGACCTCGTTTCTCACTCCTCTGCACTCACTCCTCGACCCGCCAGCCCCCTCCCCTGCGAAGCGGGGGAGGGCTGGGGAGGGGGCGCTTTTTCTGCGAGGGGCGAAGCAAGAGGGGGCGGGGAAACACGCGGAGCGCAGATGCCCCCCAGACCTCGTTTCTCACTCCTCTGCACTCACTCCTCGACCCGCCAGCCCCCTCCCCTGCGAAGCGGGGGAGGGCTGGGGAGGGGCGCTTTTTCTGCGAGGGGCGAAGCAAGAGGGGGCGGGGAAACACGCAGAGCGCAGATGCCCCCCAGACCTCGTTTCTCACTCCTCCCACTCACTCCTCGACCCGCCAGCCCCCTCCCCTGCGAAGCGGGGAGGACTGGGGAGGGGGCGCTTTTTTTCTGCGAGGGGTGGGGCAAGAGAGGGCGGGGAAACACGCAGAGCGCAGATGCCCCCCAGACCTCGCTTCTCACTCCCCTCCACTCACTCCTCCGCGTGGCGCCGCCGGCGGGGCGGGAGGCTCCGGCGGTGCGGGCGGGGCGGGCATGAAGTCGAAGCTGCGGCCTTCGGGAACGATGATGGCGACGTCGCGGGCGCGGCGGTCGCGCTGCACGCGCAGGTGCACCGTCTCTCCGGGTGTGGCGCGGCGCAGGGCGCGCATGGCCTCGCGCGGGGTGTTCACCGGCTCGCCCTCGATGGCGAGGATCACGTCGCCGGCCTCCAGCGCGTCCAGCCTGCCCTTGCCGGGCAGCACCAGCACGCCGCGTTCGGTGCCGAAGTAGCGGCCCAGCTGCGCATCGACCGCGGCGAGGTTGAGGCCGCTCCAGCGGAAGGCCTGGGTCAGCATGCCGAAGTCGCAGCGTTCGCCGTCGTCGCCGCAGGGCGAGAGGGCGGACAGCCGACCGACCTCCTCGTTGAGGCGAGACAGGTCGACGTGCAGCCGGTCGAGTCCCTCCCCGGCACGCAGCATCACCACCTCGCGCGCGGGCGGGGTGGAGGCGACGACCTCGGTGCTGTCGGTCCGGCCGTCGCGCAGGTAGTCCACCCGTACACGCTGGCCGTCCTCCAGTCCGGCGAGCTTCGCGCGTGTGTCGGCGAGCCGCGCCTCGGCATCGGCGCCGTCGATGCGCTGCCCGTCGATGGCGACCAGCACGTCGCCGCTGCGCAGTCCGGCCTCGGCGGCGCCGCCGGAGGGCGTCACGCCCTGGATCCTCACGCCCTGTGCGGCCTCGCCCAGCACCAGCCCGAGGCGCGGGCGCAGCAGTTCGATGCGACGCATGCCGGCGACCTGCTCGCGCGAGAGCTCGGCAACGCGGCGGGCGGCGTCGGCGAGATCCTTGCGCGCCGCTTCGAGTGCGGCACGCTCGCCGTCCGCCGCGGGCGGCGCGGACTGGGCGAAGCCGGTGGCCGGCAGCAGCAGGGCGAGGGACAGCGCGATGCGCGACATGCGGGACATGGTGTGCTCCATCTGGATTGTGTGGATGACTCAATCGACCGCGACGGCCACGAGCTGGTAGTCCTGCCCGCGCGTCGCCAGCCACAGGCGGGTGGCTTCGAGGGCGGCGAGATCGCGCAGCAGGTGCACGCGTTCCTCCCACAGGGCGAGGTGCTCGGCGTCGCTGCCCGGCGCGAGGTCACCCAGGCGCGCATCGACCAGGCGCAGGCGGTCCTCGTAGCCGGCGGCGAGCGCGGCCACGCTGCCGCTGGCGGCCGCATCGTCCTGGGCCGCGGCGACGAGCGCCTCGAGCGAGCGCGATTCGGCCATCAGCGACTCCAGCCGGGCGACCTCCGGGGGCGTCTGTGGCGCCGTCTCCGCGGGCCGCAGCGGGCCGTACAGCGGCAGCGCCACGGCCAGCGCGAGCGCGGCCGCGGCGGCCATCCCGATCCAGGCGCGTCGCGCCGGCCGCCGGGTGGCCGGTCGCCGCAGGCGCGCGGCGATCGCGGGCCAGGCGTCCTGCGGCGTTTCCTCGGGCAGGCCCGCGAAGGCGTCGGCGATGTCGATGGCGTCGGGCTGCTGCGGGGGGCGGGCGTCAGGCATGGCTGGGTTCCTCGATTCCGAGCAGGGCGCGCAGGCGGCGGGTGCCGCGCGCCAGCTGCGACTTGGAGAAGCTGACGCTGCGCGCCATCGCGGCGGCGATCTCCTCGTGGGTGAAGCCTTCGGCGTGATAGAGCCACAGCACGCTGCGCGTGGTCGGCGGCAGCCGGGCCAGGGCGCGGGCGAGCAGGGCGGCGTCGGCGGCGGCCGGCGGCAGCGTGTCCGGCGCTTCGTCGCCCGGTTCCTCGGGCAGGGCCTCGTCGTCGTCGCGGCGCGCGCGCCGGCGCAGGCGCATCAGTGACTCGTTGACCGCGATCTGCCGCAGCCAGCCCCAGAACGGGCACTGCCCGCGGAAGTCGCCCAGGCGCGCGAACAGCTTGAGCATGGTCTCCTGCAGCACGTCCTGCGCGTCCTCGCGGCTGCCGGTCATGCGCAGGGCGAGGGTGAACACCGGGCGCTCGAACAGCCGGTAGATGCGTTCGTAGGCGCGCACGTCGCCGGCGCGTGCGGCGGCGAGGGTCGGCCCGGGGACGTCGATGGCGAAAGCGCTGCTCACGGGGAAGAGGATGCGCCTGGCGGCGGAATGGTCGCAGCCGTCGCGCCCGCCGGCCCTATACTCGCGGCCTGCCACCCACGGGGAGAAGGGACATGGGCATCACTGGAATACTGATCGCCGTACTGGTGGTCTTTGCGGTCATCACCGCATTCAAGGGCATCCGCATGGTGCCGCAGGGCTACGAGTACACGGTGGAGCGCTTCGGCCGCTACACGACCACCATGAGCCCGGGACTGCACTTCCTCGTGCCCTACGTGCAGACCGTGGGGCGCAAGATCAACATGATGGAGCAGGTGCTCGACGTCCCCAGCCAGGACGTCATCACCAAGGACAACGCCGTGGTCAAGGTGGACGGCGTGGTGTTCTTCCAGGTGCTGGACGCCGCCAAGGCAGCCTACGAGGTGGCCAACCTGGAAGTGGCCATGATCGCGCTGACCCAGACCAACATCCGCACCGTGATCGGCTCGATGGATCTCGACGAGTCGCTGTCCAACCGCGAGGCGATCAACGCGCAGCTGCTCAACGTGGTGGACCAGGCCACCAACCCCTGGGGCCTCAAGGTCAACCGCATCGAGATCCGCGACATCCAGCCGCCGCGGGACCTGATCGACTCCATGGCGCGCCAGATGAAGGCCGAGCGCGAGCGCCGCGCGGTCATCCTCGAGGCGGAAGGCCATCGGCAGTCGGCCATCCTCCGTGCCGAGGGCGAGAAGCAGGCCGCCATCCTGGAAGCTGAGGGCGGCCGCGAAGCCGCCTACCGCGAGGCCGAGGCGCGCGAGCGCCTCGCCGAGGCCGAGGCCAAGGCGACCGCCATGGTCTCCGAAGCCATCGCCGCGGGCAGCGTCAACGCCATCAACTACTTCGTCGCGCAGAAGTACATCGAGGCGTTCAAGGCGCTGGCCGAGGCGCCGAACCAGAAGTTCGTGCTCATGCCGATGGAGGCCTCGGGCGTGGTCGGTTCGCTCGGCGGCATCGCCGAGCTGGCGCGCACCGCGCTCGGCGAAACCGGTGGACGCATGCCGCCGGCGCCCGCGCCGAACCGCGCGCGCTTCGCGACCGGGGAGTAGCGCGCCATGCGCGCCGAACCCGCGTTCTGGATCATCCTGGCGATGCTGCTGTTCGCCGCCGAGGCGATGGCGCCGGGCGCCTTCATGCTGTGGTTCGGCCTGGCGGCGCTGGCGATGTTCGGCATCACCCTGTTCGTCCACGACATCCCGTGGCTGTGGCAGGCCATCGCCTTCGTGGTCCTGTCCACCATCTCCACCCAGGTCTACCGGCTGTGGTTCCGCCGGCGCGAGCCGGAAAGCGACCGGCCGCTGCTCAATCGCCGCACCGAGCAGCTGGTCGGCCAGGTCGCGCCGCTGCGCCAGGCCATCGTGGACGGCCGCGGCCGGATCCAGCTCGGCGACGCCTTCTGGACGGTCGAAGGGCCGGACCTGCCCGAAGGCGCGCGCGTGCGCATCGTCGGCGTGCGCGATGGGGTGCTGGTGGTGGAGGCGGTGGGGGCGTAGCGGTCGGGGAACGGGGAACGGGGAACGGGGAACAGGGAACAGGGAACAGCCTCTCTCTCTGCCTGCAAGCCCCAGCCCCACGCCTCGTCCATAATGCCGGCCTCACTTCCGGAGGCCGCATGACCAAGCAGACCGTACTCAACGCCACCCACCGCGCGCTCGGCGCCAAGATGGTCGACTTCGGCGGCTGGGACATGCCCATCCACTACGGCTCGCAGATCGACGAGCACCACCTGGTGCGGCGTGCGGCGGGCATGTTCGACGTCAGCCACATGACCGTGGTGGACCTGCACGGGGAGCAGGTGCGCGCCTTCCTGCGCCGGCTGCTGGCCAACTCGGTCGACAAGCTCAGGGTGCCGGGCAAGGCGCTCTACAGCTGCATGCTGAACGAGACCGGCGGCGTCATCGACGACCTCATCGTCTACTTCCGCGACGAGACCTTCTTCCGCCTTGTGGTCAACGCCGCCACCCGCGACAAGGACCTGGCGTGGATCGCGGCGCAGGCGCAGCCCTTCGGCGTGGAGGTGCGCGAGCGGCCCGAGCTGGCCATGGTGGCGGTGCAGGGGCCGGAGGCGCGGGCCAAGGTCATCGCCCTCCTGCCGGAAGCGGCGCGCGGCGAGGTGGAAGCGCTCGGCAAGTTCGCCGCCGCCGAGGTCGACGGCGACTTCGGCACGCTCTTCGTCGCGCGCACCGGCTACACCGGCGAGGACGGCTTCGAGATCGTGGTGGACGAGGCGCATGCGGTCGCGTTCTGGAACGCGCTGCACGCCGCCGGCGTGGCCCCCGCGGGCCTGGGTGCGCGCGACACGCTGCGCCTGGAGGCCGGCATGAACCTCTACGGGCAGGACATGGACGAGACCGTCTCGCCGTGGGAGGCCGCCCTCGGCTGGACCGTCGCCCTCGACGAGGGGCGCGACTTCAATGGCCGGGCCGCGCTGGAGGCGCAGAAGGCCGCCGGCGACGCACGGCGCATGGTCGGCCTGGTGATGGACGAGAAGGGCGTGTTGCGCCACGGCCAGCGCGTCCTGACCGATGCGGGCGAGGGCGAGATCCTCTCGGGCACCTTCTCGCCCACGCTCGGCAAGGCCATCGCCTTCGCGCGCGTGCCGGCGGGCGATCCCGGCGCGGTGCGGGTCGACATCCGCGGGCGCGAGGTGCCGGTCCGGATCGTGAAGTTCCCGTTCGTGCGCGACGGGCGACCGCAGCCGGGCGTGCTCGCATGAGCGGCGGCGGGACGATCGACTACTTCTTCACCCTGCTCTCGCCCTATGCCTACCTGGGGCATGCGGCGCTGCACGAGATGGCCGCGCGCCGCGCCGCGACCGTCCGCTACCGGCCGGTGCGCCTGATGGCGCAGTTCGCGGCCACCGGCGGCGTGCCGGTCGGACAGCGGGCGCCCGCCCGGCAGCGCTACCGCCTGCTCGAACTGCAGCGCTGGCGGGAGGTCCGCCGCCTGCCGCTCAACCTCGCGCCCGCGCACTGGCCGTTCGATCCCGAGCTGGCCGACCGCTGCGTGCTGGCGCTCGTCGCCGCCGGCAAGGACCCGAAGGACTTCATGTTCGCCGCGATGCGCGCGGTGTGGGCGGAGGAGCGGGACGTCGCCGACCGCGACACCGTCGCCGAGATGCTGGGTCGCGCCGGCTTCGATGGCGGCGCCGTGCTCGAGGCCGCCGCCGACCCCGCGCACGCGCGCACGCTCGACGGCAACACCGAGGCCGCCATCGCCGCGGACCTGCCGGGCGTGCCCGGCTACGTGCGCGACGGCGAAGCCTTCTGGGGGCAGGACCGGCTGGACCTGCTCGAGGCCGCGATCGCCTCCGGGCGGCCGGCCTTCCGCGCCGGCTGATTCGCGTCGCCCCGGCGCTCCGATACAATCCGCGGCATTCCTTCCACCCTGCAAGCCCATCAGGAGCACCGCCATGAGCGAGATCCCCGGCGACCTTCGCTTTCTCAAGTCCCATGAATGGGCCCGTGTCGAGGACAGCGGTCACGTCACCGTCGGCATCTCGGATCATGCGCAGTCGCTGCTGGGCGACCTGGTCTACGTCGAACTGCCGAACGTCGGCGACCGCGTCGAGGCCGGCAACGCCTGCGCGGTGGTCGAGTCGGTCAAGGCCGCGTCCGACGTCTACGCGCCGGTCTCCGGCACGGTGACCGCGGTCAACGGTGCGCTGTCGGACAAGCCCGAGACGATCAACGAGGACGCCTACGGCGAAGGCTGGATCTTCACCATCGAGGTGGACGAGCCGGAGGCCGTCAACGAACTGCTTTCGCCCGACGACTACGCCCAGCTCCTCGAGGACGAGGACCACTGACCGGCCGAGCCCGGTCCCACCGCTGCTGCACCGCGACGGCCGCCTGGCGGCCGTCGTCGTTTCTCGCAATCTTCGTTCCAGAGGCGCAACCATGCCGTTCATTCCCCACTCCGAGGACGACGTCCGCCAGATGCTCGCGACCATCGGCGTCGCCGACATCGAGACGCTCTTCGACGAGATTCCCGCCTCGCTCAAGGCGAAGTCGCTGACGGCGGTGCCGGAAGGACTGACCGAGATGGAGGTCTCGCGCCTGATGCGCGAGCGCGCGCGGGCCGACGAGACCGTCCTCAACTTCGCGGGCGCCGGCGCCTACGAGCACCACATCCCCGCGGCCGTGTGGCAGATCGTGGGGCGCGGCGAGTTCTACTCCGCCTACACGCCGTACCAGGCCGAGGCGAGCCAGGGCACGCTGCAGCTGATCTACGAATACCAGACCATGCTGACCCGCCTGGTCGGCATGGATGCGTCCAACGCCTCCATGTACGACGGCGCGACCGCGCTGGCCGAGGCGCTGCTGATGGCCGAGCGCAGCCGCCGCAAGGGCGGCGCGCGCCGTGTGCTGGTGCCCGAGTCGGTGCATCCGGCCTACCGCGAGACCGTGCGCACCATCCTCGACCTGCAGCAGATCGAGGTCGTCGAACTGCCGTGCCCGGGAGGCCGCCTCGATCTCGAGGCTCTCGCGGCGGTGCAGGGCGAGTACACCGCGCTGGTGGTCCCGCAGCCGAACTTCTTCGGCGTGCTGGAGGAGGCCGATGCGCTGACCGATGCCGCGCATGCGGCGGGTGCGCTGGTGGTGGCGGTGGTCAACCCGATGTCCCTGGCGCTGCTCAAGCCGCCGGGCGAGTGGGGCGGCACCGGCGCCGACATCGTCTGCGGCGACGGCCAGCCGCTGGGCGTGCCGCTGTCCTCGGGCGGCCCGTACTTCGGCTTCCTCGCGTGCAAGAAGGAACTGATCCGGAACATGCCCGGCCGCATCGTCGGCCGCACCGTCGACGTCGACGGCCGCACCGGCTACGCGCTCACCCTGCAGGCCCGGGAGCAGCACATCCGCCGCGCCAAGGCGACGTCCAACATCTGCACCAACCAGGGACTGCTGGTGACGGCGGCGACCATCTACATGTCCCTGCTCGGCCCGCAGGGGCTGCAGGCGGTGGCACAGAACTCGATGGCCAACCTGCGCACGCTGCGCGACAGGCTGTGCGCGATTCCGGGCGTGCGCCCGCTGTTCGCGGACCAGGCCCATTTCCACGAGATCGCCCTGCGTCTGCCCAGGCCCGCGCGCGAGGTGATCGAGACGCTCGCCCGCCAGCGCATCGTCGCCGGCGTCGCGCTGGGCGATACCTATGCCGGCTACGAGGACGCGCTGCTGGTCTGTGCGACCGAGACCAAGACCGCCGCCGACATCGAGCAGTTCGCCGCAGCGCTCGCCGACGCGCTGGCCTGATCACTTCTTGACCACATCGGCCCGCGGTGCGGAGACGCATCGCGGGCTTTTTCTTGCGCGAGGCTTGCGCGAGGCTTGCGCAGTTGGGCGTTGTGCGATGCCGAACGGGCGGCTCGCGACGCGATCCGCGCATCGTCGTGTCGCATCCGCCGGCGCAGGCGAGATGCGTCGCGTGCAGCAGGAGAGGGATCGAACGTGCGCATCGGTCGCGCTGCGGAAAGCCGCGCCAGCAAAGGCTTTCCGCGGCAGGCGCGACGATGCGCGCGCGTTGCCCGTGCGTCGTCGCGATGCCGACGACGACGATGCGCAGCACGCACGCGGCGCACGAGGCCGGCGAAGGCGCGATGTCGTGCCTGAAAATTTGTTGACAGTCCGAAAACCCGTGATTAGGTTTCGCCGCAACACGCTGAGCGCGAACGAGCGAGCTTGATCAAGCAGTCGACGAAGGCACACCGACAGGGTCCCACCCGACGCTTTTCATCGGTGGACCCCAGAGCGGCTTTCCCCGCAAAAAACGCATCGCCCTTCGCCTTCCGCAACGCCCGTGCCGGTTCGGTGCGGGCGTTTCCGTATGCGCCCCGGCGTGCCGGGCGAGCGGTCGCCGCGACGGTCGCCGGCATCGAGGGCAGCACCCCAATCCGCATCGCGGCATCCGCCGCGGTCGGTGATCGCAGGCGGTATCGCGATCTCCCGCCGGCGCAGAGCGCCGGTCGACAAGAAGTTCCTGACTGGGCATCCGACAGCCAACTGACGAGGAGTTGACCATGGCTACGAAGAAGACCGCGAAGAAGGCCGCCAAGAAACCGGCCGCCAAGAAGACCGTGAAGAGCGCAGCACCGAAGAAGGCGACCAAGACCGTCAAGAAGACCGCGGCCAAGAAGCCGGCGGTGAAGAAGGTCGCCAAGAAGGCTGCGCCGAAGAAGGCCGCAGCGAAGAAGGTCGCGAAGAAGACCGCGAAGAAGGCTGCACCGAAGAAGGTCTCCGCCAAGAAGGCCGCTCCGAAGAAGGCGGCAGCGAAGAAGACCGCGAAGAAGGCCGCTCCGAAGAAGGTCGCGAAGAAGACCGCCAAGAAGGCCGCCCCGAAGAAGGCCGCCGCCAAGAAGTCGGCTGCGAAGAAGCCGGCCGTGAAGAAGACGGCAGCCAAGAAGCCCGCCGCGAAGAAGGCCGCACGCAAGCCGGCCGCCAAGAAGGCCGCACCGGCCCTGCTTCCGCCGACCCCGGTCGCTCCGGTGCTCTAAGCCTCACCCGATTGTCGTAGTCCAGCCCTCTCCCCGTTCGCCCAGGCGGGGAGAGGGTCTTTCGGGAGCGCAATGCCCCCGTCCGCGCGCGCTGCATGCGTCGCGCCTCTTCCACTCCCGGACGAACCGGCCGCCGCCCGTGGGCCGCCTCAGCGGCGCGCGTTCTGCTGGCGGACGCGGCCGATCTGTACCCAGTCCCGCTCCGGCAGGCCGAGCACGCGATCGAGGAAGGTCGGCATGATGCCGGTGGGCACGGCGCTCTCGCTGTTCCACAGCAGCACGATGCCGACGTCGTGCTCGGGCAGCAGCGCCGCCAGCCCGCGATAACCCTGCACTGCGCCCCCGTGGAAGATCATGGTGTGGCCGGCGTAGTCGTAGATGCGCCATCCCAGGCCGTAGGACGCGTCGCGCAGGCGTTCGCGGCGCCAGGGCGTGTTGCGCAGCTCGCCCGGCGTGGCGACCTGCGGCGTGTGCGTCTCCGCCAGCGCTTCCGGCGAGAGCACGTCCGGCCGGTGCCCGAGCTGCGCGATCAGCCACTGCGCCATGTCGCGCGCCGAGGCGTTCACCCCTGCCGCGGGCGGAACCCGGTAGTAGGTTTCCTTGGGCCGTACCGGCACCCAGCCGCCGCGCCCGCGCACGTGCGGCCGCGCCCAGCTCGGCATCGCCTCCAGCGGCTGTCGGCCGTAGGTCGCGCTGTACATGCCGAGCGGGTGGAAGATGCGCTTCTCGACCTGGTGGGTATAGAAGTCGCCGGTGCCGGCGAAGACGAGATCGCCGATCAGGCTGAACGCGACGTTCTGGTAGGTGTAGCAGGCGCCGGGGCGGCAGGTGAGGGGCGCGTTCGCCAGGCGGCCGGCGAGCAGCTCGTAGGGCTCGTTGTTCTCGAGGTCGCGGTCGTAGGTGTTGTTCGGCAGCCCCATGCGATGGCTGAGGATGTCGCGCGTGGTGAGGTTCTGCGCGCCCTCGAGGTCGGCCAGCTTGAACATGGGCAGCTGGTCGACCAGCCGCGTGTCCCAGCTCAGCGCACCTTCCTCGACCAGTTGCGCAGTGAGCGCGCCCGCGAACGCCTTGGACAGCGACGCGAGGCGGTAGACGGTATCCGCCGTGGCCGGCTGCTTGCTGACGGTGTCGGTGACGCCGAAGGCGTTCTGCACCAGCACGCGTTCGCCCTGGACGATGGTGATGGAGATGCTCGGGATACGCGCGGCCTCCACCACGCGCGCGGCCAGTTGCTCGATCTCCCGCGCTTCGCGGGTGAAGTCGCGGACGGGCTGCTGGCGGGAGGCGGTGGCGGCGGTCCCGGGACCGCCCTGGGCGGAGGAAGGAGAGGGGAGGAACCCGGCGAGCACGAGGCCGGAAACGAGGAGCGCGGCTGCTTTCTTGGCTGACATCGCCTGCGTATGCTTGGGCCCGCCGGCATTCTAGCGCGCCCCCGCGCGCGGGCCGAACCACGAGGACGCGGAATGACTGGGACATTCATTTTCCTGCTGGTGATCCTTGCCCTGGTGGCCGTCGTGGCGTTCTGGGGCATCGGCATCTACAACGGTCTGGTCACGGCGAGGAACGCCTACCGCAACGCCTTCGCGCAGATCGACGTGCAGCTGAGGCGGCGGCACGACCTCATTCCCAATCTCGTCGAGACCGCGAAGGCGTACATGAGCCACGAGCGCGAGACGCTCGAGGCGGTGATCGCCGCGCGCAACGGCGCCGTCGCCGGGCTCGACCGCGCCAAGGCCAATCCGGGCGATCCCGCCGCGATGCAGCAGCTCGCGGGCGCGGAGAACGCGCTGACCCAGACCCTGGGACGCCTGTTCGCCCTGTCCGAGGCCTACCCGGACCTCAAGGCGAACCAGAACATGATGCAGTTGAACGAGGAGCTCACCTCGACCGAGAACCGCGTCGCCTTCGCGCGGCAGGCGTACAACGACTCCGTCATGCAGTACAACAACAAGCGCGAGGTGTTCCCGTCCAGCGTGGTCGCGGGCGCCTTCAACTTCGCGCCGGCGGCCCTGCTCGAGATCGGTGCGGACGAGGCGCACGTGCGCGAGGCGCCGAAGGTCCAGTTCTAGGGACATGGGCGGCGGAATGCGTCCGGGCTGCAACGCCGTCCGCGCGGCCCCCGGCCCCGCCGGTTCCTGGCCTGTGGCCCCGCCGCAGGCCGGCGGGTCGCCGGAGGTCCGGGCGCGCGCAGCGGGCGTTTCGCCCCGGACGTCTCTACCGCCCATGCTCCGGGCACGTGCCTTGCGGAGGCCGCGATGAACTTCTTCGAGCGCCAGGCGATCGCGCGCGCGCAGTCGCGGCGGCTGGTCGTGCTGTTCGCGCTGGCGGTCGCGGCCATCGTGCTGACCGTGGACGCCATGGTGTTCGCGGCCCTCCACCAGCCGGGCCAGCCGCCCATGGAACTGGCCGGCACCCTGGTCGCGGTGAGCGCGGCGACGCTGGCGGTGATCGGGCTGGCCTCGCTGTTCCGCATCTCCACGCTGCGCCAGGGCGGCGGCCGCATCGCGCAGGAGATGGGCGGCGTGCGCGTCGGCGAGGACGTGAGCGATCCCGACTACCGGCGCCTGCGCAACGTGGTCGAGGAGATCGCCATCGCCTCGGCGGTGCCGGTGCCGGAGATCTACGTGCTCGAGAACGAGCCCGGCATCAACGCCTTCGCGGCGGGCTACGCGCCCACCGACGCCGCGGTCGCGGTGACCCGGGGCGCGCTGGACAGGCTCAACCGCGACGAGCTGCAGGGTGTCATCGCGCACGAGTTCAGCCACATCCTCAACGGCGACATGCGCCTCAACATCCGCCTCATGGGCGTGCTGTTCGGCATCCTCGTGATCGCCCTGATCGGCCGCCGCGTGCTGCTGTACGCGCGCGGCGGCCGCGACTCGCGCGGCGCCGCGGCCATCCTGCTGGCGGCGCTCGCCGCGATGATCGTCGGCTACGTCGGCCTGTTCTTCGGCCGGTTGATCAAGGCCGGCATCAGCCGCCAGCGCGAGTACCTCGCCGATGCCTCGGCGGTGCAGTTCACCCGCCAGACGCGCGGCATCGCCGGCGCGCTGAAGAAGATCGGCGGCCTGCGCGAGGGTTCGCGTCTGGCCGACCGCGCGGAGGGCGAGGAGATCAGCCACATGCTGTTCGGCGACGGCATGGGTTTCTCCGGCCTGTTCGCCACGCATCCGCCGCTGGTCAAGCGCATCCAGGCGATCGAGCCGCACTTCAAGCCCGAGAACCTGGAGGCGCTGGCGGCGCGCTGGAAGCAGAGCCCGCCCTCGGGGCGCGAGGAGGACCGCGCGCTGGGCCTCGCGCCGGATGCGGCGACCGTCCGCATGGACGGCTTCAGCAGCACGGCGGCGACGCCGGCGGCCGTGGCGGCGCATGTCGGCGAGCCCGACGAGGCCGACTACGCGCACGCCGCGGGCCTGCTGGAGAGCATTCCCGTCGCGCTGGCCGATGCGGCGCACGCGCCCGGTTCGGCGATGCCGCTGCTCCTCGGCCTGCTGCTCGACCGCGACGCGGCGATCCGCGCGCGCCAGCTCGACCTCGTCGAGACCCACATGGGCGCAGACGCCGCCGCCGCGGTGCGCGGCGTCGCGGAGGGGATCGACGCACTGCATCCGATCCAGCGCCTGCCGCTGGCGGCCATGGCCTTTCCCGCGCTGCGCCGGCGGCCGCGGCCGCAGGTGGACGCCTTCCTCGCGACGGTGGACGCGCTGTCGCATGCCGACGGCGTGGTGGACCTGTTCGAGTACTGCCTCGGGCAGATGCTGCGCGTGCAGGTGACCGAGGCGCTGGACCCCGGCGCCCACTGGCGCCCGGGCCGTCGCCGCCTCGCCGAGGTCCGCGAGGAGGCGGTGCTGCTGCTGGCCTTCCTGGCCCGCGCGGGGACCGGGCATTCCATCGCGGCGCAGCGGGCGTTCAATGCCGGGGTCGCGCGCCTGTTTCCCAACGAGGCGATCGCCTATGCGGCGCCTGCCGGCGGGCCGCAGCGCCTCGATCCGGTCTGGCCGGCGCTCGACGCCCTCGACGCGCGGGCCAAGCAGGTCCTCGTCGAGGCGCTGGCCGCGACGGCGGGCAACGACGGGCGCATCACCGTCGCCGAGGCGGAGCTGCTGCGGGCGGTCTGCGCATTGCTGCACTGCCCGCTGCCGCCCCTGCTCGAAGCGCGCTGAGGCGCCGCGGGCGCGCGTCGCCATGGCGACGCACCGCAGCATCCGCTACTGTGCGCGCGCCCGATCCCACCACGTGGCCGTACCGCGCCGATGCCCGCTCCACTGCAACGCCCACGTGAGGCCCTGCGGCGCATCCCGCGCTCGACCCGGGCGCCCCTGGTCTGGGCCTTCCTGTACTTCTTCTTCCTGCTGACCGGCTACTACGTGCTGCGCCCGGTGCGCGACGCCATGGGCGCGAGCGCCGACGTCGCCGCGGTGTTCCCGACCTCCGCCATCGCCTGGTTCGGGGCGCGCGGCATCGATCTGGGCGACTTCACCCTGCAGGTGCTCTTCACCGGCACCTTCGTCGCCATGGTGGTCCTGCAGCCGCTCTACGGCGCACTGGTGAGCCGGGTGCCGCGCAGGGTCTTCCTGCCGGTGGTGTACCTGCTCTTCATCGCCTGCCTCGTCGGCTTCTACTTCGCCTTCGACAGCGGCCTGCCCGGGCGCGGCGCCGCCTTCTTCGTGTTCGTCGCGGTGTTCAACCTGTTCGCGGTCGCGGTGTTCTGGAGCTTCATGGCCGACGTCTTCGCCGACCACGAGGCGCGTGCGGTCTACGGGTACATCGGCGCGGGCGGCACGCTCGGCGGCCTGCTCGGCCCCGAGCTGACCGGCCTTCTGGTGGGCTCCCTCGGCGTCGCCAACATGCTGCTGATCTCGGCCGGCTTCCTGGGGCTCTGCGTGCTGTGCATCCTCATGCTCTGGCCGCACGCGGGCCGGCGCACGCGCGCTGCGGGCGACGCCGAGACCATCGGCGGCAGCGTGCTGGCCGGCCTGCGCCTGGTCGCGCGGGAGCCGCTGCTGCGGGCGATCGCGATGCTGATGTTCTTCGGCGTGGGCGTCGGCACGCTGCTCTACAACGAGCAGGCGGCCATCGTGCGCGCACTCGCCGCGGACGATGCGGTGGCCGCGGTGACCTTCTATTCCCGCCTCGACCGCTACATCAACTGGCTGGTGCTCGTCATCCAGGTGCTGCTGACCCGGCGCCTGCTGGCCCGCTTCGGCGTCGCGAAGGTGCTGCTCATCCCGGCCGTCGCGGTACTGGGCGGCTATGCGCTGCTTGCGGCGTCGCCGCTGCCGATCCTGGTGGCCATCGTGCAGGTGGCGACCCGGGCCGGCGAGTTCTCCCTGGGCAAGCCCGCGCGCGAGACGATCTACACGCGGGTCGCGCCGGAATGGCGCTACAAGGCCAAGGCGGCCATCGACACCGTCGTCTACCGCGGCGGCGACCTCACCTTCGTCTGGCTGCACAAGGCGCTGGCCCTGGGCGGCTCGCACGTGGTGTTCGGGGTCGGCTTCCTCGTCGCGGCGGCGATGACCCTCGGCGCCTGGCGCGTGGGCCGGGAGCAGGCGAAGCTGCCGGCCTGAGCGGCGCGCGGGTCAGACCGCGAACAGCGGCCAGGCGAAGAGCAGGGCGCCGATCGCGAACAGCGCGCTGAGCGCGTGCAGGGCCGGGTGGTCGTAGCGCAGGAACACGAACTGCTCGACCAGCCGCCCGAGCCAGAACAGGCTCATGCCGACGAGCAGGGCGTGGCCGAGCGGGGTGTCGGCGAGCGCCTGCGCGAACCCGAAGCACAGCACCGCGACCAGGACGAACACGTAGGTCAGGCGCAGGTTGAGGATCTGCATGATCGCGCGGTTCGCGGGGCGGAGCCGCGCGAGGTCCTGGCGCCAGCCGAACAGGCGCCAGAACAGGAGATGGAACACGGCGAAGCCGGCGCTGTGGATGCCGGCCAGCAGGATGGCCGTTTCGGCGCTCATGCGCGGTGGCGCGGGCGCAGGCCGGGGGCGCCTGCGCCCGCGATGCTCAGGCCGCCTCGGGCTCCGCGCCCGGCAGGGCGGGTACCGGCCGCGCGCCGGCGGCCTCCAGTTCCGCCGGGTCGAAATCGTCGACGGTGATGGCGTCCAGCGTCATCGTGCGCAGCTCGTGGAGCTGGGCCTTCTCGGCCTCGGTGATCCAGCCGCGCTCGACGCCGGCGGCGAGCTGCTCCTCGTACGGGCGGTTCTCGACGTCGCTGCCCTTGAGGGCCTTGAGGAACTTGCGCTCCACCGGCTCCGCCAGCACCACCTTCGGCAGGTAGCTGTCGATGCGTCCGGCCGGGTTGTTCTCGCAGGGCGTCAGGAAGGTGCCGCGGGCGAGGCGGTCGCGCGCGTCGCCGGGCGTCATCAGCAGGGCGGCGGCGCGGCGGCCGAGGCGGTCGCTCGGGGCCTGGGCGCGACGACCGAGCGGGAACACCAGCACCCACAGCGCCCAGCCGATCGGCCGCACCGGGAAGTTGCGCAGCGCGCCCGAGAGCGCCAGTTCGATCTTGTGCACGGCGTCGTGGAAGGCCCAGGCCAGCAGCGGACGGTCGCTGACCGGGCGGCCGGCATCCTCGTAGCGCTTGAGCATGGCGCTGGCGAGGTAGAGCTGGCTGAGCACGTCGCCGAGGCGGCCGGACAGCTTCTCCTTGAACTTGAGCTTGCCGCCCAGGGTGAGCATCGAGGTGTCCGCGCACAGCGCCAGCGCAGCGGAATAGCGGTTCAACTTGCGGTAGTAGCGGCGGGTGTAGGCGTCGCCGGGCGCGCGGCCGAAGCGCGACGCCGTCAGTCCCATCCACAGCGCACGCACCGCGTTGGAGACGGCGAAGCCGATGTGGGAGAACAGCACCTTGTCGAACTCGCGCAGGCGGGTGCCTCGGTCCTCGATCATCGCCGCCTGCATCTCCTTGAGCACCCAGGGATGGCAGCGGATCGCCCCCTGCCCGAAGATCATCAGGCTGCGGGTCATGATGTTGGCGCCCTCGACCGTGATGCCGATGGGCGTGCCCTGCCAGGCGCGGCCGAGATAGTTGCGCGGCCCGAGGATGATGCCCTTGCCGCCGTGCACGTCCATGGCGTCGGAGACGACCTGGCGGCCCATCTCGGTGCAGTGGTACTTGGCGATGGTGGAGGGCACTGCCGGATTCTCGCCGCGGGTGACGGCGGCCGCGGTGGCCTCGGCCAGCGCGCTGATCGCGTAGGCGTTGCCGGCCATGCGCGCCAGGACTTCCTCCACGCCCTCGAAGCGGCCGATCGACAGCCCGAACTGCTTGCGGATGCGCGCGTAGGCGCCGGTCACGACGGCGAAGGCCTTGGAGCTGCCGGACGCGGTGGAGGGCAGGGTGATGGAGCGGCCGATCGACAGACATTCCACCAGCATCGCCCAGCCCTTGCCGGCGTACTCCTCGCCGCCGATCAGCGCCGACAGCGGGACGAACACGTCCTTGCCCCGGATAGGGCCGTTCTGGAACGGCACGTTGAGGGGGAAGTGGCGGCGCCCGATCTCCATGCCCGGCGTGTCGCGGGGGATCAAGGCCAGCGAGATGCCCAGGTCCTCGGTGTCGCCCAGCAGCTTGTCCGGGTCGTAGAGGCGGAAGGCGAGGCCGATGAGGGTCGCCACCGGGGCCAGCGTGATGTAGCGCTTCTCGAAGTTGAGGCGGATGCCGACCACCTCGGCGCCGTTCCACTGGCCGGTGCACACCACGCCGGTATCCGGGATGGAGGTCGCGTCGGAGCCGGCGAACGGGCCGGTCAGGCCGAAGCAGGGGATCTCGCGGCCGTCGGCCAGGCGCGGCAGGTAGTGGTCCTTCTGCTCCTGGGTGCCGTAGTGCATGAGCAGCTCGCCCGGGCCGAGCGAGTTGGGCACGCCGACGGTCGAGCTCAGCAGGCTCGACACCGAGGCGAGCTTCTGGATGACCTTGTGGTGGGCGAGCGCGGAGAAGCCGAGGCCGCCGTACTCCTTGGGGATGATCATCCCGAAGAACTTGTGCGTCTTGCAGAACGCCCAGACCTCCGGCGGCAGGTCGGCGCGCACATGGGTCGCCTCCCAGTCGTTCATCATCCGGCAGAGCTCCTCGCAGGGGCCGTCGAGGAAGGCCTGCTCCTCCGCGGTCAACGCGGGCGCGGGCTGGTCGAGGAGGCGCTGCCACTGCGGGCGGCCGGAGAACAGCTCGCCCTCGAAGCCGACCGTGCCGGACTCGAGCATCTGCCGCTCGGTCGAGGACAGCGGCGGGAGGATCTTCGTGTAGAAGTCGAGCAGCGGCGCGGTGATGCGGCTGCGGCGGAAGTCGGTCAGCAGCAGCGGCACGGCCACCGCGGCCAGCAGCACCGCGCAGACAGCCACCGCGACCGGGTGGCCGCCGGCGAGCCAGGCCAGCGCGAGCAGGGCGACGCTGAGCCCGGTCCACATCGCGAGCGAGAGACGGTGGTAGGCGGCGATGCCGCCGGCGAGCAGCAGGGCGAGGATGGGCAGGAGGATGCTCATGGAACGGCTCCGGTGAGGGCGCGCTGGGGTTGGGTGGAATCGAGGGAGGACAGGAAGTCGAGGACGGCGCCGGCGAAGGCCCGGTTGTCGTCGCCGGCGACCATGTGGGTCGCGCCGGGCAGGCGCACGTGGCGCGCGTGCGGCGCCAGGGCGAGGAAGTCGTCGACCGTGCGGTCGGAGACGAGGTCGCTGCGGCCGCCGCTGACCAGGAGCGTCGGCACGTCGAGGGCGCGCGCCGCCTCGGCCATCGCGGCCTGGTGCGCCTCGACGCCGACGGCGAACTCGTCGATCAGGCGCGGATCCCAGTGCCAGCGCCAGCGGCCGTCGTCGCTCTGGCGCAGGATCTCACGGAGTTGTGCCGGCGTCTTGCGGGGGCGGTGCGGAAGATAGGCGGCGATCGCGTCGGCCGCCTGCCCGAGGTCGGCGAAGCCGTCCGGGTGCGCCTGCATGAAGCCGAGAATGCGCCGGAAGCCGGCGTCCTCCCACTTCGGCGTGACGTCCACCAGCACCAGCGCGGAGAACGGCCGCGCCTTCGCCTGCGCGAGCAGCCCGACCAGCCCGCCCATCGACGCCCCCACCAGCACCGGTCCCGGGCCGGCGTGCGCCGCGACCGCGATCATGTCCTCGACGAAGTCCTCGCCGCGGTACGGCCGGTCGGCCGGGTTCCGGTCCGAGTCGCCGTGGCCGCGGGCGTCGAAGGCGAGCGAGCCGATGCCCTGCGTCGCGAAGGCCCGTGCTGCAGCGCGCCAGGCGCCGCGGGTCTGGCCGAAGCCATGTGCCAGTACCGCCTCGGGTTTCGACCCGGAAGGCAGCCGCGTGCAGCGCAGCGTGCACGCGCCGACCCGGATGTGCATCTCGTGCTCGTGGCTGTCGAACGGCAGCTCCATACTCGCAAGTATGGTGAGCGCCCGCCCGCGCAGTCAACACGCGAGCCTTCGCACAAAAAGATGACAAACGTAAAAATTGTGTTGACCGCAGCTTAACGGATTGCTAGCGTCCGAACGGCTCGCATGCGCCTGTCGCCTGCCGGGCCACTACGGGGAAGGCGCGTTGCGCCTTGCACAAATAGTTCTTCTGTTCGGGGTATCACTAATGAATTGCAACCGTAACGCGTTGAGCTACGCGGTCGGCCTGGGTCTGGCAGCGGGCGCGCTCGTCATTCCGGGTGCCGCATACGCCCAGAGTACTGGCGCCACGCAGCTGGACCGCATCGAGGTCACCGGCTCGCGCATCCGCCAGGTCGACATCGAGACCGCCCAGCCGGTCCTGACGATCACCCGCGCCGAGATCGAGAACCAGGGCTTCACGTCCGTTGCCGATATCCTCCAGAACATTTCGGCAGCCGGTGCACCGCCGATCAGCCGCGCTTCGCCGCTGTCCGCGGGCGAAGCCGTCGGTGGCCAGTACATCAGCCTGCGTAACCTTGGCACGACCCGCTCGCTCGTCCTCGTCAATGGCCGCCGCCTGGGTATCACCACGGGTGGCAACCAAGACATCTCCACGATTCCGACCTCCGCGGTCGAGCGCATCGAGGTGTTGAAGGACGGCGCGTCCGCCATCTACGGTTCGGATGCAATGGCCGGCGTGGTGAACATCATCACCCGCAGCTCGTTCGAGGGCGTGCAGGCGACGGCCTACTACGGGCAGTACAGTGAAGGCGATGGTGCGGTCGAGCGTTTCGATGTCACCGCAGGAACCAGCAGCGACCGTATGTCGGTTGTGTTCGGCTTTGAGTACTCGAAGGAGAACGAGGTCTGGTCGACCGACCGCCCCTACACCGAGTTCCCGAACGGCGCCCGTCATCCGTATCGTGGTTGGACCCCCGCGAGCTCTTGGGGCGGCTGGGTGACGAGCGAAGAGACGGCGGTTCCGGGCGTCCCGACGGGAACCCGCGTGGTGCTGCGGCCCGGCGGCGATCCGCGTAACATCAATGACTATGTCGCACAGGACACGACTGCACCAAACGGGCAGGTCAACAACGCCAACGAGCAGATGCACCTGCGCAATCCGATCGAGCGCAAGCAGATCTTCGCGTCGGGTAGCTATGAACTGACCGACAACATCCGCGTGCGCGGCGATCTGCTGTACGGAAAGCGTGATGCCTCGCGTTCGATCGCGGGTTATCCGATGCAGGCGGGAACCTTCGCGAACAACGTTCCGGGTGGGGTCGGCATCTCGCCGGACAGCTACTTCAATCCGACCGGTGCCACGATCGACAACTGGTGGCGCCGCACTTGGGAAGTGCCGCGCGTTACCGACAACAGCATCGACAACTTCCGCGGCGTCCTCGCGCTTGAGGGCAGCTTCGATGTGGGTGACCGGTACTTCGATTGGGATGTGAGCTATCTCTACACCGAGAACAAGAACCTCCAGTCGTCCTTCGGCAACCTGAACCTCAACAACGTAAAGCACGCTGTCGGCCCCTCCTACATCACGGACACCGGCAACTTGGTGTGCGGTACCCCCGATAGCGGGCCGATCCAAGGCTGTGTGCCGTGGAATGTGTTCCTGCCGTACGGCGTCGCTGGCCCCGGCAGCTTCGTCGACAACCAAGCGCTCATGGACTACATCTTCCAGGAGGAGCACTCGACCGGGCAGACCTCGACGTCCGTGTTCAACGCCAACATCGCGGGTGGCATCTTCACCCTGCCGGCGGGCGACCTCGGTTTCGCGGCCGGCATCGAGCGCCGCAAGGAAAAGGGTGAGTTCGTGCCGGATGCGCTGTCGGTCTCCGGTGGCTCGACCAATCTCGGTGCGCGTCCGACCCGTGGCGGCTACAACGTCAACGAGGCCTATGCAGAGCTTGAGATTCCGCTTCTGGCCGATCTGCCGGGCGCACGCGAGCTGAGCCTGAACGTCGCCACCCGCTACTCGGACTTCGACACTTTCGGGGACACGCTCAACAGCAAGGCCAGCTTCAAGTGGAAGCCGATCGACCAGTTGCTGATCCGTGGTACCTGGGCCGAGGGCTTCCGCGCCCCGACCGTTGCGAACCTGTACGCCGGTGGTTCTCAGACCTTCGCGAACTATACCGACGTATGCGACACGGTGTACGGTCAGGCGGCCGGCAACGCCACCATCCGTGCGAACTGTGGGCGTGACATCGCGAATCCGGATACCTTCCGCCAGTTGCAACAGGGTTTCGTTCAGTCGACCGGCCCGAACGTGCAGACCCCGGTGCCGTTCTTCAGCGGGGCAGCGAATCCGCTACTGACGCCGGAAACTTCGGTGTCCAAGAACCTGGGCGTGGTCTGGAGCCCGACCTTCGCTCCGACGTTGAGCTTCGCGCTCGACTGGTGGAACGTCCGTATCGAAAACACGATCGTCAGCGACACCCCGGGCGATATCCTCCGGGACTGCTACGTCGACAACATCATGTCGCGCTGCGAGCTGTTCACTCGTGATCCGGTTCTGGGTTACATCAACAGCATGAGCTACGGGTCCCGGAACTCCGGTTACCTTGATACCGAAGGCTTCGACTTCGATGTCAACTACCGCTGGGACACTGCGGCGTGGGGTAACTTCGGCTTCCAGTTCAACAGTACCTACGTCAGCAAGTTCGAGTCCAAGTCCACGGACATTGCGACGCAGCTGCCGACACAGAACGTCGGCTTCGGTACCTACTACCGTATTCGTGCCAACGCAGGCATTGACTGGAACTACGGCATCTTCGCTGCGAGCTGGAACTTCCGCTACTACCACGGTACGAGCGAGACTTGCCTTGATTGGCGCAATGTGCCGGAGGAGTGCTCGAACCCGGACTACATCGCGGGTAATCCGGCACAGACCCGCGCGATCAACCGCATGAGCTCTGCACTGTTCAACGATGTGCAGTTCCGCGTCAATGCGCCGTGGGACGCGACGATTTCGGTCGGTGCCAACAACGTGTTCGACCGCGTCGCTTCGCCCTCGTACTCGCAGGTCAACTCGAACTTCGCTTACAACGGCGAGTTTGACATCGGCCGCTTCATGTACATGAGGTACCAGCAGCGCTTCTGATCGCTGTTGCGAGTCGTGTAGAACTACGGCCCCGCAAGGGGCCGTAGTTTTTTTGCGCCCGGTCGCTCGGCTAGGCGGGCTTCCACACTGGCGGTACACTCCGGCGGCCATGTCAGATCCCAGCAATTCACCCTCTGCCGCGAAGGCATCTCCGCGCGGTGAGCGCAACAGCCGGCTCAGCGCCGATGATTGGTCCGAGGCAGCTCTGGACCAGATCGCGACGCATGGCGTCGCCAGCGTCGCCGTCGAGCCGCTGGCCCGGCGGCTCGGAGTGACCAAGGGCAGCTTCTACTGGCACTTCTCGTCCCGCGAGGCGCTGATCAAGTCGGCGCTCGAGCGCTGGGAGGCGATGGAGCAGGAGACGGTCTTCGGACAGCTCGAGAAGATCCCGGACCCGAGGGAGCGTCTGCGTTCGCTGTTCCGGGTCGTTGCGCAGGAGGTCAAACCCCATGCGATCTACTCAGAGCTCTTCAAGGCGATCGATCATCCCCTTGTCCAGCCGGTCATGGAGCGCATTTCCGAGCGGCGTTTCGCCTACCTGACCGAGGCATTCCGCCAGGTCGGCATGGCGCCGGTCGAAGCCCAGCACCGAGCGAGACTCACGTACGCGGCGTATGTCGGCTTCCTGCAGCTCAATCGCCAGTTGCATCAGCCAAAGCTGCATCACGACGAGTTCGAGGCTTACGTCAGCCACATGATGGCCACGCTAATTCCTGGGTAAGTCAGCGGGGGGGCGGCGAGAAGCTGAGACATTCGGGAGTGCATCCCTTCGGCCACCGTGGCGAGTGCGGTTCCAGCGTTCACGCACCTGTTCATGTCGCTTCTCGCGTGCTCCGGACCAGGTCGATGATGAGGAGTCGCGCGGTCGCACTATGGCCGTGGACGTAGCGATGGCTCCCTCGTACAGCGGGCAGTACCGTGGGTCCCTGATGCACCCGCTTCCATGCAAGAGCGAGCTGGAGGAGCGCTTGCGACATCCTCCTTCAGCGCGATCAGCGAAAGGAGAAACGGCCCCTTGAAGGGGCCGTTTCATCCTGGAGCTGCCGCGCGTCAGAACCGTTGCACGTACTCCATGTACGTGTAGCGACCGGGCACGTCGTACTGCGGGTCGAACGAGTTCGCGAACGCCTGGAACGCTACTGGTGGTTCCTTCTTGAAGAGGTTGTTTGCACCGAGCCTGATGCTGCCATTCCAGGGAAGCTCGTAGCGGGCTTGTACGTCGTGGTAGGTCACGGCTCCAAGCTTGTTACGCGGTGCGGGACCTGTTGCAGTCACCCGATCCTCGTCGGAGCAGAGACCTGTGCCCGGGAACGGGCAATCTTCCACGAGGCTGGAGTGATAGCGCGCCGTCCATGTCAGGCCAAAGTCGCCGTAGTTCCAGTCGATCGAGGCATTGGCGCGCAGCCGCCAGTTCGGGTCGTACTCGAAGTACTTTCCGACCATCTCTTCCTCAGCAGAAGCCGGAGTGAAGCGCGAGTTCCACTTGACCATGTAGGCGGAATCTAGCGTAAACCCGAAGCTGCCGTACCGTGTTTCCTGGGTCCGGTACGAGACGTTGAAGTCGAAGCCCTCCGTCTCGATCACGCTCAGGTTCTGTGGCGTCAGCTGCATGTCGCTGATCTGGAAATCGCTGGCGCGGCGGGTAATCAACGAGCAGAACGCCTGATCACCGAGGTTGTAGCACTGGTCCATGATCTGCGCGGCCGTCGGCGTGCCCAGCGCGTTCGTGATCTCGATCTGCCACCAGTCGAGCGAGATGTTCAGGCCCGTGGCAAACGAGGGGCTGTACACGAGGCCGAGCGTCTTGCTCGTGGAGTTTTCCGGGCCGGCATCGGGGTTGCCGCCGATCGAGAACGGATAGATGGTCTGGCCGAAGTAGCCGAAGCCCTGGTTGGTCTGCTGGATGAAGCCGGCAGGCGCTCCTGCGGCGGCGCAGTTGGCGGCTATGGTGGGAGTGCGCCCTCCGAAGTCTTCGGAGCAGATGTCGCCGAAGTTCGTGAAGGAATCTGCGCGCCCGCGAAAGAGCGTGGAGATCGGCGGGGCGCGGAAGCCCTCCGCCCAGTTGCCGCGGACCAGCAGTTGATCGAATGGCTTCCACTTGAAGCCGAACTTGCTGTTGGTCGTATCGCCGAAGTTGCTGTAGTCGGAGTAACGGGAAGCGATGCTGAACTCTAGAAGATCGGCACCCGGTACGCCGGAGAGCACGGGGATGAGAAGCTCAGCGTAGATCTCATCGAGGTCGTACTGCCCCGCGGTCGGCAGGCGTGCGTTGCCCGAGGTGTAGCCCGCGGCAACGAAGGCGTCAGGCCTGTCGAAGCCGCTCTCTTTACGCCGCTCGACGCCAACCGCGAAGCCCATCATGCCTCCTGGGAGTTCCATGATCTCGCCGTTCAGGTTCGCGGTGAAGATCTCGTTGCGGTTCTGGAAGGTGTCCTGTGCCGTGAACAGGATGTAATCCAGCATCTCCTGCGTCACGGCTCCTGCCGGGGAGAGCGGATTGAAGGGTACGCAGCCCTCGATGATGTTGCCGCCCGGCGCATCGACGCAAACCACCCGCCCGTCACGGACTTCGGACGGCCCGACACCTGCCGCGACGTTGAGCATGTTCGCGTCGCCGATCTGGGTATCTTGTTGATCCGACTTGTTGTGCCCGTAGCCGACTTCCCAGCCGAAGAAGCGGTTCGCGAACTCGAAGCTGCCCTCGAGTCCGGCATAGACGTGGAACGTCTTCACGTTCTGTTCGTAGACGCGGGCCTGTTCGGTGAGGCGGTGGCTCCACACGACGTCGCGGCCGTCGCCGCCATAGATCGTGTTGTACGGGTTGTAGTAGCTGTCGCCACTCAGCAGGTAGTCGTTGCTGACGCCGCCATTCAGCGGAAAGCCCGCGAGCTGTTGCGCCGAACGCCGCTCGTTGTAGAGCGCATCCGCGCGGAAACTGATGTTGTCGGTGATGTCGTACCGGCCCTTCAGATAGAGCGAGGTGCGCGTCTGGGGCGTGAGGAGGTAGTTGTCGGGAGCGAAGTTGTAGGCGTCCTGCGCCGCCTCGAAGGGAGCGAACTGGTCGAGCCCATAGCGGGGATCCCCGGCGACGCCCGACGGCGTCGAGCCAGGCCTTACCACGAGGGAGTCTTCTTCGCCCGGACCTCCGTTCCAGATGCGCCCGTTGGCCGAGTAGCCGCTGTACTGCGATGAACCGAGCCCGAACACGGGGTCAGCGGAGATGCGGCGGGCGCCAGCCATGACGGCCTTCTCTTCGACGCGGGAGAGCCCGACGACGATGTTGCTGCGGTCGCTGTTGGCTCCGAGCGTTGCATCGACGGAGTTCCGTTCGCCGTCACCGTGGTTGAACTGCCCGTAATGCGCTCGGAACTCGGCACCTTCGAAGTTGTCGCGCGTGATGATGTTGACGACGCCGGCGATAGCGTCCGAGCCATAGATCGCGGAAGCGCCGTCCTTCAGTACCTCGACACGCTCAATGACGGCGGCCGGGATGGTATTGAGGTCGACCGAACCGCCCAGCGACGAGACCCAACGGCGGCCATCCACCAGCACGAGGGTTCGAGAGGATCCCAGGTTGCGCAACGACACCTCGGAAGAGCCGTCACCACCGTTGTTGAAAGTGCGGTTGATGCCGGCGCCGTTCGCGGAGATCCGCTGCAGCACTTCCGCGACCGAGGTCAGGCCCTGCTTCTCGATCGCGGCGCGGTCAAGGACAAGAACCGGCTGAGAGGTCTCGGCATCGACAGACCTGATGCGGGAGCCTGTCACCTCGATCCGATCAAGGGTCGCAGTGGTGGACTGTGCGAGCGCGGCAGGAACGGCCGTGCTCAGAACTGCGCCGGAACAAAGCGAAAGGGCTACTGCCTTGCTCAGCGGCTTCGTCTTCAACGTCATGATCTTCTCTCTCCAGAAAGCAAGCGTTGTGAAGCGGAGGGGAAAGCCGACCCCACATGCAACATGCCGTTGGTCACGGGGGCGACCCGAGCATAGCCCCTGCAGAAGATCGATTAAAGATCTGTTAAGCGCAGATGTCGGGGAAATGATGTGAACGAAAAAGCCCTGCGAAGGCAGGGCTCGGGGGCGTTCAGCGACGGATGGAGGCAGGAGGAGAGGCTAGAGATCCTGCTGGTACCGCACGTACGGCACCCGTCCGCCGTCTTCGGACTCCTCGCCTGCGGCAGACGTGCTCCAGGGGCTCTTGCCGCGGGTGACGATGTTCTCGGCGCCGACGCTGAACTGGCCGCGCCAGGGGGCGCGCCAGCTGAGGCCGAGGCCGAGGCTGCCGAAGCTGTCCTGGCCGGGGACCTCGATCACGCGACCGATCACCGAGCCGCTGAAGGCGCCGTAGCCGGCGCCGACGCCGAGGGTCGTGGTGTCCCACTGGTCGGGGAGGAGGGAGGCGGCGGCATCGTTCGCAGGGACGAGGCGCGCGCGCGCCACGGTGCCCGCGATGGAGACCCAGCCGTCGCTGCCCAGGCGCATCTGGCCGAGCATGCCGACGTCGGTCTGTTCGACGCCTGCGGTCACGGCCATGGGCAGCAGCGGGTTGTTCGCCAGCCAGTTCGGCTCGCCCACGCTGCCAGGGTTCGGGAGCAGCGCGGTGCCGCCGACCGTTCCCCGGGTGCTTCCTGCACCGAGGGTCAGGTTGGCCTCGTCGTTCCCGACCGTCGCTTCCAGGCCGAGGCGACCGCCACCGCCCGCGGTGTCGTTCATCTGCGCGAGCATGCAGTGCTCCGCGAGGCCGCCGAGGGTCAGCGCGACGCCGGTGTCGCCGTTGCACAGCAGGGCGAGGTTGCTCTGCGGCTCGAGCCTGACGCCGGCGGTGAGATCCGTCGCCCCGAGATCGCGACGCACGAGCGCGCCGGGAGCGGGTGCCGGCGGGGTGGCGAGGAAGCGGAGGTCGGTGGCGTCGCGCTGCGCGTCAGGCGCTTCGAGGAGGAGCAGGGCTTCGATCCGGCCGCTGTCGTGGTTCCAGACGGGGAGGACGGTCGTGTCCTTGGCCGGGCGGGGCGCCAGCTGCGCATGCACGGGCCCGGCCACGCCCATGAGGGCGAGGCACAGACCAGCGAACAGGCGTGAGCGCAGGGGCGTCGTCATGATTCCGTGAGACCGCCGGGAGATGTAAAGGTTTCGTCTTCCCCGATGGATCCACGCTACCCGATTTACATGTTGTTAACAAGTGAAGTCACTGCAGCCGGTCCGACCCTTCGCCGGTGAGCGGGCGGTCGAAAAGGGCTTCGATCTCGTCGGGGGTGAAGGTGTAGGCCGTGCCGCAGAACTCGCAGCGCACCTCGGCGATCCCGGTCGCGGTGGCGGCGCGCGCCTCCTCCCTGCCGAGGCCTTCGAGCATCGCCGCGACCCGCTCGCGGGAGCAGGAACACCGGAAGCGCAACGCCGAGTCGCCGAGGACGCGTACATCCTCCTCGTTGAAGAGCCGCCACAGCAGGTCGTGCGCGGGGAGCCGAAGGAGTTCTTCGTCGGTCAGCGTCTCGAACAGGGCCTGCGCGCGCGTCCAGCCGTCGGCATCGCCGACGTCGCCCGGGAGCTGCTGGAGCATGAGGCCGGCGGCGCGGCCGTCGGAGGAGACGAGCCTCAGCCGCGTCGGCAACTGTTCCGAGCGGTCGAAATAGCCCTCGAAGGCCTCCATGAAGCTGTCCGCGTCGAGGTCGACCAGCCCCTGGTAGCGCTGGACGTCGCGCGCGCCGGGCGGGTGGTTCTCGATGGTGATCGCCATCAGCGAGCCCTGGCCGAGCTGGCGGGGCGTGAGCGGGTCGGGAACCGTGTCGGCGTGGTGCGCGATGCCGCGCAGCGTGCCCTCCGCCGTGCATTCCGCGAACAGGGTGCGCAGGGGACCCGTGCCCTTGAGCTGGATGCTGAGGCGACCGTCCACCTTCGCGTGTCCGGTGAAGAGGGCGGCGGCGACGCAGGCCTCGCCCAGCCGTTCGGCGACCGGACCGGGATAGTCGGAGGTCTCCCGGATGCGGGTCCAGGCGTCGTCGAGACGGACGAGGATGCCGCGCACGCCGGCCTTGTCGAGCAGGAAGCGGTGGAGGCGATCGGGGTCGGCGGGCGAAGATGGCGCGTGGTTCATGGTGATGTCGGAGCGCAGGGGCCGGTTGACGTGACGAAGGGACGGTATGGGTACGACTGAGGCCCGGCGCAAGCGCCGGTGGCTGCGCCGGCTGTGGCGCGTGCCCGTGCTGGCAGTGGGCATGGGGCTGCTGCTCAGCATCCTGCAGGTGCTGGCGCTGCGCTGGATCGATCCCCCGACGAGCGCCTACATGCTGGCGCGCCTCGCGGCCCCGCCGCCGGCGGCGGGCCAGCCGCGCGTGGACTTCCGGTGGGTTCCCCTCGAGGCCGTGGCGCCGGCGTTGCCGCTGGCGGTCGTCGCAGCGGAGGATCAGCGCTTCCCGGACCATCGCGGGTTCGACCTCGACGCCATCCGTGCCGCGCTGGACAGCAACGAGGACGGCGGGGCGCTGCGCGGCGCCAGCACGATCTCCCAGCAGGTCGCGCGGAACCTGTATCTATGGAGTGGCCGCAGCTGGCTGCGCAAGGGGCTGGAGGCCTGGTACACCTTCCTGATCGAGGCGCTCTGGCCGAAGCGCCGCATCCTCGAGGTGTACGTCAACATCGCCGAGTTCGGCGACGGCATCTACGGCGCCGAGGCCGCGGCGCAGCGCTATTTCGGCAAGTCGGCCGCCGCCCTGGGCGAGGGGGAGGCAGCGCGCCTGGCGGCGGTGCTGCCGAGTCCCCGCCGCTGGTCGGTCGAGGCGCCGGGGCCCTACGTCCAGCGGCGTACGGCATGGATCCAGCGCCAGATGCGCCAGCTCGGCGGCCCGGCCTATCTCGACGGCTGCTGCGCACCATGAGCGCTGCCGAGCCCGCCCGGGCGGCTTACCATCCACGGATGCCCGACCGCCTGACCGTCCTCGTCGCCGCCTACAACGAGCAGGAGGCCCTGCCGGCCCTGCATCCCCGGATCCGGGCCGCGCTCGACCGGCTGGAGGGGCTCGACGGGCACGTCCTCTACGTCGACGACGGCAGCCACGACGGCACCTGGCGGGCGCTGCAGGCCATCGCCGCCGCCGATCCGCGGGTCGCGCTGCTGCGGCTGTCGCGGAACTTCGGCAAGGAGCTCGCGCTGACCGCCGGCCTCGATCACGTCGATGCCGATGCCGTGGTGGTGATGGACGCGGACGGCCAGGACCCACCGGAACTCCTGGAGGCCTTCGTCGCGCGCTGGCGCGAGGGCTACGACGTGGTCTACGGCACGCGCCTCCAGCGCGAGGGCGAGACCTGGATGAAGCGCGGCAGCGCCTACCTCTTCTATCGGGTCATCGGCCGGCTCTCGCACACGCCGATCCCGCGCGATACCGGCGACTTCCGGTTGCTGTCGCGGCGCGCGGTGGACGCCCTGCGCCAGGTGCGCGAGCGCAACCGCTTCATGAAGGGGCTGTTCACCTGGGTGGGCTACCGGCAGTGCGCGGTGCCCTACGAGCGGGCGCCGCGGCTCGCAGGAAATTCCAAGTTCAACTACTGGCGCCTCTGGAATTTCGCGCTGGAGGGCATCACCAGCTTCTCCACGGCACCGCTGCGGGTGGCGACCTACCTCGGCATCGCCACCGCGCTGTCGGCCTTCGTGTTCGCCTGCTTCGTCGTGGTCAAGGCCCTGCTGTTCGGGGATCCGGTGCAGGGCTGGCCGACGATGATGGCCGTGATCCTGTTCCTGGGCGGGGTGCAACTGATGGCGCTCGGCGTCATCGGCGAGTACCTCGGGCGGCTCTACGACGAGGCCAAGCAGCGCCCGCTGTACCTGGTCGACGCCTGGCGCCCGTCGGCGCCGTCGGAGCCTGCTGCGCCGCAGCGCCGCTGACGCCCGGCGAGGAGTAGGATCGGGCGCATCCATGGGAGCAGGAGGCCCTATGCGTACCGTCCGCCAGATCCTGGATGGCAAGAACCCCGAGCTGGCCTGGGTGGCGCCCGAGGCGCCGGTGCTGCAGGCCATCCGCTGCATGGCGGAACGGCACGTCGGTGCGGTGCTGGTGATGGCCGGCGGCAGGCTCGTCGGCATCGCCTCCGAGCGCGACTACGCGCGCAAGGTGGTGCTCCAGGGCCGCAGCTCGCACGACACCCCCGTCACCGAGATCATGACCGCGCCGGTGCGGACCGTCGGGCCCGACGCCACCGTCGCCCACTGCATGCACCTGATGACCGAGGGACGCTTCCGGCACCTCCCGGTCTTGGAAGGCGACACGGTGGTCGGCATCGTCTCGATCGGCGACCTGGTCAAGAGCGTGATCGAGGACCAGCAGCTGCAGATCGACGCGCTGCAGCGCTACATCGCCGGCTGACGCGCCGGCTCAGTCGTTGGCGGCGGCCAGTTCGCCGCCGCGCCGGGCCGCCGCGCCCACCGCCGCACGGACGAGGTCACGGAACCCGCCGCGCTCGAAGGCCTCGAGCGCGGCCTGCGTGGTGCCGTTGGGCGAGGTGACGCGCTCGCGCAGGGTCGCCGCCGTCTCGCCCGACTCCGCCAGCATGCGTGCCGCGCCCAGGGCCGTCTGCACGACCAGGGCGCGCGCCGTCTCCGGGTCGAGGCCTTCGGCGATGCCGGCGTCCGTCATGGCTTCGGCGAGGAGGAAGAAGTAGGCCGGGCCGCTGCCGCTGACCGCCGTGACCGCATCCATCTGCGCCTCGTCCGGGACCCATGCGATGCGCCCGGTCGCCGCCATCAGCGCCTCGGCCTGACCGCGGCCGGCCGCGTCGACCTCCGGCGTCGCGTACAGCCCGCTGGCGCCCGCACCCAGCAGCGCAGGGGTGTTGGGCATCACCCGCACGATGCGCTGGCCGCCGCCGAGCCAGCGGTCCAGCCGGGCTGTGGTGATGCCGGCCGCGACCGAGACCACCAGCGGCCGCGTCGCCGCGGCCTGCGCGCGCAGCCCCTCGCAGACCGCGCGCATCGCCTGCGGCTTGACCGCCAGCACCCATGCCTCCGCATCGCCAGCGGCGGCCGCGTTGTCCTCGTGGACGACGACGCCGAAGTCCTCGGCCAGCGCGCCGCGGGTCGTCGGCGAGGGATCGGCGACGCGGATGGCCGAAGGAGCCAGCCGGCCGACGAGGCCGCCGATCAGACTGCGGGCCATGTTGCCGCCGCCGACGAAGGCGACGCTGCGGGGGAGGGCGGGGGGCGTGGGGCTCATGCGTGGGCGTCCTCGGGAGAAGGCCGCGGCGGGCGCGGCCCGAACAGGGCGGTGCCGATGCGGACGCGGGTCGCGCCCTCGGCGATGGCGGTCTCGAAGTCGTCGCTCATGCCCATCGAGAGCGTGTCGATGTCGGGGTGGCGTCCGCGCAGCCGCTCGAAGAGCCCGGCCAGGGTCCGGAAGCTCGCGGCGCGCACGCGCATGTCCTCCGCAGGCGCCGGAATCGCCATCAGCCCGCGCAGGCGCAGGCGGGGCAGGGCGGCGACGTGGGCGGCGAGCGCGTCGAGCTCGTCGGGCGCGCACCCGGCCTTGCCGGGCTCGCCGTCGGGGTTCACCTGGATCAGGACGTTCAGCGGAGGCCGGCCTTCCGGGCGCGCTGCCGCCAGTGCGTCCGCGAGGCGGGGGCGATCGACCGCCTCGACCCAGTCGAAGCCTGCGGCATCGCGCGCCTTGTTGGTCTGCAGGCGGCCGATCAGGTGCCACTCCAGGTCGAGGTCGGGCGCCAGTGCGGCGACGGCGCGGCGCTTGGCCACCGCTTCCTGGACGTAGTTCTCGCCGAACCGCCGCTGCCCCCGCCGCGCCAAGGCGACCACCTCCTCGGCGCTGCGGGTCTTGGACACGGCCAGCAGCTCCACGGGACGGCCCGCCGCCGCGGCCCGGATGCGCTGGAGAACCTCGTCGTGGGCGGTCGGCGTGGGCATGCGTTCCTGTGCGGAGTAGGGCCGCCGCGAGGGCGTTCGCGGCCGATGGGGAACGGATATACTGCCGCGGGGAATCGCCGCTGTACCAACTCGAGGCGCAAGGGGAGCGCGCATGGATATCGCTGAACTGCTGGCCTTCTCGGTCAAGAACCGGGCGTCCGACCTGCACCTGTCCGCCGGGCTGCCGCCGCTGATCCGCGTCGATGGCGACGTGCGCCGCATCAACATCCCGGCGCTCGACCACAAGCAGGTGCACGCGCTGGTCTACGACATCATGTCGGACAAGCAGCGCCGCGACTACGAGGAGTTCCTCGAGGTCGACTTCTCGTTCGAGATCCCGGGCATGGCGCGCTTCCGCGTCAACGCCTTCAACCAGAACCGCGGCGCGGGCGCGGTGTTCCGCACCATTCCCTCCGAGGTCCTCACGCTCGAGGACCTGGCCACGCCGCCGATCTTCCGCGAGCTCATCGAACAGCCGCAGGGCCTGATCCTGGTGACCGGCCCCACGGGCTCGGGCAAGTCGACCACGCTCGCGGCGATGATCGACTACATCAACAAGACTCAGTACGGGCACATCCTCACCGTCGAGGACCCGATCGAGTTCGTGCACACCTCGCAGAAGTGCCTGATCAACCAGCGCGAGATCCACCGCGACACGCACGGCTTCAACGAGGCCCTGCGCTCGGCGCTGCGCGAGGACCCCGACTACGTGCTGGTCGGCGAAATGCGCGACCTGGAGACCATCCGCCTGGCGCTGACCGCCGCGGAGACCGGCCACCTGGTGTTCGGCACCCTGCACACCAGCTCGGCCGCCAAGACCATCGACCGCATCATCGACGTGTTCCCCGCCGGCGAGAAGCCGATGGTGCGCTCGATGCTGTCGGAGTCGCTGCGCGCGGTGATCTCGCAGGCCCTGCTGAAGAAGGTGGGCGGCGGCCGTACCGCCGCGTGGGAGATCATGGTCGGCACCCCGGCGATCCGGAACCTGATTCGCGAGGACAAGGTGGCGCAGATGTACTCCGCCATCCAGACCGGCCAGCAGGCCGGCATGATGACCCTCGATCAGCACCTGCAGGACCTGGTCAAGCGCGGGCTGGTGACGCGCCACCAGGCGAAGGAATACGCGAAGGACAAGCGCCTGTTCGAATAGCGGACCGGTGCACGGCGCGCCGGCGGCCCTGGCGGTATCGTCGGCGCTGGACCGCCCGGTGCGCCGGGCCGTAGAACGTTGGATTCGCTGGCCCCGGAGGCCTGACGTGAGCACGATCGATTTCTCGTCCTTCCTGAAGCTGATGGCGCACAAGAAGGCGTCGGATCTCTTCATCACCGCCGGCGTGCCGCCGTCCATGAAGGTCCACGGCAAGATCGCGCCGATCACCCAGAGCCCGCTGACGCCGCAGCAGAGCCGCGACCTGGTGCTGGGCGTGATGAACCCCGCGCAGCGCGAGGAGTTCGAGAAGACCCACGAGTGCCAGTTCGCCATCGGCGTCTCGGGCGTGGGCCGCTTCCGCGTGAGCTGCTTCTACCAGCGCAACCAGGTCGGCATGGTGCTGCGCCGGATCGAGACCAGGATCCCGAGCATCGAGGAGCTCAACCTGCCGCCGGTGGTCAAGACCCTGGCGATGACCAAGCGCGGCATCGTGATCTTCGTCGGCGCCACCGGCACCGGCAAGTCCACGTCGATGGCGGCGCTGATCGGTTACCGCAACCAGAATTCGACCGGGCACATCATCACCATCGAGGACCCGATCGAGTTCGTGCACAAGCACGAGGGCTGCATCGTCACCCAGCGCGAGGTCGGCATCGACACCGACAGCTGGGAGGCCGCGCTGAAGAACACCCTCCGCCAGGCGCCCGACGTCATCATGATCGGCGAGGTGCGCACGCGCGAGGGCATGGACCACGCCATCGCCTTCGCCGAGACCGGCCATCTGGTGCTGTGCACCCTGCATGCGAACAACGCCAACCAGGCGATGGACCGCATCATCAACTTCTTCCCGGAGGACCGGCGCAGCCAGCTGCTGATGGACCTGTCGCTGAACCTCAAGGGCGTGGTCGCGCAGCAGCTCATCCCGACCCCGGACGGGCGCGGGCGGCGCGTCGCGCTGGAGATCCTGCTCGGCACGCCGCTGGTGCAGGACTACATCCGCGACGGCGAGATCCACAAGCTCAAGGACGTCATGAAGGAATCGACGAACCTGGGCATGAAGACCTTCGACCAGGCGTTGTTCGAGCTCTACCAGGCCGGCGAGATCTCCTACGAGGACGCGCTGCGCCACGCCGACTCCCAGAACGAGGTGCGGCTGAAGATCAAGCTCGCCCAGGGCGGCGATGCCCACACCCTCAGCCAGGGCCTCGACGGCGTCGAGCTCTCGGAAATCCGCTGACGCCGCGCCTGCGCCGCCGCCTCCGGCCGACGCCGGGGGCGGTCGGCTGAACGGCCGGCCGGCGCGTTCATTTGCGCTGTACTGCCGGGTCGCCTAGCCTTGGCGCACCCATCCCCGCTGCGCGTCCCACGGACGCCTTTTCTGCAGCACTCCCCTTCACCGCTACCCACTTTCTAAGGAGCCGACTCCATGGAGATCGCGCAGAACAGCGTCGCCACGTTCCACTACACCCTGACCGACGACGCAGGCGCCGTACTCGACACATCGTCCGGCCGCGAGCCGCTGGCCTACCTGCACGGCGCGGGCAACATCGTGCCGGGCCTCGAGAGCGCGCTCGAGGGCAAGAAGGCGGGCGACCGCCTCAAGGTCGACGTCAAGCCCGAGGAGGGCTACGGCGTGCGCCACGAGCAGCTCGTCCAGCAGGTGCCGCGCGAGGCCTTCCAGGGTGTCGAGGACGTCCAGGTCGGCATGCAGTTCCAGGCCCAGACCCAGGGCGGCGCGCTCTCCGTCGTGGTCACCGAGGTGAAGGACGGGATCGTCACCGTCGACGGCAACCACCCGCTCGCGGGCAAGACCCTGCACTTCGAGGTCGAGATCACCGACGTGCGCGCCGCCTCGGCCGAAGAGCTCCAGCACGGCCATGCGCACGGTGTCGGCGGCGCCCACTGACGCTTTTCGCCCCTGCGTGCGCGACGCCCGGCTCCGGCCGGGCGTCGTCGTTTCAGGGGATGGGTGCGGGCAGCGCCCGGCGCCATGCCGGATCGCAGGCGAGGATGCGCGCGTGGACCGGGCAGTCCGGCCGGTGGGCGCCGGGCAGGTAGCCCGTGCTCATCAGGAATTCGCCCACGATCTCGCCGCCGGTGAAGCGGAAGGTGCGGCGGAACAGCCGGACCCAGGCCGCCTTGTCGACGCCGCAGCGCGCCGCCTCCGCGTCGAGCCAGGCGGCCAGCGACCCGTGGCGGGCGACCAGGTCCAGCGCCACGCCGGCGTTGTGCACCGCCGCGGCCACCTTGAGCCGGTTGCGGACGATGCCGGGATCGCTCAACAGGCGGGCGACGTCCGCCTCCCCGTAGGCCGCCACGCGCGCGATGTCGAAGTCGTGGTACGCGCGGCGGAAGCCCTCGCGCTTGTTGAGGATGGTCAGCCAGCTCAGCCCGGCCTGGTTGATCTCGAGGACGAGGCGCTCGAACAACTGGCGGTCGTCGTCGACGGGAAAGCCGTATTCGAGGTCGTGGTAGGGCGCATGCACCGGGTGGCCGGGTGCGCTGTCGCAATAGCCGCTCATCCGCGGAGTATGCCGTCGCCGGCGTCGCGCAGGCGGTGTCCGGCCGGGAGGTCGTGCCTTCCCGGGAACCGATGCGGGCAGGGCAGGGTCGCGCGGCGCCCCCACCTTCCGGCGACGGTGGCGCATTTCATCTCGGCGTGCACGACACGCTCTAGAATGCGCCCATGGACCCCGAACATTCGCTCGCCAATCACCTGCTGGTGGCCATGCCCGCCATGGATGATCCCAATTTCGCGCGCGGAGTGACGCTGTTGCTGCAGCACGACGAGGACGGCGCCATGGGGCTGGTGGTCAATCGCCTGTCCGACTTCACCCTCGGCGAGGTGCTGCGGCAGATGGGCATCCATCCCGACGATCCTGCGCTGGCGGCGCGGCCGGTCCTGCTCGGCGGGCCGGTGCAGCCCGAGCGCGGCTTCGTGCTGCACGACGACGCCCGCGACTGGGGGTCGACGTTGCGCGTCGGCGGCGGCCTCGGCGTGACCACCTCGCGCGACATCCTCGAGGCCATGGCCCGGGGCGACGGTCCCGCGCATTCGCTGCTGGTGCTGGGCTATGCCGGCTGGGGCGCGGGCCAGCTCGAGCAGGAGCTCGCCGAGAACGCGTGGCTCACCGTGCCGGCCGACGCCAGCCTGCTGTTCGACACGCCGCTCGAGGCGCGCTGGCAGGCCGCCGCCGGTCGCATCGGGGTGGACCTGGGGCGCCTCGCCGACTATTCCGGCCGCGCCTGACGTGTCGGGCGGTACGGTGCTCGGCTTCGACGTCGGGTCGCGGCGCATCGGCGTCGCGGTCGGCAACGGCCTCACGGCCTCGGCGCGGGAGCTGTGCGTGGTCGACGTGCGCGAGGGCGTGCCGGACTGGAGCCGGATCGAGGCCTCGATCCGCGAGTGGCGCCCGGAGGCGCTGGTGGTCGGCGATCCGCGTACCCTCGACGACGAGGAGGGGCAGCAGCCCGCACGGCGTCGCGCGCAGCGCTTCGCGCGCGAGCTGCAGGCGCGCAGCGGCCTGCCGACCTGGCTCGTCGACGAGCGCTCCAGCTCGATGGAGGCGGCGCGGCGTTTCGCCGCGGGCCGCGCCGCAGGCACGCGGCGGCGCAGCCAGGCACAGAACCTCGACGCGCTGGCGGCAGTGGTCATCGTCGAGCGCTGGTTCGAGGCGCCGGGCGACGCGCAGCGGGCGCCCTCGCCCGAGGGGTGAACCGAAGCGCCGCGGCGTCGCCGCGAGCGGCTACCATGCGCGCCGGACCTGCCTACCGATTCCACATCCTGCGCATGAGCGACCTGCAGCTTCGACCCGACGGCGGCCTGCGCCATTTCCTCACCCTGGAAGGCCTGCCCCGGGCGTTGCTGGAGAGCCTGCTCGACCGCGCCCAGGCGCTGCGCGACGAGGCCTTCTCCGGGGTCGCGCTGCGCAACCGCCTGCTCGGGCAGACGGTGTGCAATCTCTTCTTCGAGCCCTCCACGCGCACCCGCAGCAGCTTCCAGCTGGCGGCCGCGCGTCTGGGGGCCGACGTGCTCAACTTCGACGCCGCCAGCGCCTCGACCAAGAAGGGCGAGACCGACCTCGATACGCTCAAGACCCTGCGGGCCATGGGCGTCGACGCCTTCGTGATCCGGCACGCCCAGGACGGCGCGGTGGACGCGCTGGCCGACCGGGCCGGCGGTGCGGCCCTGATCAACGCGGGCGACGGCCGTCGCGCGCATCCGACGCAGGGCCTGCTGGACATGCTCACCCTGCGCCAGCGCAAGGGCGCGGATTTCTCGCGGCTGCGGGTGCTGATGGTGGGCGACATCCTCCATTCGCGCGTGGCGCGCTCGGACCTGCACGCCCTGCGGACGCTGGGCGCCGGCGAGATCCGCGTCTGCGGGCCCGACGCGCTCCTGCCGGGCGACGACGTCCTGCACGGCTGCGTCCGGGTGCCGCGCCTGGACGAGGCGGTCGAGGGCGTGGACGCGGTCTTCATGCTGCGGTTGCAGCGCGAGCGCATGGTCGAGGGGCTGGTGCCGTCCCTCGACGACTACTTCCGGGACTACGGCCTCGATCCCGCTCGGCTGCGGCGGGCGGCGCCGGGTGCGGTGGTCCTGCATCCGGGGCCGATCAACCGCGGCGTGGAGATCGCGGACGCGGTGGCCGACGGGGCGCAGTCGGTGATCCTGGACCAGGTCGCGAACGGCGTGGCCGCGCGCATGGCGGTGCTGGAGGCGCTGCTCGAACCGTCCCACCACCTGCAGCCGACCTTCCCGGTCGCCCGCCGCGCCTGATCCCGGCGCGCGGCCGGGCGCCCCGCTACTGGTCGCGGAGGGTGCCGCCCGGCAGGAACTGCCAGGTGCGCGTGATGTGCAGGATGTCCACGTCCTCGTCCGCCGGCAGGCGCTCGAAGGGCTGCGACAGGCGCACGATGCGCTCCACCGATTCGTCCAGCAGGCGGATGCCGCTGGACTCGTTGATGACGATGTTCTCAACGCTGCCGTCGCGGCGGACGGCAACGGTCACCCGTACCTGCCCGCTCAGCCCCCGGCGGCGGGCCTCGTCCGGGTAGTTCAGATTGCCGACGCGCTCCACCCGCTGGACCCAGGCGCGGAGATAGGCGGCGTAGGCGTACTCGCGCGTGCTCGCGGAGACGAACTTGCGTCGCGGCTTGCGCGCGTAGAGCTCCTGCTCGCGCTCGATCTCCGCCGCCAGGCGCGCCATCTCCAGGTCCTCCTCGATGAGTTCCCGGCCGGTGGGCAGTGTCCGGCGGCTGCTGGCGAGGGCCTCCCGCGGGCGAGCGACGCGTTCCTCGGCGCGCGGTGCCGCCAGGACGCGGGCGACCGCGGCGGGCTCCGGCGGCGGGGCCTGGGCCTCGATGGGCTGCGGCGCGACGCCGGGATTCGGTCGCGGTACCGAGGAGGGCTGCGGCTCGCGCGGGCGGCGCGCCTCGTCCTGATCGCCGCCGCCCTGCTGGGCGGCCTGGGCCAGGAAGTCGGCCCGCTCGGGCGGCGTGTCGTCGCGGGTCTGGACCAGGATGACGTCCAGGGTCGGCACGATGGGCGCCGCGTCCTCCAGCGTGAAGCCGATGCCCAGCAGGATCACGCCGTGCGCGATCGCCGAGAAAGCCAGGGTCGCCGCCAGGCGGTCGCCGCTCCCGGCGCGGGGTGCCGCAGCGGCCGTCATGCGCCCAGGCGCGCCTCGATCACGTCGAACAACTGCGCCGAGATGTTCAGCCCGAACTGGGCATCGAGCTCGCGCACGCAGGTCGGGCTGGTGACGTTGACCTCGGTCAGGTAGTCGCCGATGACGTCGAGCCCGACGAACAGCATGCCGCGTCGCCGCAGTTCCGGCGCGACCTGGGCCGCGATCCAGCGGTCGCGCTCGGACAGCGGCTGCCCGACGCCGCGGCCGCCGACCGCGAGATTGCCGCGGAACTCGTCGCCCTGCGGGATGCGCGCCAGCGCGTAGTCCACCGGCACGCCGTCGACCAGGAGGATGCGCTTGTCGCCCGCGGCGATCTCCGGGATGTAGCGCTGCGCCATCGCCAGCCGGCGCCCGCCGTCGGCGAGGGTCTCGATGATGACGTTGAGGTTCGGGTCCCCGGGCGCGGTCTTGAAGATCGAGCGCCCGCCCATGCCGTCGAGCGGCTTCAGGATGCAGGCACCGTGCTCGGCCACGAAGGCCCGCAGCACCTGCGCGTCGCGCGAGACCACGGTCGGCGGACAGCACTGCGGGAAGAGCAGGGCGGCGAGCTTCTCGTTCAGGTCGCGCAGGCCCTGCGGGTCGTTGACCACCAGCACGCCCTCGTCCTGCGCCAGGCTCAGGACCTGGGTGTCGTAGACGAACTCGGCATCGACCGGCGGGTCCTTGCGCATCAGCACCGCGGCCATGTCGGCCAGCGGCCGCAGGCGCGCCGGGCCGAGCTCGAACCAGGCCGAGGCGTCGTCGGCGACCCGCAGCGGGGCGAGCGTCGCGTGCGCGCGCCCTCCGGAGACGCCCAGGCTGCCCGGGAGGACGTAGTGCAGCGCGTGCCCCCGGCGCTGGGCCTCCAGCAGCATGGCGAAGGTGGTGTCCTTGGCGATCCTGATCGACCCGATCGGGTCCATCACCACCGCGATGGCATGGGGCATAGAGGGCGTATCCGTGACGCGTTCCGCAGATATCGTAGCAGCGGCCCGGCGCGGCCCGCGTGGCGTGCATCACAGGGCGCAATCGCATCTACAGTTTCCGCAGCGGCTACGGTATAAAGGCCCTACGCGCGACCGGCGGCAGCCGTCCTGCAGGGGTACGTGGCAGCAGCATCCAGGGGATTGGAACTCGATGGACGACAGTAACCGCGCCGGCAGCCTCGCCGGGCTTCGGGTCATGGTGATCGACGACTCGAAGACCATCCGCCGGACAGCGGAGACGCTCCTCAAGAAGGAGGGGTGCGAAGTTGTCACCGCGACCGACGGCTTCGAGGCGCTCGCCAAGATCGCCGACCAGCAGCCGCAGATCATCTTCGTCGACATCATGATGCCCCGGCTGGACGGGTATCAGACCTGCGCGCTGATCAAGAACAACCAGATGTACCGGTCCACGCCGGTGATCATGCTGTCCTCGAAGGACGGCCTGTTCGACAAGGCGCGCGGCCGCATCGTGGGCTCCGAGCAGTACCTCACCAAGCCGTTCACGCGCGAGGAACTGCTCTCGGCCATCCGCACGCACGTCGCAGCCGCGCCAGACGCGGGCTGAGGCCGACACACACCGCCATCTGAAAGGGGATCAAATGGCACGGATTCTGCTCATCGAGGACTCGCCGACCGATACGGCGGTCTTCATCGGGATGCTGACCCGCAACGGCCACCAGGTCGAATCCGCCGGCTCGGCGGAGGACGGCATCGAGAAGGCGCGGGCGCTGCGCCCCGACCTCATCCTCATGGACGTGATCCTGCCGGGGATGAACGGCTTCCAGGCGACCCGCGCGCTCACGCGCGATCCGGACACCAAGCACATTCCGGTCGTCATCGTCAGCACCAAGGGCATGGAGACGGACAAGGTCTGGGGGCTCCGCCAGGGCGCGAAGGACTACCTAGTCAAGCCGCCGGAGGAACGCGACCTCATCGCGCGGATCCAGACGATCCTCGGGGCCGCCTGAGTGGGTGCCCGGCCGTCCCCGTTCGAGATCCTTGCGGCCTACGAGGCCCGCAGTCTCGTGCATGTGGCGGGCCTCCCGGAGGAAGCGGACGCGCCCGGGCACTGGCGCGGCGTGGGATTCCGCATCGGCGCGCGCCGGCTGGTGTCGGCCTTCGACGAGGTCATCGAGATCCTGCCCATGCCGCAGGTGACGCCGGTGCCGGGTGCCCAGCCGTGGATGCTGGGCGTGGCGAACCTGCGCGGTACGCTGTTGCCGGTGGTGGACCTCAAGTTGTTCCTCGAGGGCGAGCGGACGGTGCTGCACGAGGGCCAGCGCGTGCTGGTGATGCGCCAGCCGGGCGGGGACGTGGCGGTGCTGATCGACGAGCTCTACGGGCAGCGCGGCTTCCACGACGAGCACGCCGTGGCGCCGGAGGTCGAGGGCCGCTACCGCCATTTCGTGGAGCGCGCCTATCTGCTCGACGGGCAGGTCTGGAGCGTGTTCGACATGACGCGGCTGGCACGCACGCCGGAGTTCCGGCAGGCGGCGGCCTGAGCGGAGCGTGCCGTGCAGGGGGCGGTGCGAGCCGAAGGGTGCGCACCGGTGCGGGAATCTGATCCGTCAGCGGATCGTGGACTTTCATCCAGGGGTTGAATCATGAGCAGCGCAGCGGTGGGAACGGGCGGGCGGATCGGCGGCATCGGGGTGCCGATGTGGATCGGCCTGCTCGCCGTCTTCCTCATCCTCTTCGGCGTCAATACCGCCTACACCTTGTATCTCGGCGCGCGCGAGTCGGATGCGGCGGCGCGCGCGGCGGACATCCAGGTGCAGTCGCAGCAGCTGGCGAAGTTCGCGAAGGAGGCCGTCGACGGCAATCCCGACGCCTTCACCGAGTTCAACGCGACCTACACCGCCGTCAACGAGCACCTGCGCGCGCTCAACGCCGAGTACGAGAGCGCCGGCGGCGCGGTCGGCACGGCGCTCAGCAAGCTGATGGCGACCTGGGGGCCGATGTCGTCGCACTCCGAACGGATCATCGCCGGCCAGCAGCAGGTGCTCGCGCTCGCGGAGACCGCCAACGCCTTCACCGCCCGCGTGCCGCGCCTGCAGGCCGACCTCGACGAGGTCGTGCGCGCCATGGCGAGCGCCGGGTCGAGCTCGGACCAGGTGCTCATCGCCGCGCGCCAGCTCGTGCTGGTCGACCGCATGTCGCGCCGCGTCACCGAGATCCGCGCCGGCGGCGCCGGCGCGATCGTCGCCCGCGACGCGCTGCAGAACGACGCGGCCATGTTCGGCTCCGTGCTCAACGGGCTCCAGGCCGGCAACCCCGAGCTCAACTACGTGCGCCTGACCAGCGCCGCCGCACAGGCCGCGCTGGAGCCGGTGACCACGGCCTACACCGAGCTGCAGGCCGAGATCGCCAACGTGCTCGACGCCTCGGTCGAGCTCTACGAGGTGCAGCAGTCGGCGAACGCGATCTCCGAGGACTCCAACATCCTCCTGGTCGACGCGCGCGCGCTCTTCGACGCCATCGGCGCGCTGCCCTCCACCCGCGTGTTCCCGGGCAACTGGGTCGGCGGCATCTCCGGCGGCCTCGCCATCCTCTCGCTGATCGGCCTGCTGGTCGCGCTGTCCGGCGAGCAGCGCCGCCGCACCCGCGAGGCGGAGCTGCAGAACCAGCGCAACCAGAAGGCGATCCAGCAGCTCCTCGACGAAATCGTCCCGATCGCGGAAGGCGACCTGACCGTCAACGCGACCGTGTCGGAGGAGTACACCGGCGCCATCGCGGACTCGATCAACTTCACCGTCGACGAGCTGCGCCGACTGGTCGGCACCATCAACGAAACCTCCGTGCAGGTCTCGGCGGCGGCCCAGGAAACCCAGGCCACGGCGATGCACCTGGCCGAGGCGGCCGAGCACCAGGCGCAGCAGATCAGCTCGTCGTCCGCCAAGATCTCCGAGATCGCGCTGTCGATCGACGAGGTCTCGAAGAACTCGGCGGAGTCGGCCGACGTGGCGCAGCGCTCCGTGCAGATCGCCGCCAAGGGCGCCGACGTGGTGCGCCAGACGATCCAGGGCATGGACAACATCCGCGACCAGATCCAGGAGACCTCCAAGCGCATCAAGCGGCTGGGCGAGAGCTCGCAGGAGATCGGCTCGATCGTCGAACTCATCAACGACATCGCCGAGCAGACCAACATCCTCGCGCTCAACGCGGCGATCCAGGCGGCATCGGCCGGCGAGGCCGGTCGCGGCTTCGCGGTCGTGGCCGACGAAGTGCAGCGCCTCGCGGAACGCTCGTCGAGCGCGACCCGCCGCATCGAGACCCTGGTCCAGACGATTCAGTCCGACACCAACGAGGCGGTCAGCTCCATGGAGCAGACGACCTCCGAGGTGGTCGCCGGTGCGCGCCTGGCCGAGGACGCGGGCCTCGCGCTGGGCGAGATCGAGAAGGTGTCGACCGACCTGTCGGACCTCATCCAGAACATCTCGACGGCGGCGCGCCAGCAGTCGGCCGCGGCGACCAACATCACCGCGACCATGAACTCGATCCAGGAGATCACCTCGCAGACCTCGCAGGGCGCGAGCCAGACGGCCGAGTCGATCGGCAACCTGGCGCAGCTCGCCAACGACCTGCGTCGTTCTGTCGCGGACTTCAAGCTGCCGGGCTGAAGGCCCGCAGCGTTCGAGCATTGATCAGTCAGGCGTCGCGCGCGTACCGCGCGCGCTCGCCACGCCGGTAGGGACGGAACGCGCCGATGCGGCTCCAGGACAACATCGATTTCACCACGCTGGCCTGGGTCAAGCCCGAGCTCGACGAGACGCTCCGCCAGGCGCAGCGCGCCCTCGAGGAGTACGTCGAGGGCTTGGCGGAGGGCATTGCGGACCCCAGTCGCCTGCGGCTGGTCGCCGGGCACCTGCACCAGGTGCAGGGCACGCTGCGCATGGTCGAGCTCTACGGCGCGGCCATGGTCGCCGAGGAGATGGAGCAACTGGTGATCGCCCTCCAGGGCGAGTTCGCCGGTTCGCGCGATGCCGGCTACAGCGCGCTCATGCGCGGCATCATGCAGTTGCCGGACTATCTGGAGCGCCTGCAGAGCGGCCACCGGGACATCCCGATGGTGCTGCTGCCGCTGCTGAACGAACTGCGCGACGCGCGGGGCGTGCAGCGGCTCTCCGAAGCGGTGCTGTTCTCGCCCGACCTCAGCCGCCAGCTCCCGGAGACCGCCCGCGGTCCGGCCGCTCCGGTGCCGGACGCGCCGCTGCGGGTCCAGGTCGAGGCGCTGCGCGGCCGCTTCCAGGCCGCCCTGCTGCAGTGGCTGCGCGAGGACGCCAACCCGGGGAACATCGAGGCGCTGACCGAGGTCTGCGAGCGGCTGGTCCGCATCACCCAGTCCGAGGATGCGCGCCGCCTGTTCTGGGTGGCCGCGGGCACGCTCGAGGCGCTGCGCGCCGGGGCGTTCGAGGCCTCGCGGGCGCTCAAGCAGGCGCTCGGCCGCGTCGAGCGCGAGATCAAGCGCCTGGCCGAGGGCGGCGACGCCGCCTTCCGCAACGCCCCGCCGCTGGAACTCACCCGTCAGCTGCTGTACTTCGTGGCGCATGCGCCGACGCAGCACGTGCGCATCGACGAGATCCGCGACGTGTTCGGCCTCTCGCGCTATCTGCCCAGCGAGGCGGAGCTCGACCACGCCCGCGGCAGCCTGGCCGGGCACAATCGCGCGCTGCTGGACACCGTCTCCAGCGCGCTCAAGGACGACCTGCTCCGGGTCAAGGACGCGCTGGACCTGCACCTGCGCGCAGGCGACGTCGCCCCCGCCGAGCTCGAGCCCCAGCTCGAGGTGCTCGACCGCGTCGGCGACACCCTCGGCATGCTCGGCCTCGGCGTCCCGCGCCGCGTCGTGCAGGAACAGCGCCAGGCCATCGCCGACTTCATCGGCGGGACGCGCGAAGCGAACGAGGGCGCCCTGCTCGACGTCGCCGGCGCCCTGCTGTACGTCGAGGCGACGCTCGACGACCAGGTGGCGCGCCTCGGCGCCGCCGGCAACGAGGAAACCGCCTCGGGCGCCGAAGCGCGCCGGGTGCTGGAGTCGCTGATCAAGGAGGCGATCGCCAACTTCGCGAACGCCCGCCAGTGCTTCGTCGCCTTCGTCGAGACCAACTGGGACCACGAGCAGCTCCAGGACGTGCCCCGCCTGGTCGACGAGGTCGTCGGTGCGCTGCGGATCGCCGAGATCGAAGCCGCGCCGGACTACCTGGTGGCGATCCGCCGGTTCACCGAGACCGAACTGCTGCAGCGGCGCCGGGTGCCGAACGGGCGCCAGATGGACACCCTGGCGGATGCGCTCGCCGCCCTGGAGTACTTCCTCGAGGCGTTGCGCGACCAGCGCCCCGGCCGCGACCGCATCCTCGACGTGGCGCGCTACAGCCTCGAAGTGCTCGGCTACTGGCCGCTGCCTGCGCACGGCCTGCCGGCGACGCCGGCGCCCACGCCGGACGTGCCTGCCGCCGCGCCGGCGGCGGCTGCACCGCAGCCGCCCCAGGGCGATGCCGGCGCCCCGGCGCCGCCGCTGGCGCCTGACGA
>NZ_JBHSGG010000016.1:0-47431 GCF_042654365.1 Coralloluteibacterium thermophilum
TCTGCAGGATGAAGCCCGGCAGACCGATCAGCAGGTCGCCGTAGTCCGCGATGCCGCCCACTGCCAACCCGTAGGCGCCGCTCGCCTCCGAGCCGTAGCCCACCGCCGTCGCGAACGTCCCCGTCGCCGCGCTGAAGCTGCCCAGCGCGCTCGATCCGTCGGTCGCCGCCGTGCTGCTGTAGCCCAGCGCCGTCGCCTGCGTGCCCTCGGCCACGGCGTTCGCGCCGGTCGCCGTGCTGAACGCGCCCAGCGCCTGCGCGCCCGCGCCCACCGCGCTCGCGCCCACCGCGTCCGCCGTGGTGTAGCTGTCCAGCAGCACCTCGCCCGTCGTCTCGTCCTCGACGTACAGGTGCCCGCCCACCGCCGTCGCGCTGTCCTCCNTGCCCGTCGCCGCGGCGTTGTAGCCCGAGGCCGTGCTCGCGTCGCCGGTGGCGAAGGCGTTCACGCCGGTCGCCGTCGCGCCCGCGCCTTCCGCGAAGGCGTACGCGCCGGTCGCGGTGCTGTCGTCGCCCACCGCCTCGCTCGCTGCACCGGTCGCCGTCGCGTTCTCGCCGTGGGCGCTCGACCTCGCACCCGTCGCCGTCGCGTTGTCCGCCACGGCGCTGGCGTTGAAGCCGGTCGCCGTGCTGTGCTCGCCCAGCGCGAAAGCGCCGCTGCCCAGCGCCGTCGCGCCCTGCGCCAGCGCCAGGGCGTTGGCGCCGACGGCGGTCGAGCCGTCGCCCTCGGCGGAGGCGCCCGCACCCGCGGCGACGGCATCCTCGCCGTCGGCGGACGCCTCGCCCTCGCCCGTCGCGGTGAAGTGGCGCGCGGTCCGCTCCGCGATCTCGCCGACGGCGTTGAGCTGGGCGAGGTTCACCGCGTCGGTGTCCTCGGTGCCCGCGGCCACGTTGACGATCTGGCGCTCCGCGCCCGCCGCGCCCACCGACACCGTGTCCGCGCGGTCGGCGACCGAGCCGTGCCCGAGCGCGACGCCGCCGGCGGCCTCGACGCTGCTGCCGTGGCCGACGGCGGTGCCGCGGACGGCCGACACCGTCGCGCCGTTGCCGATGCCCACCGACTGGTTCGCGGTCACCGCGCTGTTGGTGCCGAGGGCGATCGCCGCGTTGCCCGAGGCCTCGCTCGCACGCCCGATGGCGATGGCGCCCGTGCCGGCGGCCACGCTGCCCGAGCCGACCGCGGTGCTGTTGTTGCCGTCGGCGCTGGCGAAGACGCCGAAGGCGACCCCGTTGTTGCCGAACACGCTCGCGCCGCGTCCCACCGCGGTGGCCGCCGAGGCCATCGCGGCGCTGCCGGCGCCGATGGCGGTCGCGTTGGTCTCCGTCGCCGACGCGCTGCGGCCCACGGCCGTGCTGTTGCCGCCGGTCGCGCGTGCGGCGCTGCCGTAGGCCGTGGCGCCGGCCGCCCCGGCCACCGCGCCCGTGCCGCAGGCGGTGCTGTTGTCGCCGGTCGCGCTGCCCACCGGGTTGCCGTCCGCGTCGTGGCAGACGACCTGCGCGGACGCCGGCGCCACCATGCCCGCGCCGGCGCCGAGCAGTACCGCCAGCGCCACGCCCGCCGCACTGCCCGCGCGCCGCGCGCCTGCGCCCTTGCCCGCGCTGCGCGCCAGCTCCGAGGCCACCACGATCGTGCCGAGCGACGCGTTCCAAACCTTGCTGTAGATCCTGTTCATCGGTGGTGTACCCCTTCGAAGTTCGTCGTTGCGCGGGCCGCCGTGGCTGCCGAGCTGCACGGTGTTGTTGGAGGCGGGATCGACTTGCGTGGCTGCCACGCCCACGCCGCGTCGGGCGTGCGGATGCGTGCGGCTGGTGACGGGCAACGTTGCATCGCCGTCAGAAAGCGGCGGTAGTCGCCGCGTGCCGGAATCCTTGTCAGCGCGAGCCAGACCGGACGGCGCGCGCGAAGGCCGCGCGCGGCGACGCGCCCGGCTCCGTGGGGCGGGGCCGGACGCGTGGATGGCGGGGGCGTCGGGAGGTCAGGCGGCCGTCGCGCCGCCTCCGGCGATCTCGCTCGGGCTCACCCCGAAGCGGCGCTTGAACAGCTTGCTGAAGGCCGGCAGGTCGGCGAAGCCGTGGGCGTAGGCGATGGCGCCGATGCGCACCTCGCGACCGCCGCCGCCGCGCTCGAGATCGCTGCGGCACTGCTGCAGGCGGACCTCGCGCAGATAGCCGGCGACCGTGAGCTGCTCCTTGCCGAAGATGCGATAGAGCTGGCGCCGCGAGCAGCCGACGGCGGCGGCCACGTCGTCCGGGTTCAGCTCGTGCGAGCGGTGGTGCCGCTCGATGTAGCGCTTGGCGGCGACCAGCAGGGCGTCGTGCGCCTCCTCGGGCGCTGCGTCCTCCCTGCGCAGGAAGCGGCGCAGCAGGAACAGGGCGAGCGCGCTCGCGTTCTGCAGGACCGAGGCGCAGTCCTCGGCGTCCATGCCCGTGCCGTGGCTGGCGAGCATGCGCATCTGGGTGGTGAGGAAGGGCGCGATGCCGCTGTTGGGCAGCATGCAGATCGGCGCGCCGCCCTTGAGCGGGTCGCTGCCGACCGCCTCGACCACGGCGCGACGCGGCAGCTTGAGGCAGAGGTCGTGGTGGGCGCTCCAGGTCGCGCGAGACACGGCGCCGGGATCGAGCAGGTAGAGCGAGCCCGCGCTCACGCAGTCGATGCCGGCGTCGGCGCGACGCTCGATCCGGGCCTGGCCTGCCGACATCAGGATCAGGCGCAGCTCGTCGCCGGCGTCGGCGGTGCGCGCCACGCGGCATTCGCCGCAGGACATGTCGACGAAGGACGCCTCGTCCCCCATCCAGTGGCGGAAGCGCGCCTGGAACCCGTTGCCCGGGTCGCGGCCCCGCAGGAGTTCCCAGTTGAAGTGCGCCCGGACGTGCTCGTGCCAGAACTCGTAGCGCTCGCGCCAGGGAACCGTGTCGGTCGACAACTCGGTGAAGACGCGTCGCTGCGCGCTGCGCGCTGCCGGAATCGCTTGTTCGATCACTACCCCACCCGTCCCGCTGGGGCCCGTCCGTCCTCCTTGACGGGCGAGCCATGACTGGATGGCTTCCCGCCTCGGGAAGCCGCCACGACCCTTCCGGATGCATCGGGCGTCCGCAGCACGCGCGGGAGCGACCCGATGAAGCGTGACCCGGTTCACCGAACCTGAGTCCTGGATGAATAACTACTCCAAAAAATTGACGCCTACAACAGCCGCAGTACGGTTCTGCGTGAAATCTGCGTCAATATGTGACGTTGCGCGTCACGCAAGCCGCTGACGCCGCTGGAAATTTGACGCTCGTCATCCGCCTGAAAAAGTTCCATGGCAGGCGCGCCCGTGCCGCGCCCCGGGAGGGGCGCGGCATCGTGGCGGTCGTGGAGAGGGGCCTTCGGGCGGCGCGTCCGCCCGGTGCGGTCAGCCGACCCAGCGCCTCGCGTTCCGGAACAGGCGCATCCAGGGCGAGTCCTCGCCCCAGTGGGCGGGATGCCAGCTGACCTGGACGCTGCGGAAGACCCGCTCCGGGTGGGGCATGAGCAGGGTGACCCTGCCGTCGGCGCTGGTCAGGCCGGCGATGCCCTCCGGCGAGCCGTTGGGATTGGCCGGGTACTGCGTCGCCGGCGCCCCCTGTCCGTCGACGAAGCGGAAGGCGACGTGCGCCCGCGCCGCGTCGGCGGGATCGGCGAAGGCGGCGCGGCCTTCCCCGTGCGCGACCGCCACCGGAATCCTGCTGCCGGCCATGCCCTGCAGCAGGACGGAGGGCGAATCCACCACCTCCAGCAGCGCCACGCGCGCCTCGTACTGCTCGCTGCGATTGCGCAGGAAGCGCGGCCAGGCCTCGGCGCCGGGGATGAGGTCCTTGAGCTGGCTGAGCATCTGGCAGCCGTTGCAGGCCCCCAGGCCGAAGGTGTCGCCGCGCTCGAAGAAGCGCGCGAACTGCTCGCGCAGCGCCGGGCGCTCGAGGATCGACAGCGCCCAGCCGCGCCCGGCGCCGAGCACGTCGCCGTAGGAGAAGCCGCCGCAGGCCGCGAGGCCGGTGAAGCCGTCGAGCCGGTGCCGGCCCTCGACGAGGTCGGTCATGTGCACGTCGACGGCCTCGAAGCCGGCGCGGGTGAAGGCCATGGCCATCTCGACCTGGCCGTTGATGCCCTGCTCGCGCAGGATCGCGACCCGCGGCCGGGCCCCGGCGTTGACGAAGGGCGCCGCGACGTCCTCGGCCGGATCGAAGGTCTCGACCGGCACCAGGCCCGGCGCCTCGAAGTCCAGGTGGGCCGCACGCTCCTCGTCGGCGCACTCGGGGTTGTCGCGCAGCCGCTGCATGGCGTGGCTGACCGACCACCAGGCCGAGAACGCCTCCTGCCAGGTCCACTCGACCACCGTGCGTTCGCCGTCCACCACGCGGATGCGCGGCGTGCGGGTGACGCGGCCGATGCGCTGCGCGCAGTGGGTCAGGTCGTAGCGGTTCACCAGGTCGGCGAACTCCGCCCGGTCCTCGCAGGCCACCTCGACCACCGCGCCCAGTTCCTCGGTGAACAGGGTGCGCACCGGGTCGTCGCCCCAGCTCCCGAGGTTCAGTTCGAGGCCGCGGTGCGAGGCGAAGGCCATCTCGCAGAGGGTGGCGAAGGCGCCGCCGTCGCTGCGGTCGTGGTAGGCCAGCAGCAGGTCCTGCGCGCGCGCGGCCTGGATCAGCTCGAACAGGTCGCGCAGCAGGCGCGGGTCGTCGAGGTCGGGCGACGGGCCGCCGAAGCAGCCGTAGCACTGCGCGACGATGGAGCCGCCCAGACGCCGCTGGCCCGCGCCGAGGCCGATCAGCCAGAGCTCGGTCCCGCCCTCGTGCTCGGCCTGGGACAGCAGCGGCGTCAGCGTGCGCCGCGCGTCCTCGACCCTGGCGAACGCGGAGACCACGAGCGACACCGGCGCGACCGAGGCCTGCTCGCCGTCCTCCGCCTGCCAGCGCGCCTGCATGGACAGCGAGTCCTTGCCGACGGGAATGCTCACCCCCAGCGCCGGGCACAGCTCCATGCCCACCGCCTGCACCGCCTCGAACAGGCGCGCGTCCTCGCCCGGCGTGCCGGCGGCGGCCATCCAGTTCGCGGAGAGCTTGACGTCGCCCAGGGACGCGACCGGCGCCGCGGCGAGGTTGGTCAGCGCCTCGCCGACCGCCATGCGCGCCGACGCCGCCGCATCCAGCAGCGCCAGGGGCGTGCGCTCGCCGATGGCCATGGCCTCGCCGGCATGGCCGTGGAAGTCGGCCAGGGTCACGGCGCAGTCGGCCACCGGGAGCTGCCAGGGCCCGACCATCTGGTCGCGCGCGTTGAGGCCGCCGACGGTGCGGTCGCCGATGGTGACCAGGAAGCTCTTCGAGGCGACGGTCGGATGCGCGAGCACGCGCAGGCCGGCCTCGTGCAGGTCGATGGCGGCGGTGTCGAGCACCGGCCAGCGCTCGGACGGCGTGCGCACCGCGTCGCGGTGCATCTTCGGCGGCTTGCCGAAGATCACGTCCATGGGAATGTCGATGGCGCGCGCGCCGCCGGGGCCGTCCTCCAGCACGAGGCGCTCCTCGGCGGTGGCGCGGCCGACCACGGCGAAGATGCAGCGCTCGCGGCGGCACAGCGCCTCGAAGGCCTCCAGCCGGTCCGCGGCCACGCCGAGCGCGTAGCGCTCCTGCGACTCGTTGCACCACAGCTGCATCGGCGACAGCGAGGGATCGTCGCTGGGGATGCGCCGCAGGTCGATCACGCCGCCGACCGCGGAGTCGTGCAGCAGCTCGGGAATGGCGTTGGACAGACCGCCGGCGCCGACGTCGTGCGCGGCGACGATGGGGTTGGCCTCGCCCATGGCCGCGCAGCGGTCGATGACCTCCTGGCAGCGCCGCTGCATCTCGGGGTTGTCGCGCTGCACCGAGGCGAAGTCCAGCGCCTCGGAGCTCTGGCCCGAGGCGACCGAACTCGCCGCGCCGCCGCCGAGGCCGATCAGCATCGCCGGCCCGCCCAGCACGACCACGGCGTCGCCCGGCGACAGCCGCAGCTTGGCGACCTGGCCGCGGTCGATGGCGCCCACGCCGCCGGCCAGCATGATCGGCTTGTCGTAGCCGCGCGTGGTGCCCGGGGTCGAGGTCGCCAGCTCGAAGCTGCGGAAATAGCCGGCCAGCGCCGGACGCCCGAACTCGTTGTTGAAGGCGGCCGCGCCGATCGGGCCGTCGAGCATGATCTCGAGCGCCGAGGCAGTGCGCGGGTTGAGGCTGCGCGGCCGTTCCCAGGGCTGCGGCAGGGTCGGGATGCGCAGGTGCGAGACCGAGAAGCCGGTGAGCCCGGCCTTGGGCTTGCCGCCGCGGCCGGTCGCGCCCTCGTCGCGGATCTCGCCGCCGGCACCGGTGGCCGCGCCGGGGAAGGGCGAGATCGCAGTGGGATGGTTGTGCGTCTCGACCTTGATCGCGAAGGCCGAGGGCTGCGGGTCCTCGGCGCGGTAGACGCCGTCGTCGCCGGGGCGGAAGCGGCGGGCCGTGTGCCCCTCGATCACCGCCGCGTTGTCGGCGTAGGCGGTGAGCGTGCCCTGCGGCGCCCTGGCGTGGGTGTTGCGGATCATCGCGAACAGGGAGCGCGGCTGCGCCGCGCCGTCGATGGTCCAGCTCGCGTTGAAGATCTTGTGCCGGCAGTGCTCGGAATTGGCCTGCGCGAACATCATCAGCTCGGCGTCGGACGGCGCGCGTCCGAGCGCGGCGTAGCGCTCGCGCAGGTAGGCGATCTCGTCCTCGGACAGCGCCAGGCCCAGGCGCGCGTTGGCCTCGTCCAGCGCGGCCAGCGGCACGAACTCGGTCTCGCCCTTGGCGGGGGTGGCGAACAGCGCCAGCGCGCCGTCGAGGTCGGGCAGCAGCGACTGCGTCATCGGGTCGTGCAGCGCGCGCAGCACGGCCTCGGCCTGCGCGCCGTCGAGCGCGTCGAGGCCGCTCAGGTCCAGGCGCAGGCCGCGCTCGACGCGGCGCACGCGCAGCCCGGCGCCGGCGAGGATGTCGGTGGCCTTGCTCGCCCAGGGCGACACCGTGCCCAGCCGCGGCACCACGAAGACGGTGCGGCCGCCCGCGGAGGGCGCGGACTCGAAGCCGGCGTCGAGGATGCGCGCGAGCGCCGCGCGGTCGATCTCCGCGCCGTTGCCGGCGTCGACGAAGTAGACGTGGTGGCCGTCGAGGATGCGGACCGCGGGCGCGATGCGGTCGAGACGGGCGTGGAGGCGGGCGATCTGGTGCGGCGAAAGGGCCGAGGGCCCCTCGAGGACGAGCATGTCCGGGACGTCTGTGCTGCGGGAGGTCGCCTATTGTAGCCGGCGCCGCCCCGGCCCTGCCCGGGGCGGCCCCACGGGCTCAGCCGGCGGAATCGCGCGACGCGGCCAGCGCGTCCAGGCGCTGGCGCATCTGCACGGGCGGGATGTAGCCGCCGATCTGGCGGCCGTCCTCGTTGAAGATGGCGGGCGTGCCCTCGACGCCGATGCGCTGCCCCGCGGCGAAGTCGTCCGCCACCGGGTTCTCGCAGGTGCGCTCGGGCACCGGCCGGCCAGCCTTGGCGGCAGTCATCGCCGCGCGGCGGTCGTCCGCGCACCACACCGACACCGCCTCGCGGTAGGCCTCGCCGTCGAGGCCGGAGCGCGGGAAGAACAGGTACTCCACCGCGATGCCCTGCGCGTTGTAGGCCTCGATCTCGCGATGGAGCTGGCGGCAGTAGCCGCACTCGATGTCGGTGAACACCGTCACCGTGTGCACCGGGTTCTCCGGCGCGAACACGATGCGCCGGTCGCGGTCCATGCCCGAGAGCACCTCGCGCCGCACCACGGCCTTGCTCGCCTCGGTGAGGTCGCGGCGCGCCTCGACGTCGAGCACGCTGCCCTGGATCAGGTACTTGCCGTCGTTCGAGACGTAGAGCAGCTGCCCGGCGATCATGACCTCCTGGAAGCCCGGCAGGGCGGCGTCGGCCACGCTGTCGACCGGCACCTGGGGCACCAGGCCCTCGACCACGGTACGCGCGCGCGCCGCGGCGTCGGCATCGCCGCCGGTCCGCGCCTGCGTCGTCCGGGCGGCGGCCGCGGGAGCATCGGCGGACGCCGGCTGCGGGCTGCGGTCTCCCTCGGCGGCACAGGCGGCGAGACTGAACACGCCGACCAGCGCGGCGACTACGGGACGACTCATGCGATGACCTCGTCGGAACAGGGAGGGAGCGGCCGCGCGCGGCCGCCTGGGGTCCATTCTACGGAAAGCGCCGGACCCGGCCCGCGCGCCGATCGGAGCGCGCGTTCAGCCACGGGGATGATGGGCCGCATGCAGGCGCTGGAGGCGGCCGCGGGCCACGTCGGTATAGATCTGGGTGGTGGACAGGCTGGCATGGCCGAGCAGCATCTGCAGGGCGCGCAGGTCGGCACCGTGGTTGAGCAGGTGGGTGGCGAAGCTGTGCCGCAGGCCGTGCGGGGTGACGCGCCTCGGATCGATGCCGGCGGCCGCGGCGCGACGCTTGACCAGCGTCCAGAAGCGCTGGCGGGTCAGGGCCCGGCCGCGTTCGTCCAGGAACAGGGCGAGCGCGGTCCCGCGCCGCGCCCGGGCGGCCTCGGCGAACAGCGGCCGCGCCTCGGTCAGGTAGCGTTGCAGCCAGTCCTGGGCGACCTCGCCGAGCGGCAGCAGGCGTTCCTTGCTGCCCTTGCCGGTCACCCGCAGCGTCCCCTGGCGCAGGTTCTGCGCACCGAACGGCAGGTCGACCAGCTCGCTCACGCGCAGGCCGGTGCCGTACATCAGCTCGAGCATGGCGCGGTCGCGCAGCCCGGCCGCGTCCGCGCCGTCGGCGGCCTGCAGCAGGGCCGCGACCTCGGATTCGGAGAGCGCCTTGGGCAGCGGCCTGCCCAGCCGCGGCTGCGCCAGGGCCGCGACCGGGTCCTGCGCCACTGCGCCGCGACGCACCTGCCAGGCATAGAAGGCCCGCAGGCTCGCAAGCAGCCGTGCGTCGCTGCGGGCGCTGTAGCCCAGCCGGCTGCGGGCGGCGAAGTGCGCGGACAGGTCCTCGCCGGACAGCCCCGACAGGCCGGGACAGGCGCGGGCGACGCCGACGAGGTCGCGGCGGTAGCTCGCCAGCGTGTGCCGCGCGAGCCCCAGTTCGGCCCAGGCGGCCTCGAGGAAGGCGTCGATCTGCGCGACGTCCTCGGGACGCGCCGGCGGCAGCGCCTGCGTGCGCAGGCGGCGGGCGGCGGCATCCGGCAGGGGCGCGGCCTGCGCTTCTCGGGCGTCGGACATGCGCCGCACTCTAAGTCGTCCGCGGTGCCAGCCGCTATCCTTGCCGGATGTCCGAAGAACAGCCCGTCGCCGCCAGCGCCCGTCCCGCCAACCTCCTGCTGCGGGTGCTCGCCCTGGTCTACGACCTCATGCCCGTGTTCGCCCTGTGGATGGTGGTCAGCCTGCTGGTGTACGCGCTGCACGGCGCCCGGCCGGTCGAGTCCGGCAGCCTCGGCGGCTGGCTCGAACTGCTGCTGATCGTGGCGGTCACCGGCCTCTACGCGGTCGAGTCCTGGCGCCGCGGCGGCCAGACCCTCGGCATGCGCGCCTGGCGCCTGCGGGTGGTCGACGCGACCGGCCGCACCGCCAGCCGCCGCGCGCTGTGGCTGCGCTTCGGGGTGAGCGTGGTCTCGCTCGCCGCCGTCGGGCTGGGCTTCCTGTGGTCGCTGATCGACCGGGAACGGCGCACCTGGCACGACATCGCGAGCGCCACGCTGATGGTGCGCCTGCCTGCCCCGCCGAAGCGGCGCGCCGCCGGGAAGTGAATGGGAGGAACGGGGAACGAGGCGTCGGCCGCCCTGGACGGCCCCTCGTTTCCCACGCATCCCACTCGCCCCCTCGCCCACGGTGACAGCCGTCATCCACCGCCGGTGACGTGCGCCCCTGGCGTGCGACGCTGCCGACCGGCACCTTTCGTGGGGCCATGAGCCGCGGCGATACTGCCGGCTCGACCAGGGGAACCGAGCCGAATCCGATGAGCGCATCGCCCGACCTGCTGAAGGAACTGCGCATCGAGCGACGTGCGCCCGCACCCGTCCCGCCGTCGCCGCGGCGCTGGCCGTGGCTGCTCGGCGCCGCCGTCGTCGTGCTGGCGGCGCTGTGGCTGGCGTTCGGGCGCGAGGCGCCCGTCACGGTGCGCACCGCCCAGGCCCAGGCGGTCTCGGCGCCGGGCGCGGCCGGCGGCGCGTCGGTCCTGGACGCGACCGGCTACGTCACCGCACGGCGCCAGGCGACGGTCTCGGCCAAGATCACCGGCAAGGTGGAGGACGTGCTGATCGAGGAAGGCCAGTACGTCGAGGAAGGCCAGATCCTCGCGCGCCTCGAACCCATCGATGCCGAGGCCCAGCAGGCGCTGGCGCGCGCCCAGCTCGCCTCGGCGCGCACCCAGGTGGACCAGGCCCGCGCCCAGCTCGCGCTGGCCGAGAAGACCCTGGTGCGCAGCCGCGACCTCGCCGGCCGCGGGCTGGTGGCGCAGGCGCAGCTCGACCAGGCCGAGGCCGAACGCGACGCGCTGGCGGCGCAGCTCGCCGCGGCCGAGCGCAACGTCGAGGTCGCGCAGGAATCCATGCGCGTGGCCGAGATCGGCGTCGAGAACACGGTGGTGCGCGCGCCCTTCTCCGGCGTGATCACGGTGAAGGCGGCGCAGCCCGGCGAGATCGTGTCGCCGATGTCGGCCGGCGGCGGCTTCACCCGGACCGGCATCGGCACGGTCGTGGACATGGACTCGCTCGAGGTGCAGGTGGACGTGGGCGAAGCCTTCATCGGCCGCGTGCAGCCGGAGCAGCGCGTCGCCGCCACGCTCAACGCCTACCCCGACTGGCGCATCCCGGGCTCGGTCATCGCCATCGTCCCGACCGCCGACCGCAGCAAGGCGACGGTGAAGGTGCGCATCCGCCTGGACGAGCGCGACGCGCGCATCGTGCCGGACATGGGCGTGCGCGTGTCCTTCCTGGAAGCCGAGCCCGCGGACGGCGCGGCCGAGGTGCCGCGCGGCGTGCGCGTGCCCGGCAACGCCATCGTCGGCCGCGACGGCCGCGAACTGGTCTACGTGGTGCGCGACGAGCGCGTCGCCGAGCGCGCGGTGCAGGCCGAGCCCGCCCGCGGCGGGCAGCGGGTGGTGACCTCCGGCCTGGCCATCGGGGAGCGCGTGGTCGTCGCGCCGCCGCAGGAACTGAGCGACGGCGCGCGCGTGCGCGAGGACGCGGGCGACAACTGAAACAAGCGATGCCGCGGCACCGCGGCGCTTCCATGGAGAGCACGACGATGTCCGACGTACTGGTGGAAATCCGCGGCCTGACCAAGGTCTACACCCGCGGCAAGCAGACGGTCGAGGTGCTGCACGGCATCGACCTGGACATCCCCGAGGGCGACTTCGTGGCGCTGATGGGCCCCTCTGGCTCGGGCAAGACCACGCTGCTCAACCTGATCGGCGGGCTCGACTCGCCGACCTCGGGCAGCCTCGCCATCGGCGGCCAGGCGATCGAGCGCTTCAACGACAAGGCGCTCGCGCGCTGGCGCGCCGAGCACGTCGGCTTCGTGTTCCAGTTCTACAACCTGCTGCCGGTGCTGTCGGCGCAGAAGAACGTCGAACTGCCCCTGCTGCTCAAGGACATGCCGGCCGCCGAGCGCACCCGCCGCGCCCGGATCGCGCTGGAACTGGTGGGGCTGGGCGAGCGCGGCAGCCACAAGCCGAAGGAACTCTCCGGCGGCCAGGAGCAACGCGTCGCCATCGCGCGCGCCCTGGTGTCCGATCCGACCCTCCTGGTCTGCGACGAACCCACCGGCGACCTCGACCGCGCCACGGCCGACGAGATCCTGACCCTGCTGCAGCGGCTCAACGCCGAGCACGGCAAGACCATCGTCATGGTCACGCACGATCCCAAGGCCGCCGAGTACGCGCGGCGCACCGTCCACCTGGACAAGGGCGTGCTGGTCGACGCCGCCAGCGCCCCCGCGCATTGACGACGCCCTCCGGCGCACGAGGAGCCTCGCGATGAAATACCTGCACCTGGTGTGGGCAAACCTGTTCCGCAGGAAGGTCCGCACGATCCTCACCCTGCTCTCGGTGGCCGTGGCCTTCCTGCTGTTCGGGCTGCTGCAGACCGTCAACCAGGCCTTCGCGGGCGCCGCCGACGCGGCGGCGGCCGACCGCCTGGTCACCTCCTCGCGCTACTCGCTGACCGAGCTGCTGCCGGTCAGCTACGAGCAGCGCATCCGCCAGGTGCCCGGCGTGCGCAACGTGGCGCACGCGACCTGGTTCGGCGGCGCCTACCGGGACACCCAGGCGGCCTTCGCGATCTTCCCGGTGGAGCCGGAGGCCTACCTGGACGTGGTCCCGGAGATCCGGCTCCCGCCCGAGCACATGGAGGCCTGGCGGCAGACCCGCACCGGCGCGGTGGTCGGGCAGTCGCTGGTCGACCGCCACGGCTGGAAGATCGGCGACCGCATCCCGGTGCAGGCCGACATCTGGCCGCTGCGCGACGGGTCCATGGCGTGGGAGTTCGACCTCGTCGGCGTGTACACCGACCCGGAGAACCCGGCCAACGAGAACTCCCTGATGTTCCGCTACGACTACTTCGACGAGGCGCGCCAGTTCGGCCAGGGCCGGGTCGGCTGGTTCTCGGTGGCGGTCGAGGACCCGGGGCAGGCGGACGCGGTCGCGCAGAGCATCGACGCGCTGTTCGCCAACTCCGAGTCCGAGACCAAGACCCAGACCGAGCGCGCCTTCACCCAGGGCTTCGTCAAGCAGTTCGGCGACATCGGCCTGATCGTGACCTCGATCCTCGGCGCGGTGTTCTTCACCCTGGTGGTGCTGACCGGCAACACGCTGGCGCAGGCGCTGCGCGAGCGCATTCCGGAGCTCGGCATCCTCAAGACCCTCGGCTTCCGCAACGAGGCGGTGCTGGGCTTCGTGCTCGCCGAATCGCTGCTCATGCTCCTGGTCGGCGGCCTCGTCGGCCTCGGCATCGCATGGCTGGCGCTGGAGGGGCTGAAGACCAGCATGAGCCAGTTCGGCATCACCGGCATGCAGCCGGCGGTGGTCCTGCAGGCGCTGGCGCTGATGGTGGGCGTCGGACTGCTGGTGGGCCTGATCCCGGCGCTGCAGGCCATGCGCCTGAAGATCGTCGACGCCCTCAACGCCTGATCGCACCGGAGCACCCACATGGCCCTGATCAAGCAGATCGTCGAAATCACCACCATGAACCTGCGCAACGTGCCGCAGCGCTGGGGCACCTCGATGGTGATCGTGGTGGGCATCGCCGGCGTCGTCGGCGTGCTGGTCTCCATCCTCGCGATGGGCGAGGGCTTCCGCGCCACGCTCGCCGGCACCGGCGGCGAGGACCGCGCCATCGTGCTGCGCGAGGGCGCCACCACGGAGCTCACCAGCGGCCTGTCGCGCGAGGCCGCCGACCTGGTCGCGGCCGCGCCGGGCATCGCCCGCGGCGCCGACGGCCGGCCGCTGGCCTCGCCGGAGCTGGGCGTGGTCGCGGACCTGGCGAAGGGCGGCACCGTGGCCAACGCGTCGATGCGGGGCGTCACGCCGGCGGCGTTCGCGGTGCGGCCGGAGGTCCGCATCGTCGAGGGGCGCATGTTCGAGTCCGGGCCGCGCGAGCTGATCGTGGGGCGCGGCGCGGCGGCGCAGTTCGACGACCTCGGCGTCGGCCGCCGCATCGCCTTCCGCGACAGCGACTGGACCGTCGTGGGCGTGTTCGAGGCAGGCGGCGGCGCCCACGAGTCCGAGCTGTGGGGCGATGCCGACACGGTGCAGTCGGCGTTCCGCCGCAACGGCTACTCGTCGATGACCGTGGTGCTGGAGACGCCCGGCGACACGGGCCCGCTCACCGAGGCCATCGCCGCCGACCCGCGGCTCACGCTCAAGGTGGAGACGCTCGCCGACTTCTACCGCAAGCAGTCGCAGGCGCTCACGACGCTGATCAACGTGGTCGGCTACTTCGTCGCGATCATCATGGCGATCGGCGCGGTGTTCGGTGCGCTGAACACCATGTACGCGGCGATCGGCACGCGCCAGCGCGAGATCGCGACCCTGCGCGCCATCGGCTTCGGCGGCCTGCCGGTGGTGGTCTCGGTCATGGTCGAGGCGATCGCGCTCGCCCTGCTGGGCGGCGTGCTGGGCGGGCTCGCGGCCTGGGCGATCTTCAACGGCTACACCGTGTCCACGCTCGGCGCGGGCTTCTCCCAGGTGGCCTTCGACTTCCGGGTCACCGGCAGCCTGCTCGCGCACGGCCTGCTGTGGGCGCTCCTCATCGGCCTGGTCGGCGGCCTCGTGCCCGCGCTGCGCGCGGCGCGCCTGCCGGTGACGACGGCCCTGCGCACGAGCTGACGTGCGCGCGCACCGGCCGCCCGCGGACGACACGCTGCGCCGCCTGTCCTCGCGCGCGCTCGCCGAGCGCTACCGCGCGCTGCACGCCGAGGCCCACCGGCTGTTCGCGGCGGCGGCGGAGATCGACGACGACGCGCGGCGCCAGCGTGCGCTCGCGCGGGCGGAGCGCGAGGCCGCGCCGCTGGTGGCTGAGGGCGCCGCGATCCAGCACGAGCGCGCGCGCCGGGCCCGGCGCTTCGCCGCCTGGATGCGCGGCTGCGCCCTCGCCGTCGCGCTCGCCGGCAGCGGCCTGGTGGCCTGGCTGGCGATGGGCCAGGGCTGATCCGCAACGCAGAAGTCCGCAAAGGGGGCAGGCGGGAGCGGCAGCAGGAGGCGTACCATTCCGGTCTTTCGCCGGACCGCCCGTGAGCTCTTCCTCCGCCCCCCTCGACCGCCGCGGCCTCGCCATCACCGCGGGCGCGTTCGTGATCTGGGGCCTGGTGCCCCTGTTCTGGGCGCTGCTCCAGCACGTCCCGCCCATGCAGATCCTCGGCCACCGGATGCTGTGGGGCGGCGTGCTGGTGATCGGCTGGCTGCTGCTGACCGGCGGCACCGCGTGGCTGCGCAACGTGTGGCGGCGGCCGCGGCTGGCGCTGATGCTCGCCGCGAGCGGGCTGTGCATCTCGGTGAACTGGGGCCTGTTCATCTGGGCCGTCACCAACGGCCACGTGGTGGAGACCAGCCTCGGCTACTTCATCAATCCGCTGATGAACGTCGTCATCGGCGTGCTCCTGCTGGGCGAGCGGCTGTCGCGGCCGCAGTGGCTCGCGGTCGGCGTCGCCGCCGCGGGGGTGGCGTGGTTGACCGTCGGCTACGGCGCGCTGCCGTGGATCGCGCTGACGCTGGCCTGCTCCTTCGCCCTCTACGGCCTGCTGCGCAAGCTGGCCGAGGTCGAGGCGGTGCAGGGGCTGGGCGTGGAGAGCCTCTACCTGTTCCTGCCGGCGCTGGCCCTGGTGCTCTGGGGCGAGGCCACCGGCAGCGGGCACTTCGTGGACGGCTGGGGCTGGCGCACCGACCTGCTGCTGGTGCTCGGCGGCGCGCTGACCGCCCTGCCCCTGATCGGCTTCGCCTACGGCGTACGCCGCATTCCCCTGGCCGTGGTCGGCCTGCTGCAGTACATCGCGCCGACGCTGTCGCTGGCCTGCGGCGTGTTCGTCTTCGGCGAGCCCTTCGGCATCGACCGCGCGATCGGCTTCGGCGCGATCTGGACGGCGCTGGCGATCTTCGCCGCCGACGGCCTGCACCGCAGCCGCCGCCGTGCCGCCGAGGAGGTCGCGAGCATGCCCGCGGAAGCGGCGCCGCTCTGCGACGAGGCGCCGCGGCGCTGACGGGGAACGGGAAGGCGCGCTGCCGCCCCCTGTGCCTCAGCCGCGCGCCCTGCCCCGCGCCAGGCTGATCGCCACGACGCCGGCGAGGATCACCGCCATCGCCGCGAGGTCGTGCATGCCGAAGCGCTCGCCGGCGAAGGCGGCGCCCAGCGCCACGGCGATCACCGGATTGACGTAGGCGTAGCTGCCCGCCAGCGCCGGGCGCACGTTGTGCAGCAGCCAGATGTAGGCGCTGAAGGCGAGGATCGACCCGAAGGCGGCGAGGTAGACCAGGGCCGCGGTCGCCTTCAGCGGCGGCACGCCGACGATGCGCTCGCCGAGGGCGAGCGCCAGCACCAGCAGGACCGCGCCGCCCGCCAGCATCTGGCCCGCCGCGGCCATGAAGGGCTGCGGCAGGTCGCGCCCGCGGCTCCAGACCGAGCCGAAGGCCCAGGCGATGGGCGCGATCAGCAGGGCGATCATCCCGCGCGGCGTGGCCGCGAGGCTGCTGCCGGCGTTGAGCCAGAGCACGCCGAGGAAGCCGATCGCCAGGCCGAACCACTCGCCGCGGCTCGGGCGCATGCCGCGCATCGCCGAGAACAGGCCGATCCACAGCGGCACCGAGGCCACCGCGACCGCGGCCAGACCGGAGGAGACGTCCTGCTCGGCCACGCACACCAGGCCGTTGCCCAGCAGCAGCAGGCAGATGCCCATGACCAGCAGGGTCCGCCACTGCGCGCGGGTCGGCGCCGGCACGCCGCGCAGCCGCAGCACCGCGAACAGCACGGCGCCCGCAGCGAGGAAGCGCAGGCCCGCCATCAGCAGCGGCGGATAGCCGTCGAGGGCGAACAGGATGCCGAGGTAGGTCGAGCCCCAGACGACGTAGACCGCCGCCAGCGCGAGCGCGACGAACAGGCCACGCGGCGCGGTCGCGTTCATGCGCGGCGCCCTGCGGCGGAGGGGACGGGACGGAGGACGGTCTCGATGGCGGCGGCTCCAAACGCACCGCGGGCGCCCGAGGGCGCCCGCGTCGACAGGATCCGATTGTAGTGGAAGCCGCTGCCGGGTGGCGGCCTCAGCGGTCCGCGCCGCCCGCCCACACCGTGCTGGTGCGGCCCGGGCGCAGGACGCGCGCCGCGAGCCGACCCTCGTCGGCCGCCAGCAGGTCCACCGCATCGACCAGGATCGCCGCCGACTCGCGCAGCAGCGGGTCGGGTCGGTCCTCGGCCGCCTTCTGGCGGGCGACGTCCTGCACCACGTTGCGCTCGTCGGCCTGCAGGCCGTCGTCGTCGAAGGCGCCCTCGTCCAGCGCCAGGCCCGCCGCCCGACGCTCGGCCTGCCGCTGTTCGCGCTGGGCCTCGTCGCGGGCGCGGTCGGCGCGGCGCTCGGCCTCGTTGAGCGACACGGTCTTCCTGGCGCGCTCGGCGCGGAACTTGGCGACGTCCTCGCTGAACCAGCGGAACTCCAGGTCCTCGGCCGCACGGGCGCGGTGGCGCGCGTCGAGCTCCGGCAACAGCGCGCTGAAATCGCCCAGCCGCTGGTAGGGCACCGCCTGGATCTCGGTGTAGGGCAGCGCGTTGTCGTAGGTGCTCTCGCCGTACTCGCTGGCGTCCAGCGTCACCGGGAAGCTGATGTCCGGCACCACGCCGCGGTGCTGGGTGCTGCCGCCGCTGATGCGGAAGAACTCCTGCACCGTGACCTTGAGCTGGCCGAAGCGCTGGTTCTCGTTGCGCGCGAAGCGGTCGAGGTCCACCAGGGTCTGCACGGTGCCCTTGCCGAAGGTCTGCTCGCCGATGACCAGACCGCGGCCGTAGTCCTGGATGGCGGCGGCAAAGATCTCGGAGGCCGAGGCCGAGGCGCGGTTGACCAGCACGGCGAGCGGGCCTTCCCAGGCCACAGCGCCGCTGCTGTCGCCGTGCACGGCGGTGCGCTTGGAGGCGTCGCGCACCTGCACCACGGGCCCCTGCTCGATGAACAGGCCGGTCAGCTCGATGGCCTCGTTGAGCGAGCCGCCGCCGTTGCTGCGCAGGTCCATGACCACGCCGTCCACGCCGTCGGCCTTGAACTGCTCGAGGATGCGCGCGACGTCGCGGGTCGCCGAGGCGTAGTCGGCGGCGTTGGTGCGGCGCCCCTCGAAGTCGAGGTAGAAGGTGGGTAGCTCGATCACGCCGATCCGGCGGTCCTCGATCTCGAGCACCTTGCTCTTGGCGGCCTGCTCCTCCATGCGCACGCGGTCGCGGGTGATGACCACCTGGCGCGGTGGCGCATCGACGCCGGCGTCGGCCGGCAGGTACTCGATGCGCACGTCGGTGCCCTTGCGCCCCCGGATGAGCTGCACGACCTCGTCGATGCGCCAGCCGACCACGTCGGTCATCGCGCCGTTGCGGCCCTGGCCGACTGCGGCGATGCGGTCGCCGACCTGCAGCTGGCCGGACCGCCCCGCGGGGCCGCCGGGGACGATCTCGCGGATCACCACGTACTCCTCCTGGCGCTGCAGGACGGCGCCGATGCCCTCGAGGGACAGCGACATCGCCTGCATGAAGTTGTCCGCGGCGCGCGGATTGAGGTACGAGGTGTGCGGGTCGAGCGCGCCGGCGTAGGCGTTCATGAATACCTGGAAGGCGTCGTCCGAGCGCAGCTCGCGCACGCGCCGCTCCAGGTTGGCGTAGCGCTTGTCGAGCGTGGTGCGGATCTGCTCGTCGTCGCGGCCGGCGAGTTTCAGGCGCAGCCAGTCGTTCTTGACCGACTTGGTCCAGAGCGCGTCGAGCTCGGCGGTGTCGGCGGCCCAGGGCGCCTCTTCGCGGCCGTAGCGCCACTCGTCGTCCTGGGTGAAGTCGAAGCCCGCGTCGAGCAGGCCGCGCGCGAACGCGACGCGCTCGCCGACGCGCTGCACGTAGACGTTGAAGATGTCGTAGGCCGGCTCCAGCCCCGCGCCCTTGATGGCCTCGGCCAGCTTGCCGGCGTAGCCCTCGAAGCGCGCGATGTCGCTGGCGACGAAGAACAGCTTCTCCCGGTCCAGCGCCTCGATGTAGCGGCGCAGGATGTCCTCCTCCAGCGCGGCGTCGAGCTGGCGCGGCGCGTAGGCATAGCGGCTGTCCGAGAGCAGGCCGTAGACCATGCGCGCGGTGACCGCCTGGTTGGCCTCGGGCGCGAGGGTGGCGGCGGGCTCGGTGCGCGCGGCGATGAGCGCGGGCGTCAGCGCGAGCAGGAGGACGGCGAAGCGTTTCAGGGACAGCGACATGGACGACCCTCTTGCGGCACGGCGCCCCGTCGGCGCCGCGCGTACGTGTTCGGACTGTAGCCTAGACCCCGCGGCCGCGTGATCGTTCCGTGCCGCCCGCGCACGCTGCGTTGCGGGCGTGCGCGGATCAGGCGACCTCGACGAAGCCCGCCTCCGCGGCCATGCGGTCGGCGTGGTACGAGGAGCGCACCATCGGCCCCGAGGCCACGTGCGTGAAGCCCATCTCGTAACCCAGCGTCTCCAGCGCCTTGAACTCGTCCGGCGTCCAGTAGCGGAGCACCGGATGGTGATGCGGGGTCGGCTGCAGGTACTGGCCGATGGTCACCATGTCCACGTCGTGGTCGCGCAGGTCCCGGAGGGTCTCCACCACCTGGTCCCAGGTCTCGCCCAGGCCCAGCATGATGCCGGACTTGGTCGGGACGCCCGGATGTTGCGCACGGAAGCGTTTGAGCAGGGTGAGCGACCACTGGTAGTCGGCGCCCGGACGCACGTCGCGATAGAGCGCCTTCGCGGTCTCGAGGTTGTGGTTGAACACGTCCGGCGGGTTGGTCGCCAGGATCTCGAGGGCGCGGTCCATGCGGCCCTTGCCGCGGAAGTCGGGGGTGAGGATCTCGATCCGGGTCGCCGGCGACAGCGCGCGCACCTGGGCGATGCAGTCGACGAAGTGCTGTGCGCCGCCGTCGCGCAGGTCGTCGCGGTCCACCGAGGTGATCACCACGTAGCGCAGGCGCATGTCGGCGATGGTGCGCGCCAGGTTCGCCGGCTCGGCGGGGTCCGGCGGCTTGGGCCGGCCGTGGGCGACGTCGCAGAACGAGCAGCGGCGCGTGCAGACCTCGCCGAGGATCATGAAGGTCGCGGTGCCGTGGCTGAAGCACTCGTGGATGTTCGGGCAGCTCGCCTCCTCGCACACGGTCACCAGGCGGTTCTCGCGCAGCTTGGACTTGAGGTTGGCCACGGCGTTGCCCGCAGGGATGCGCACGCGGATCCAGCTCGGCTTGCGCAGGGTCGGCGCGTCGGCGGCGAACTTCACCGGGCTGCGCGCGATCTTGTCCTCGCCGAGCAGCTTGCGGCCGGCTTCCAGCGGCGACGGCGCGGCGGGGTCGATCACCTGCAGGGCGATCGTCTTGGCGGCAGGCGTGGTTTCGCTCATGGGACCTAGGCTACGTGCGCGGGGCGCGGGCCGGATGCATCCGCGCCGGCGGGCGCCAGGAGTTCGGGAAGGCCGTCGACCGGCTGCGGCCGGAAGCCGAGCTGGCGGCCGAGCGCGGCCACCAGTGCCGCGGCGACCTCGTCGTGGCGGGACGGGCCGCCCAAGTCTACCAGCGAGGTGACCTGCAGGCCGGCGTAGCCGCAGGGGTTGATGCGGTGGTAGGGCGCCAGGTCCATGGCGACGTTGAAGGCGAGCCCGTGGAAGCTGCAGCCGCGCTTCACGCGCAGGCCGAGGGCCATGATCTTGGCGTCGCCCACGTACACGCCCGGCGCGCCCTCGCGGCGCGCGGCGGCGATGTCCCAGCCGGCGAGGACGTCGATGACGGCCTGCTCGATCCTGTGCACCAGCTCGCGCACCCCGAGGCCGAGCCGGCGCAGGTCCAGCAGCGGGTAGGCCACGAGCTGGCCGGGACCGTGGTAGGTGACCTGCCCGCCGCGGTCGACCTTGACCACGGGGATGTCGCCCGCGGCCAGCACGTGCTCCGGACGGCCCGCCTGGCCGAGCGTGAAGACCGGATCGTGCTCGACCAGCCACAGCTCGTCCGGCGTGCCGGCGTCGCGGGTCTCCGTGAAGCGCTGCATCGCCCGCCAGACCGGCTCGTACGGGCTGCGGCCGAGATCGCGCACCCGGCAGGCCGGGGCCTCGCGGGCGACGCGCGGCGTCAGAGCGTCCACTTCACCTCGGGACGGGCGCGCAGCGCGCCGTGGGCGGCGTCGTAGTCGGCGCGCGACTGCGCCTCGAACGCCACCGTCACCGAAACGTAGTTGCCCTTGGCCGAGGCCTTGATGCGCAGCGTCTCGTGGTGGACGGTCAGGCCGAGCGTCTCCAGCACCTCGGGCACCAGCGCGTGCAGGGCGTCGCTGGACGCGCCCATCGCGCTGAGCTCGAAGCGCCCCGGGAACTGGAAGCCGTGCTCGGGATTGTCGGAGTGGATCGTCATGGCGGGGATATGGCGACGCGGCGGCGGGCTTGCAACCCGACCGGCTCAGTAGCGGGGCACGCTCGGGTCGATCTCGGCCGACCAGGCCTCGATGCCGCCCTCGACGTTGTACACGTCGCGGAAGCCCAGCCCGCGGAAGTGCTCGGCGGCCTGCCGGCTGGCGTTGCCGTGGTGGCACAGGAAGGCCAGCGGCGTGGCCTTGTCCAGCGCGGCAAGGCGGTCGTGGCTGTCGGCGTCCAGCACCTCGGCCCCGGCGAAGGGCGCGAAGTCGCGGTCCTCCGGCGGGCGCACGTCGATCACGGTGACGTCGCCGGCGTCCAGGCGCGCCTTCAGCTCGGCCACCGACAGCGGCTTCACCGGGCCCGGCGCGTTGGGGTTGTGGATGGACAGGCCGGCGCCGCGCACGCCCTCGGTCCAGCCGATCTGCAGGCCGTTGGCGCGGGGGGCGCTGGCGAGGTCGAAGTGCACGCGGATGCCGTTGGACTCGGCGACCACCTCGTGGCCGGTCGCCTCGCCGAGGCGCAGGTCGGCGTTGAAGCGCGGGCCGATCGACAGGTGCAGCACCTGGCCCGGGTCGGCATCGGCCAGCGCCGTCCGGATCGCCTCGGCGGCCTCGTCCGAGATGGTGATGGCGGGCGGCGTGCGGTCGGGCTCGGGGAGGCCGAGCGCGGCGTGCAGCTCGCCGGTGTTGAGCATGTGCTCGATGATGTCGCTGCCGCCGACCAGCTCGCCGCCGATGTAGAGCTGCGGGATGGTCGGCCAGTTGCCGTAGACCTTGATGCCCTCGCGGATCTCGGCGTCGGCGAGCACGTTGACGTGGGCGTAGTCCACGCCCAGGCCGCCGAGGATGCCGCAGGCCTTGGCCGAGAAGCCGCACTGCGGCACCTGCGGCGAGCCCTTCATGAACAGGACGACGCGGTTGTCGGCGAGGAGGCTGTCGATGCGCGCGCGCACGGCGGGATCGAGGGACATGGCGGGACGACCTTGGGAGACGGCCGGGTATTCTAGCGCCCCGCCCCGGCCGCTTCCGGATCGCACCGTTCCCGTGACCGCACCCTCGTCCGACGCCGCCTCCGGCGGACGCCTCGACACGCTCACCATGACCCTGCTCCTGGTGAGCTACCCCGTGCTCGCGCACCTGGCGCTGCACTACCGCAGCATGCCGCTGACCGTGGCCGCCGGCCTGGCCCTGGCGGTGGCGGCGCTGTGGAAGCCGCTGGGCGAGCGCCGGCCGGCGGCGTGGGCGACGCTGGCGGCGGTGGCGGCGGCGCTGCTCTGGCTCGCCTCGCTGCGCCTGGCGGTGCTGCCGCTGTACCTGCCACCGGTCGCCGCCAACCTGTTCCTGGCCTGGCTGTTCGCGCGCACCCTGCGCCCGGGGGTGAAGCCGCTGATCGAACGCCTGGTCTGGCACCTGCACGGCCGCCCCGCCGCGCTCGAACCGGCGCTGCGCGACTACGCGCGCTGCCTCACCTGGCTGTGGACCGGCTTCTTCGGCGGCGTGGCGGCGGTCAGCGCCGTCCTCGCCCTGTTCGCCGACCCCGACGGCGTCCTCGCCCTGGCCGGGCTGCACAACCCGCTGCCGCTGCCGCAGCAGTGGTGGTTCTGGTTCACCAACGTCATCAACCTCGCACTGGCGGCGCTGATCATGGCCGTGGAGTTCGGCTACCGCCGGCGCCGCTTCCCCGAGCACCGCGCGCTCTACGGCTCGCTGTTCGGCTTCCTGCGCCGCATGCGCACGGCCGTGCCCGGCATCTGGCGCGACCTGCTCGCCTGATGCGCCGCCCCGCGCCCCCGCTGGCGGCCGCCGCGCCGGGACAGCGCCGGCGCCTGCTGCTGGCCGCCGCGGCGCACCTGCCGGCCGCGGCGCTGCTCGCCGGCGGCCTGCCGCTGGCGGCGTTCGCGGCGCTGCTGGCGCTCCACGCGGCGTGGCTGTGGGGCACCCTGCGGCCGAACTCGCCCCTGTTCGGCCCGGTCCGTTCGCGCCTGCCGGGCACCGCCGGCGTCTGGCTGACCATCGACGACGGCCCGTCCGAGGACACCCTGCCGATGCTGGCGGCGCTGGCCGCGGCGGGCGCACGGGCGACCTTCTTCCTGGTCGGCGAGCGGGCACGGGCGCGGCCGGACCTCGTCGCCGCGATCCGCGCCGCCGGCCACGACATCGGCAACCACAGCCACAGCCACCCCGCAGCCCGCTTCTGGATGCTCGGGCCGCGGCGCCTGCGGCACGAGGTCGCCGCCGCCCAGGCCGCGCTCGCCGCCCCCGACGGCACCGCGCCGCGCCACTTCCGCGCGGTGGTCGGCCATGCCAATCCCTTCCTGGCGCCGGTGCTGGCGGCCGCGGGACTCACCCGGATCGGCTGGAGCGCCCGCGGCTACGACGCGGTACGGGCGGACGTGGACGGCGTGCTCGAACGGATCGGCCGCGACCTCCGTCCCGGCGCCATCGTCCTGCTGCACGAGGGCGCGCCGCACGGGCGCTGCGTCGCGGTGCTGGAAGGCGTGCTGGCGATGCTGGCCGCGCGCGGGCTGCCGGTGGAGCCGCCGCCGGGCGGGGAGCACGCCCCCACGCACCCCGCCCCGGCAGGCGCGGCCGGGCGCTAGGCCCGCTCCGCCACCACCAGCCAGTTGTTGAAGGGCGTGCGCCCCCAGAGCGGGGCGAAGCGCGCGCGCAGGCCCAGGGCCTCCAGGCGCGCGGCCAGCTCCTCGCGCCGCGGCAGTTCGCCCGGCGCGCTGCGCATCCAGCGGATGAGGTGGGAGGCCATGTCGGCGGCACGGGTCATCCCCGCGCGCCAGCTCCCGTCGCGCAGGCCGGTGCGCAGCACCAGGCGCCCGCCGGGAGCGAGCCCGGCGGCGCAGTGCGCGAGCAGGCGGCCCTGGGCCTCGTGCGGGAGGAACTGCAGCACGTCGAGCACGACCACGCTGCCCCGGTGGGCCTCGGGAAAGGTGCGGGCGAGGTCCACCACCTCGAAGCGGGCCGCGGCCAGGCCGGTCCGCTCCGCGGCCGCGACGGCCTGCGCGATCTTGCCGGCGTCGTTGTCCACGCCGACGTAGTCCAGCGGCCGGCCGTGCGCCCGCGCGTAGTGGGCCAGCAGGCCGATCCCGCAGCCGAGGTCGAGCACCGGCATGGCCGCGCCGTCGAGCGCCTCCAGCACGCCGCCGTAGAGCGGGTCGCTGGCGAGCTTGCTGCGCGCGTAGTGGTAGTGCCAGCGGTCCGGGAGGAACGCGCGCGCGATGGAGGCCGGGGTGGCGGGCGATGCGGTGGCGGTGGACATGCGGGAAGGTCCGGCGGGGGCCGGCGACACCTTACCCGCGCCGCGCGCCGCTGTCCCGCGGTCCGCCCCCCGCTCAGTGCCGCATGTCGAGCACCACCCGCCCCTCGATGGTGCCGGCGTGCATGCGCTCGAAGACCGCGTTGACGTTCTCCAGCCGCTCGGTGGAGACGGTCGCCGCGACCTTGCCCTCGGCCGCGAACTGCAGCGCCTCCTGCAGGTCCAGCCGCGTGCCCACGATCGAGCCGCGCACGGTGATGCCGTTGAGCACGACGTCGAAGATCGGCAGCGGGAAGTCGCCCGGCGGCAGCCCGGTGAGCGAGACGGTGCCGCCGCGGCGGACCATGCCCAGGGCCTGTTCGAAGGCGCGGGTGGACACCGCGGTCACGAGGACGCCGTGGGCGCCGCCGATCTCCCTGCGCAGGACCGCCGCGGGATCGACCTGCGCGGCGTTGACCGTGACCGCCGCGCCGAGCCGGCGGGCCAGCGCCAGCTTGGCGTCGTCGACGTCGACGGCGGCCACGTTGAAGCCCATGGCGCGCGCGTACTGCACCGCCATGTGGCCGAGCCCGCCGACGCCGGAGATCGCGACCCAGTCGCCCGGCCGCGCCTCGGTGGTCTTCAGCCCCTTGTAGACGGTGACGCCGGCGCACAGCACGGGCGCCACCTCCACGAAGTCGAGCGAGGCCGGCAGGTGGCCGACGTAGGCCGCGTCCGCCAGCGCGTACTCGGCGAAGCCGCCGTTGACGGAGTAGCCGGTGTTCCGCTGCGCCGTGCACAGCGTCTCCCAGCCGCCGAGGCAGTGCGTGCAGTGCCCGCAGGCCGAGTACAGCCAGGGGATGCCGACCCGGTCGCCTTCCTTCACGTGGCGGACCCCGTCGCCGACCGCGACCACGTGGCCCACGCCCTCGTGACCCGGGATGAAGGGCGGCTCGGGCTTGACCGGCCAGTCCCCCTCCGCGGCGTGCAGGTCGGTGTGGCAGACGCCGCAGGCCGCGATCCGGACGAGCAGTTCGCCCGGCCCCGGGCGCGGCACCGGCACCTCGCGGAGTTCCAGCGGCTGTCCGAACGCGGTCACCACCGCGGCCTTCATCGTCGGGTTCATCGGGCTCTCCGGCCGGCGCCGCGGACTGCGGCGACGGCAGTGTCGGCGGGACCGGCGGCGGCCCGCCTTGATCCCGATCAATCCCGGCCGGCGACCTCCGCCGGGGCCCGTGGCGCCTGTGCGAAGGCCTCCAGCACCGCCGGCAGCGCCAGGTCCGCCCAAACGCCGTACTGCGCGGCGGACGGATGCAGGCCGTCCTCGACCACGGCATCGGGCTCGGCGCGGCTGGCCGCAGTCACGTCCACGAAGGCGACGCCGCGGGCGCGGCAGGCGGCCCCGGCGGCGGCGTTGAAGGCGTCCAGCTCCCGCGCGACGCGGGCGAGGTCGCGCCCGGAGGCGTGTCCGAACGGGGTCGCGCCCCAGTCCGGGATCGAGAGCGCCAGCACGCGCGCGCTGCGCCCGCCGGCGAACGCCAGGGCGCGTTCGAGCAGGGCGGCGAACTCTTCGGCATACGCGTCCAGCGGGCGCTCGCGGTACTGGTTGTTGACCCCGATCAGCAGGCTGACCAGGTCGTAGGGCGGGACCAGCGGGTCGGCCGCGTGCGCGGCATCGATGCCCGCGGCGAGCTCGTCGGTGGTCCAGCCGGTGGTGGCCACGATCCGCGGCGCGGCGAAGGGCAGGCCGTGCCGGCGCAGGCGCGCGGCGAGCTGCACGGGCCAGCGCCCGGCCTCGCGGACGCCCTCGCCGATGGTGTAGGAGTCGCCGAGCGCCAGGTAGCGCAGGCGCGGCGCGGCCTCAGGCGACATCGCGCGCGGGCAGGCGGGACACGTGGCGGTCGAGCGCGCGCTCGATCCTCCGGAACACCTCGCGCACCAGCTCCGCCTCCGGCAGCAGGGTGATGCGGAAGTGGTCGCGCCGGGCGATGTTGAAGCTCGACCCCGGCACGATCAGCACGCCCTCGTTCTCCAGCAGTTCCAGCGCGAAGGCGTGGTCGTCGAAGCCCTCGGCGGCCGCGCCGACCACCTGCGGGAAGGCGTACAGCGCCCCCTGCGGCGCGTGCAGCCGCAGCCAGGGGCTGGCGGCGCAGGCCTCGACCACGGCGCGGCGGGTCTCGTACAGGCGCCCGCCGGGCGCGCAGAGCGCGCCGATGGTGTCGGGCCCGCCGAGCGCGGCCTCGACCGCATGCTGGCCCGGCACGTTGGCGCACAGGCGCAGCGCGCCCAGCAGGTCCATGGCGTGGTGGTAGTCGCCGCCGCGCACCGGGTCGCCCGACAGCAGCGCCCAGCCCACGCGCCAGCCGCAGGCGCGGTGCACCTTGGAGAGGCCGCCGAACGAGACGCAGGGCACCTCGCCGGCGAGCGGCGCCAGCGGCTGGAACGCGGCGCCGTCGTAGAGGATGTCCTCGTAGATCTCGTCCGCCATCAGCACCAGGCCGTGGCGCGCGGCGATGTCGACCAGCCGCTCGAGCAGGGCGCGCGGGTAGCTCGCGCCGGTCGGGTTGTTGGGATTGATGACCACCAGCGCGCGCGTGCGCTCCGTGACCAGCGCCTCGATCGCCGCGGGATCGGGCAGGAAGCCGTCGTCGGCGGTGCAGGCGTAGTAGCGCGGCACACCGTCGTTGAGGATGGTCGCGGCGCTCCACAGCGGGTAGTCCGGCGCCGGCAGCAGGACCTCGTCGCCCGGGTTGAGCAGGGCGCGCAGGGCGATGTCGATCAGCTCGCTGACCCCGTTGCCGACGAAGACCTTCTCCGCACTCGCGCCGGCGACCCCGCGGCGGCGGTAGTGCGCGGCGACCGCGTCGCGCGCGGCGGGCATGCCCTGCTGATGGGTGTAGGGATCGCTCTCGGGCAGCCGCGCCGCGACCGCCGCCTGCAGGTGCTCCGGCGCGCGGAAGCCGAAGGCGCCGGGATTGCCGATGTGCAGCTTGATCAGCTCGCGCCCCTGCGCCTCCAGCTCGCGCGCGCGCCGCGCGAGCTCACCGCGGATCTCGTAGCGGACTTCGCGCAGGCGGGCGCGGGTGCTGATGGTGCTGGTCATGGCGGCTGGCGGCGGAGGGTCCGGCGAGCGTAGCCGATTCGCGCGGCCGGCGGCGCGCGGGCGGGACGTCGCGCACCAGGGCCAGCGCCAGCAGGGCGAGGAAGGCCACCCCGACCTCCCAGACCAGCAGGGCGAAGAACACCGGCGCATAGGGGCCGTCGAGGATGATCCCGAGCACGCGGGTCAGCGCCATGCCGCCGTGGGTGGCCAGGACCAGCCACAGGCCGGGGCGGCGGAAGGACCCCAGCAGCGCGCAGGCCAGCAGGAACACGCCCAGCGCGATCTGCAGTCCGGCGAGGTAGGTGCGCAGGTGGGTGGTGGCGATCTCGCCCTCGACGTGGATGCCGACCGCCGACAGCGCGCCGTGCAGGTCGAACGCGTACCACAGCCCGTAGGCGAGGAAGCTCGCACCGGTGATCGACAGCAGCAGCAACGGGACGCGGTGCATGGGCGCAGGGTGGACGCCGGGTGCGGCCCGGCCATGTGCCGAAGGTAGCAGCCGGCCATGTCGCGCCTTCGTCAGGCCGCCGAGCCCGTAGAATCCAGCGCGAATGCAGATCGACAACGACGCCCTGGCCCCCCTCCTCCCGCTCGGCTGGCCCGACGACGCGGAGGCGCGCGCGGCGCTGGCCGCCGCGCCGGGCGCGCGGCTGGCGCGGATCAGCGAGCAGCACCGCTCGGGCTACATCGCCTGTACCGCCGCCGGGAGCGGCTTCCCGGTGCAGGCGCCGGCGCCCTGGCTGCGCCCGCGCTTCCCGCCCGAGGAGCGCGCGGTGGTCGGCGACTGGGTGGCGCTGGAGGCCGACGCGGACCAGATCGTGGCCCTGCTGCCGCGCCGCTCGCTGCTCAAGCGTGCCGCGGCCGGCGAGCACTACCGGCAGCAGCTGATCGCCGCCAACGTCGATCACGTGCTGGTCGTCTCCGGGCTCGACGGCGACTTCAACCCGCGCCGCATCGAGCGCTACCTCGTGGTGGTCCAGGGCAGCGGCTCGCAGCCGGTGGTGGTGCTGACCAAGGCCGACCGCAACGTCGACGTGCGGGCGCACCTCGATGCGGTGGCCGAGCTGGCGCCGGGCGTGCCGGTGCACGCGCTGGACGCGCGCGACGCGGCCGAGGTCGCGGTGCTGGCGCGCTACCTCGGCCCCGGCCGCAGCGCCGTGGTGGTCGGCAGCTCCGGCGCCGGCAAGTCCACGCTCACCAACACCCTGCTCGGCACGGAGCGGATGCGCACCAGCGCGGTGCGCGAGACCGACTCGCGCGGCCGCCACACCACGACCTACCGCGCGCTCATCCCCCTGCCGCAGGGCGGCTGCCTGATCGACACGCCCGGGATGCGCGAGCTGAAGCTGAGCGGCGAGGAGGACCTCGCCGAGGGCGGCTTCGACGACGTGGAGGCGCTCGCGGCGGAATGCCGCTTCCGCGACTGCTCGCACGCCGCCGAGCCCGGCTGCGCGGTCCGCGCCGCGCTCGAGGCAGGGCGCCTGGACCGGGGACGCTTCGCCAACTACCTCAAGCTGCGCGCCGAGCTCGCCAGCGGCGCCGAGCAGCGCGCGCTGCGGCTGGCGCAGCGCGCCGAGGAGAAGATCCCCGGCAAGCCCAGGAAGCGCCCCTCGCAGAAGTACCCGAGGCGCTAGCGCCCGCCGGGGCGACCGGCGCTTGACGCCGCCGCGCGCGTGCGGGACAAGCCGTGCATGCCGCGCCCCTCCTCCATCGAACGCCTGGCCGCCCTCGACGCGCGGCTGGTCGCCGCCGCGCGCGGCATCCGCCTGCTCGACGCGATCAGCTGGCCGGCCCGCGTGCAGCAGGACTTCCTGGCGCGCTGGCGCCGCGGCGAGGCGCGGCTGCCCGCCGTGGCCTATCCGGAGCAGGACTTCGCCGACGTGCGCCGCGAACTCGGCGCCGTCGCGACCGCCGCCGACCCGGCGCATCCGCTGGGCGCCTACCTGCGCAGCACCGCGGAGAGCTGGCGGGTCGCCACCTGCCTGCTGGAGGCGCTCGGCACGCCGGCGGTCACCGCGCACGCGGTGCAGCTCTACGGCCGGCCCGGCGACCTCCTGCCGGGCGGCGACGAGAGCAACCTCGACGCCGCGCGGCACTTCCTCGAGATCGCCGACGAACTCGACGGCGCGCTGCCGGTGGACGAGGCGGAGTACTGCATCCCGGCGGCCGAGCTGCGCGACGAGATGCAGGCCGCGCTGGACCGCTTCTTCGTCGGCCACACGATCCGTGTCGAGCTGGACCCCGACCTCATCGCCAAGGCCGCGGCCGGGCCGACCCGCGTGCGCCTGCGCAGCGGCGCCGCCTTCACCGAGTACGACCGCCGCCAGCTGCTCGAACACGAGGCCTTCGTGCACTCGCTCACCGCGATCAACGGCGGCCGCCAGCCGTGGATCAGGTCGCTCGCGCGCGCGGCGCCGCGGGCGACGGCGACGCAGGAGGGCCTGGCGGTGTTCGCCGAGCAGATCAGCGGCGCCATCGACATCAACCGCTTCAAGCGCATCAGCCTGCGCGTGCTGGCCATCGAGATGGCCCTGGGCGGCGCCGACTTCATCGAGGTGTTCCGCTTCTTCCTCGACGCGGGGCAGACCGAGGCGGACAGCTTCGCCTCCGCCCAGCGCATATTCCGCGGCGCGCCGACCACCGGCGGCAGCGCCTTCACCAAGGACACCGTGTACCTGCACGGCCTGCTGTCGGTGCACACCTTCTTCCGCTGGGCGCTGCACCACCGGCGCCTGCGCGAGACGCGGCTGATCTTCGCGGGCAAGTTCGCGCTGCAGGACGTGCTCGCGCTGGCGCCCATGTTCGACGACGGCAGCCTGGCGGAGCCGCTCTACATCCCGCCGTGGGCGCAGCGCGCCAACGGCCTGGCCGGCATGCTCGCGTTCTCGCTGTTCGCCAACCGCATCCGCCTGAACCAGGTGGATGCCGACGACCTCATGCCGGAGCGCCGGGGCCGGCCGCCGGCGGCGTAGACTTGCGCCCCCGCCGCCCCGCCGCCCGCCATGTCCGCGCCCGCCATCGAGACCCGCGCCCTGACCAAGTGCTTCGGCGCGCAGCGCGCGGTGGACGGCATCGACCTCCACGTGGCGCGCGGCGTCGTCTACGGCGTGCTCGGCCCGAACGGGGCCGGCAAGACCACGACGGTGCGCATGCTGGCGACCCTGCTGCGGCCCGACGGCGGCGAGGCGCGCGTCCTCGGCCACGACCTGGTGCGCGACGCCGCCGCGGTGCGCGCCCGCATCAGCCTGACCGGGCAGTTCGCCTCGGTCGACGAGGACCTCACCGGGCGCGAGAACCTGCTCCTGCTGGCCCGCCTCCAGGGCCTGGGTAGGGCGGCGGCGCGGGCGCGCTGCGATGCCCTGCTGGCGGGCTTCGATCTCGCCGGGGCGGCCGGCAAGCAGGTGAAGGCCTATTCCGGCGGCATGCGCCGCCGGCTCGACATCGCCGCGAGCATCCTGCGCCGCCCGGACCTGCTGTTCCTGGACGAGCCGACCACCGGCCTCGACCCGCGCAGCCGCGGCGACGTGTGGGAGATCGTCCGCGCCCTGGTCGCCGGCGGCACCACCGTGCTGCTCACCACCCAGTACCTGGAGGAGGCGGACCAGCTCGCGGACCGCATCGCGGTGATCGACCACGGGCGCGTCATCGCAGAGGGCACCCCGGACGCGCTGAAGGCCTCGGTCGGGCGCGGCAGCCTGCGGCTGCGCCTGGTCGACCCGGGACAGCGGGCCGCGGCGCAGGCGGTCGTCGCCCGCGTGCTGGGCGTCGAGGCGCAGGGCGACGCCGACCCGCGCGCCCTCCACCTGCAACTGCCCGAGCCGGAACGCGCGGCCGCCGTGGTGGGGGCGCTGGACGCCGAGGGCATCGGCCTGGCCGCCTTCGACCTGGGCCAGCCCAGCCTCGACGACGTGTTCTTCGCGCTCACCGGCCACGCCGCGGCCGCGGAGACGCCCGACCCGGAACAGCCCGCATGACCGATCCCGTCCGCCCCGCCCCGGCCGCGCCCGCGCTCGCCGCGGTCCTGGCCGCGCCGGAGACCGGCGCCCGCAGCGGCGCCGTCGCCAACACCCTGACCTTCGCCTGGCGCGCCCTGCTCAAGATCAAGCACACGCCCGAGCAGCTGTTCGACGTCGTGGTGACGCCGATCATGTTCACGGTGATGTTCACCTACCTGTTCGGCGGCGCGCTGGCGGGCTCGACCACCGACTACCTCCAGTTCCTGCTGCCGGGCATGCTGGCCCAGACGGTCGTGTTCACCACGATCTATACCGGGTTCACGCTCAACACCGACATCACCCGCGGCGTCTACGACCGCTTCCGCTCGATGCCGATCTGGCGGCCCGCGCCCATCGTGGGGGCGATGCTCGGCGACACCGTGCGCTACACCATCTCCGCCCTGATCGTCGTGGCGATCGGGCTCGTGATGGGCTATCGCCCGGAGGCCGGCGCCGCCGGCGTCCTGCTGTCGATCCTGCTGCTCAACGTGTTCGCGGTCGGGATCGGCTGGGTCTTCACCACGGTCGCCCTGCTGGTGCGCACGCCGTCCACGGTGATGACGCTGAGCTGGCTGGTGCTGATGCCGCTGACCTTCGGCTCCAACATCTACGTCGACCCCGCGACCATGCCGGACTGGCTCCAGGCCTTCGTCGCGGTCAACCCGGTGGCCCTGCTGGTGACCGCGATCCGCGGCATCCTCGCCGGCGCCGCGGAGCCCGCGCAGATCGGCCTGGCCCTGCTCGCGCCGGCCCTGGTCACCCTGGTCTGCGCACCGCTCACCATGCGCCTGTACCGCCGCGAGCGCTGAGGACGCCGCCGGACCGGAGAGGATCGATGCCGTGGGCCGTCCGCGGTGCGCGGCCCGTGGCGGAGCGGCCCGGGCACGCCGATGCGGCGTTGCGCACCTTGCCAGGCGCCCGGGCTGCGCTGCGACGCACGCCTCGTCCCGGCGCGCCTCGCACTCGCCTCGAAGGGGATGGCCCGCTCTAGGGTACGGCGGTCGGGGGAGCTAGAATCGAGCGCTTTCCCGCCCGGCCTTCACCTTCCATGTCCGACACCGAGTCCTTCAAGCAAGCCGCCCTCGACTACCACCGCCAGGCGCCGGCGGGAAAGATCAAGGTCGCGCCGACCAAGGCCATGGTGACCCAGCGCGACCTGTCGCTGGCCTACTCGCCGGGCGTGGCGCACGCCTGCGAGGCCATCGTCGAGACGCCGCGCGCCGCCGCGGAGCTCACCGCGCGCGGCAACCTGGTGGCGGTGATCTCCAACGGCACCGCCGTGCTCGGGCTGGGCGACATCGGGCCGCTGGCCTCCAAGCCGGTGATGGAAGGCAAGGGCGTGCTGTTCCAGAAGTTCGCCGGCATCGACGTGTTCGACATCGAGATCGACGAGCGCGACCCGGACAAGCTGGTGGACATCATCGCCAGCCTGGAGCCCACCTTCGGCGGCATCAACCTGGAGGACATCAAGGCGCCGGAGTGCTTCATCGTCGAGAAGAAGCTGCGCGAGCGCATGCGCATCCCGGTCTTCCACGACGACCAGCACGGCACGGCGATCATCGTCGGCGCGGCGGTCATCAACGCGCTGCACGTGGCCGGCAAGAAGATCGAGGACGTGCGCCTGGTCACCACCGGCGCCGGCGCGGCGGGCATCGCCTGCCTGGACATGCTGGTGACCCTGGGGCTGAAGCCCGAGAACATCCTGGCCTTCGACCGGGAGGGCGTGATCCACACCGGCCGCACCGACCTCGACCCGGCCAAGCAGCGCTACGCCCGCGACACTCCGGCGCGCACGCTGGCGGAGATCGTCGCCGGGGCCGACGTGTTCCTGGGCCTGTCCGCCGGCGGCATCCTCAAGCCGGAGATGGTCGCCACGATGGCGGACAACCCCATCATCCTGGCGCTGGCCAACCCCTATCCCGAGATCCTGCCGGAACACGCCCACGCGGTGCGCCCGGACGTCATCATGGCCACCGGCCGCTCGGACTACCCGAACCAGGTCAACAACGCGCTCTGCTTCCCGTACATCTTCCGCGGCGCCCTCGACGTCGGCGCCACCGTCATCAACGAGGAGATGAAGACGGCCTGCGTGCACGCCATCGCGCAGCTCGCGCGGATGGAGGCGGCGGACCTGGGCTCGGCCTATTCCGGCGAGACCCCCTCCTTCGGCCGCGAGTACCTCATCCCGCGGCCGTTCGACCCGCGCCTGATGGTCATGCTGGCCCCCGCGGTGGCGGTGGCGGCGATGGAATCCGGCGTGGCCGAGCGCCCGCTGGAGAGCGTGGACGCCTACCGCGAGAAGCTCAGCCAGTTCGTGTTCCGCACCGGCCTGCTGATGAAGCCGGTGTTCGACCGCGCGCGCCGCGACCTCAAGCGGGTGGTCTACGCCGAGGGCGAGGAGGAGACCGTGCTGCGCGCGGTGCAGACCGTCGTCGACGAGAAGCTCGCGCGCCCGATCCTGGTGGGCCGCCCGGCGGTGATCGAGTCGCGCATCCGGCGCCTGGGCCTGCGCATCCGCGTGGGCGAGGACGTCGAGGTCACCAACATCGACGACGACCCGCGCTTCAACGAGTACTGGCAGCTCTACCACCAGATCATGGAGCGCCGCGGCGTCACCCCGGCCACCGCCAAGGCCGTGGTCCGCAGCCGCGCCACCGCGATCGCGGCGCTGATGGTCCGCCGCGGCGAGGCCGACGCCCTGCTCTGCGGCATCGTCGGCCGCTACCAGAAGAAACTCGCCTACATCGTCAACATCCTCGGCCGCGAGCCCGGGGTGAAGCGCACCTCGGCCATGAGCGCGGTGCTCAACGAGAAGGGCGTGTTCTTCTTCGCCGACACCCACGTGCAGTACGACCCCGACGCCGAGACCATCGCCGAGGCCGCCCTGCAGGCGAGCTACCGGCTCAAGCTGTTCGGCATCGAGCCGAAGGTCGCGCTGGTCTCGCATTCCAACTTCGGCAGCCACGACAACCCCAGCGCGCAGAAGATGCGCGAGGTGCTGCAGATCATCCGCCGCCGCGCGCCGCGCCTGGAGGCCGAGGGCGAGATGCACGTGGACGCCGCGCTCAACGCCGAGATCCGCAACCGCCTGTTCCCGAACTCGCAGCTCACCGGCCGCGCCAACCTGCTGATCTTCCCCAACCTCGACGCCTCCAACACCGCCTACAACCTGGTGCGGGCGATGACCGACGGCGTCGGCCTGGGCCCGATCCTGATGGGCGTGGCCAAGGCCGCCCACGTGCTCACCCCGTCGGCGACCGTGCGCCGCGTGGTCAACATGTCGGCCATCGCCGCGGTCGAGGCTCAGATCCGCGAGGAGCTCGGCTCCACCGCCAGCGGCCGCGGCGAGGCCCTGCCCTACCCCAACATCGATGACCACGGCTGATCCGGCGCCGCGCCGGGCGCTGGTCACCGGCGGCAGCGGCGACATCGGCAGCGCGGTCTGCCGCGCGCTCGCGGCCGACGGACGCGCGGTGATCGTGCACGCCAACAGCGGGCTCGACCGCGCCGAGGCGCTGGCCGCGACGCTGCGCGCAGCCGGCGCCGACGCGCGCGCGGTGGCCTTCGACGTCGCCGACCCCGAGGCGACCGGTGCCGCCCTGGCGCGCCTGCTCGAGGACGGCCCGATCCCCATCGTGGTCAACAACGCCGGCATCCACGACGACGCGCCCATGGCGGGGATGAGCCCGGCGCAGTGGCACCGCGTCATCGACGTCTCGCTGCACGGCTTCTTCAACGTCACCCAGCCGTTGCTGCTGCCGATGGCGCGCGCGCGCTTCGGGCGCATCGTCAGCGTGTCCTCGGTCGCGGCCGTGCTGGGCAACCGCGGGCAGACCAACTACGCCGCCGCCAAGGCCGCGCTGCACGGCGCCTCGAAGTCGCTGGCGCGCGAGATGGGCAGCCGCGGCGTCACCGTGAACGTGGTCGCGCCCGGCATCATCGCCGGGCGCATGACCGAGGGCGGCTTCACGCCCGAGCAGGTCAAGGCCATGGTCCCGGCCGCGCGCGCGGGCACGCCCGAGGAGGTCGCGGCCGTGGTGCGCTTCCTGTGCTCGGATGCGGCCGGCTACGTGAACGGCCAGGTGATCGGCGTCAACGGCGGCATGGGCTGAACTGAACGCGGCCCGGCCGGCTCACCCGCCACCGACGCGCGACGGCACTACCATCCTCCGCATCCCTCGTCCCCGGAGACGATCCATGGCCCTCTCCCGCTTCCTTCTCGCGGCCTTCGTCCTGCTCGCGCTGGCCGCCTGCACCACCTCGCACACCCTCGTCGGACAGCCGCGCCCGCCCATCGACCCCGCGCAGGTCCGGGTGTACTTCCAGGCCCCGACCGAGTACGAGGAGATCGCCCTGCTGGAGTCCAGCAGCCAGGCCTTCGGCGCCCAGAACCGCAACGACGCGGCGATCGACAAGCTGCGCCGCGAGGCCGCCAGCCTCGGCGCCAACGGCGTGCTGTTCCGCGGCGCGGGCGACGCCCCGGGCAATACCGGCGTCGGCCTGAGCGGGTTCAGCTTCGGCGGGCGCGGCGGCGTCGGCCTCGGGATCAGCGGCAGCCCGTCGCGACGCTATGCGCACGGCGTGGCGATCTGGGTGCCGCCGCACGCGCAGGTGCGCTACGACCAGCAGCCGCCCGCCGAGCCCGCGCCGGCGCGCTGACCCCGGTCACGCGACGCGGGTCGCGCGGCCGCGGGACCAGATCTCCGGCAACAGCGGGGCGGCCGTGCCGTCCGCCGCCTCGACGCCCAGTTCCGCGAGCGCCCGGCCGGCGCCCGGCGCCACCCGGCGCGCACGTTCCAGCAGCTCGGCGGCCAGCGTCTCCAGCAGCGCGACGTTGGCGCCGATCCGGGCGTCGAGGACCGCCCCCTCCACCGACTCCGCGAGCGCCCCGTTCAGGCGCACGAACCAGTCCAGCCGCGACTGGTTGAGCATGATCGCGGCGCCCTCCTCCGCCCCGCCGGGATCGGCGGCGTGCCAGTCCCGCAGCAGGGCCTGCACGCCCAGGTTGAGCGCCGCCGCGCGCGCCAGCGGGGTGCGCAGCCGCGACAGCAGCGCCAGGTCGGTCAGGCGCCCGCCCAGGGCCAGCGGGCACAGCACGCCCCAGTAGTAGGCGTAGTCCCAGAGCACCTTGGCCGGCATCACCCGCGGGTCGCCGAACAGCGCGTACTGGTCCTGGTAGAGCGCCAGCGTGCTGGCGTAGAACGAGAAGTACAGCCGCTGGTAGAGCTCGGCATGGGGGCCGATGTCGCCGCCCCCGCGCTCGCGGGCCACGAGGTCGACGATGTAGGTGTTGGCGATGGCGATGTAGTCGGAGCCGGGCGAGTAGAAGGGATCGAGGAACAGGCCCGCCTCGCCAGTGAGGGCCCAGCGCCGCGCGGAGAAGACCTGCCTGCAGCCGTAGGAGAAGTCGCGCAGGAACAGGAAGTCCTGCAGCCGCTCCCGTCCCGGCTCGAGCCTGCGCGCCAGCGCCGGCTGGTGCGCGTGCAGCCAGGCCATCGCGCGCTCGAAGGTGTTCATGGTCTCCAGCGGATGCATGCGCGCATCCGCCACGATCCCCACCGAATGCGCCCCCGAGCCGAGCGGGATCAGCCACACCCAGTAGCCGGGGCCGACCAGGTGGTTGGTCGAGCGCCAGCGGTGGGCATGGGCGCAGCGCCCGCGCCAGTCCGCGTCCTCGCTCCAGCCGTCGACCTCCAGCCACTGCCCGATGCGGAACCAGGCGGCGTTGGCCTCGTGGCCGTTGGCCTCGGCGAGCCCGAGCCGGCGCTTGAGCAGCCCGGCGCGGCCGGAGGCGTCCACGACCCAGCGCGTCGCCACCTCGTGGACGGCGTCGCCGCGCCGGTAGGCGACCCGGTGCGGCGCCGCGTCCTCGGACAGCGCGATCGTCTGCACGGTCGCGCCGTCCACGAACTCCACCCCGCACGCCTGCGCATGCCCGGCGAGGAAGTTCTCGAAGCGCCCGCGGTCGATCTGCCAGGTGGGCACCGCGAGGTAGTCCTCGACCCCCAGTTCGGTGCAGTCCTCGATCCGGCCCTGCCCGTGGGAGAAGAAGAAGCGGAACCCGAACTTGCGCAGGTGCGCGGCGTCGAGGTGCCCGCGCAGGCCCAGGGTCTCGGCGAAGTAGTGCGCCCCGATCTCCACCGTGGACTCGCCGACCTTGAAGGCGGCCTCGCGGACGGGGTGGCTGCGGCGCTCGACCACCAGGACCCGCAGGCCGGGATCGCGCTGGCGGAGCTGGATGGCCAGCGTGAGGCCGGCGAGGCCTCCGCCGAGGACGACGACATCGTGCACGTCGTTGGACATGGGCGTCGGGCGCGGCACGGGCCGCCGTGTGGGTTCACGGCAGGCTAGGCGACCCGGGATGAAGGCTGCGCGTCGTCGCGCAGCGCGGCTCAGGTACGGCCGCGCGAAGGATCCAGCACCGGCGCCGGGGCGTCCGCGGCCTCCGGCGTCTCCACCAGCAGCGCGGGGGAGGCGCGCGAGGCGCGGTAGTTGTCCCACAGGCAGCCGGCGCGGACGATCTTCATCACCACGTGGCGGGTGATGCGCAGGAAGTCCGGCAGCGAGCGGAAGTGGCTCCGGCGGAACTCCGCGTGGTAGCGGGACTCGATGGGCACCGCGGCCACGCGGACGCCGCGCCGCCACGCCGCCTCGATCAGGATGTCGCTCTCGAACACGAAGCCCTCGCTGGCGAGGTCGCCGCATTCCACCGCGGCGCGCGGGTAGTAGCGCTGCCCGCTCTGGGTGTCGATCAGCCGCTGGCCGCAGGCCCAGCCCACGCCCCAGTCGGCGAAGCCGTTCGCCACGCGCCGGTAGCGCGGCTGCCGGTGCCGGTTGACGATCCGCGCGCCGACCACGATGTGCCCGGGGTGGCGCGCCGCCGCGGCCAGGATGCGCGGGATGTCCGCGGCCACGTGCTGGCCGTCGGCGTCCATGGTGAGCACGCCGTCGTAGCCCTGCGCCAGCGCCTCGCGGAAGCCGGCGCGCAGCGCATTGCCCTTCCCGCCCCGCTGCGCGTGGCGGATCAGGGTCACCGGCCGCTCGGCCGCGATCTCCGCGGTGCGGTCCTCGGAGCCGTCGTCGATCATGATGATCGGCAGCCCCAGCGCCAGGACGCTGTCCAGCACCTGCGCGATGGAGCGCTCCTCGTTGAGCGCCGGGATGAGGACCACCACCCGTCCGGGTGCGGCCTGCTGCGGTGCGTCGGTCATGCGCTCAGCTCCACATGAAGGGACGAGGCGGGGCCGGCCGGCAGCGCCGCACGCCCGTGCCCGCCCGCGAGCAGTTCGACGAAGGGAAGCATCGGCGCCATGGCATTGGCCGCGTAGCGCGCCGCGAGCGCACCGGGCGCGGCCGCCGGTGCCGGCCCGGACAGCGCCAGGGACAGCGTCGGGACGCCCGGCGCCGGCGGCGCCAGCACGAAGGCGGCGGCCAGAAGGCCCTCGCTGCGGGCGACCTGCCCCAGCGCGCCGCGCGCCGGCGCGTCGTAGGCCACCAGCAGTACCGGCTCGCCGGCCGCGGCGACCTGCACCGCGGCCTCCAGCAGGCCCTGCGCGAAGGTGGCGGTGTAGGCCGAGAGGGCGGTCGCCGCGCGCAGGCAGCGGGTCCCGATGGTCCAGTAGCCGGCGGCGGCGTTGTGCACCGAGTTGTGGAAGCGGGTCGGCGACACGCCGAGCGGATCGTGCGCGAGCGCCTCGCAGAGGTGGTCGGTGATCGCCAGCTCGCCGTGGGTGGACGCGAAGACCGAGGGCAGCGCGGCGGGATCGCGCCCGGCGGCCGTGCAGGCGGCCTCGGCCACGACCAGCGCGAGCGCCACCGTGTCGGGCGCCCGGCGCCGCTCGTTCGGCGCGAGCATCCTCGGCGCCGGACGCCGTGGCGCCTCCGCCGGCAGCGTGCCGTCGGCGAGGAAACGGCGCGCCGCGTCCCAGTCCGGAATGCCGTCGCCCCAGAAGCCGACGCCCTCGATCCCTACCTGCATCGTCGTCATGCGTGGCCGAACACCAGTGCGCAGTTGTTGCCGCCGAACCCGAACGAGGTGCTGAGCGCGTAGCCGACCTGCGCGCGTGCGGCGCCGGTGCGGATCTGCGGGCCGCAGGCGGCGTCCAGGGTGCGTGCGTTGAGCGTGCCGGGCAGCTCGCCGTGCTCCAGCGCCAGGAGCGCGACGACCGCCTCCAGCGCGCCGGCGGCGCCGAGCGTGTGCCCGGTCCAGCCCTTGGTCGAACTGGCGTGCACGCTCTCCGGGAACATGCGGGCCACCACCGCCGCCTCGACCCGGTCGTTGGCCGGGGTCGCGGTGCCGTGGCAGTTGATGTAGCCGACGTCGGCGGGCGCGATGCCGGCCGCCTGGAGCGCCTCGCGCATCGCCAGCTCGGCGCCCAGCCCCTCCGGGTGCGGCGAGGACATGTGGTGCGCGTCGCTGGACTCGCCGCAGCCGGCCAGCCGCAGCGGAGCGTCGGCGAGGTCCGGGCGGACCAGCAGCGCGTAGCCGGCGGCCTCGCCCAGCGACAGGCCGCGACGCTCGGCGTCGAACGGCCGGCACGGCTCGCTCGACACCAGCTCCAGCGAGTTGAAGCCGTAGAGCACGCTGCCGCACAGGGTGTCCACGCCGCCCACCACCGCGGCGTCGACCACGCCGGCGCGGATCAGGCGCGCGGCCTGGGCGAACACCTTGGCGCTCGACGAGCAGGCGGTGGCGACGGTGATCGCCGGCCCCTCCAGCGCGAGCGCCCGCTGCACGAAGTCGCCGATCGAGTGCGGGGTGTGCACGATCGGCCGTGCGAGCGCCTCGGGGAACCGCCCGTCCGCGTCGAGTTCGCGATAGGCCTGCTCGGTCTCGCCGATGCTGGACGTCGAGGTGCCCATGACGGTCGCGACCCGCCGCGCGCCGACCCGCTCGCGCACGGCCGCCACCGCGTCGAGGAAGCCGTCCTGCTGCAGGCCCAGCCAGGCCAGCCGATTGTTGCGGCAGCTCCAATCGGCCAGGGCCGGCGGCAGCGCCACCGCTTCCACGCCCTCGACGCGGCCGATCCAGCAGGCCAGCGGTGCGTGCGGGAAATCGTTGGGACGCAGCCCGCTGCGGTTCTCCAGCAGCGCCCTGCGGTGGGCGTCGCGCCCGGCGCCGAGCGCGCTGGTCGCGGTGTGGGCGGCGATGGCGGGGGAGAAGGACGAACCCAAGCGGAACACGCGCGATTGGCAGGGTCCGGCAGTATAGGCACCGCTCCGCGGGAATTGCCCATGCGCGGCATGGCGACGACAATTCACGCCATGTCGACGCTGGACCCCCACCGCCACCTGGACATCGCCCACTCGCTGGCGGTGGCGGCGCTGGCGACCCTGGTCACCGGCGGCCTGCTCTACCTGGGCTACCTGCTGCGCGCGCTGCGCACGGCCTGGCGCGCTCCGCTGCACGCCGAGGGCGACGTGGTCCTGGTGTTCGGCAAGCGCCTGCGCGACGGCCGGCCCGACGCGGACTTCCGCGAGCGCCTGGCGCGCGCGCTGGCCCTGGTCGAGGCCCAGCCCGGGCGGACCCTGGTGCTCATGGGCGGCGGCCCGCCGGAAGCGCGCGAGGCCGACGTCGGCCACGCGGCCCTCATCGAGATGGGCCTGCACGAGAGCGCGGTGGTCCTGCGCGAGGCGGAGTCGCTCGACACCCTGGAGAACCTGCGCAACGCGCGCGCGCTGATGACGCAGGCCGGGCTGCGCCCGCGCGCGCTGCTGCTCTCCAACCGCTACCACCTGGCCCGCTGCGTGGCCCTCGCCGAGAGCCTCGGCTTCGAGGCGGTACCGGTGGCCGCGGACGAACGCTTCCGCTGGCACCCGCGCGCCCTGCTGCGCCTCTGCGGCGAAGCCGGCTACCTGTGCTGGCTCGACCTGGGAGGCCGCTGGGCGCGGCTGATCGGCCACCGGCGGATGCTCGCCCGGATCACCTGAGCCGGCACGCCTACTCGAACAGGGCCAGGATCGCCTCGCGCGGAAGCTTGCCCGTCTCGTTGCGCGGCAGGGCATCCACGAGCCGCAGCCGCCGCGGCAGGAACACCGGATCCACGCCGCCGCGCAGCGCATCCACGATGTCGCGCCGGCACAGGCCGGGCGCGACCGCGGCGGCGACGATGGGACGCACGCCGCGCGCGTCCACCCGGTCCTGCTGCAGCACGACGCCGTCGAGCACGCCCGGCACCGCCAGCAGCCGGCGGGTGAGGTCGGCGAGCGAGGCGCGCTTGCCCGCGACCTCGAGCAGGTCGGTGGCCCGGCCGTGCAGGCGGAAGCCGCCCCCGCAGACCGGCTCGACCAGGTCCTGCAGCACGACCGGCCGCTCCAGCCAGGTGGCCTCGACCTGCACGCCGTCCGGCTGCGGATGCAGGTTCACGCCCTCCCGCGGCGTCCACACCTCGGTGGCCGCGGTGCGGCGCTGGGCGATCACGCAGGTCTCGGTCGAGCCGAAGACCTCCACCACCGGTGCGCCCCAGGCCGCCTCGACCTCCACGGCCAGCGCCTGCGGCAGCGGCGCGGTCGCCGAGACGATCGCGGCCAGGGGCGGGAGGTCGATGCCGCTGGCGAGCAGGGCGCGCAGGTGGACCGGCGTCGATACCAGCACCCGCGTGCCGTCGGCGGCGGCAAGCCCCGCGCGCACGTCGTCGGGGAAGAAGGGCCGGCCGGCGTGGATGGAGAAGGGGCCGAGCATCGGCAGCAGGACCGACATCTCGACGCCATACATATGTTGCGGCGGCACCGTGGCGACCACGGCACCGCCCTCGGGCGCCCAGGGGCCGAGCCCGGCGAGGTTGCCGGCGTTGCTGCGCAGCAGGCCGCCCCAGGTCTTGGGCTGCGGCCGCGGCGCGCCGGTGCTGCCCGAGGTGAAGCCGATCGCCACCAGGCGCTCCAGCGGGACCCGCGGCATCGGCAGACCGGCGGCGCCGTCGGCCGGCGGCGCCGTGGCGAGGAGCCGGTCGATGCGCTGCAGCCCGCAGGCCGGCGCATGGCTGCGGGCGTCTCCCGCCGCCTGCGCGCCGGGATGGCGGGCGATGACGTCCGCCACCACCTCGGGCGCGCGCGAGGACGGCAGCAGATTGACCTGCCCGCGCAGGATTGCGGCCGCGAAGGTCACCAGGAAGGCGTAGCGGTCCTCGCAGAGGTTGACGAGCCAGCGCGACTCGGGGAGGGCCGCAGCGACCCTGCGGGCGTCGCGGATGAAGCGCCCGGCGGTGATGGGGGCGCCGCCCCCGAAGGCGAAGACGCGCCCGGCAGCGCCCTGCACCAGCGGTGTGGACGGCTGCATGGGCGCCAGGGAATCAGCGGCTACCGCCATGGTGCTCCGGAGCGTGTTGTGCACCTTGGAGTGAGATACGTGGACCGTCGGCGGTGCGTGATGTCGCCGGGCGCGGCCCGGCCGGCCACCAGGACGGCCCGAGGCCCGGAACGAAGCGACCGGGTCGCTCCGCACCGCCTCGAGGTCCACATGACGCGCTCGACGTCGGGCGCCCCCTGCGCCCGTCGTGGGCATAGGGTCACCGATGCGCCCCCGTGCGGACAAGCCGCGGCGTCAGAGGTCGTGCACGACCCAGGCGCGCGGATCCAGCGGCGCGCCGCTGGCAAGCACCGCATCGGCCACCTGCTCCGGGGACTGCCCGGAGGACCACGCGGCGGCCAGCGCCCCCAGACGCTCGCGGGTCGCCCGGGTGTAGCCGCCCTCCAGCTCGTTCTGGGCGTCGGCGGCCAGCTTCTGCGGGTAGAGGCTGCGGGCCTCGTCGCTGCGGTTGAACAGGGAGATCAACTGGCTCATGGCGCGCCGGAACACGGGCGCCCCCAGCTCCTGCCGCTGGGTCCGCTGGAGATGCCAGACCGTGAGGTATTCCACCGGCCCCAGCGACCGCCGCGGCGCGGCACCGAAGAAGCGCCCGGAGAAGGCGCTGGCGGCGAGCGGCGAGCCGCCCTCGGGGAGGCGCGCCGCCCCCCAGGAACTCAGCGCCCCGCCGGGCAGGTCCATGCGCCGCAGGGCCACGCCGAAGGTGTCGGCGACCAGCCGCTGCGCGGCCGCATCGTCGCTCTCGGCGATCACGTTCAGCACGCGCAGGAAGGTCGGATAGCCGTCCTCGCCCAGGCGGCGGGCGACGCGCTTGAGCACGGCCAGCCTGTATTCCGGGTCCGGATGCGCCGCCAGGGCGGCGAGCAGCCGTGTCGCGGCCTGCCGCAGGGCCTCCGGCGTGGGGACCTGGCTGCTCATGGCGGGAACCGCGCTCAGCCCAGCGCGGCGAAGATGGCGTCGGCCGCGCGCTCGGCCGCGGCCGCCAGCGGCAGCCCGGCCAGCTCGGCGCCGAGGGCCGCGTCGGCGTGGAACAGCCGCGTCCCGGGCGCGCCGTCCCAGGCGGGCGCGGCAAGGACGTCCTCGCCCGGATCGGTCGCCGGCGCCGCCGGCGCGACCTCCGCCTCGCGCAGCGCTTCCACGCCCACCTGCCCCAGCGCATCGTGGCGCCGCTGCAGGTCGTCCAGCCCGAGCTGCCCCGAGTAGGGCGCCAGGCTGGAACTGTCGAAGCGTGGATCGGTGATGCTCATGGCGGCGATGCGGGTCCTCTGACGGCGGCAGGCGCGCGGGGCGGATTGCCACGGGAACGGACTCTAGTCCCGGGGCAGGATGGCGTCGACCTCGGGAAGCCCCTAGGTCGCGGGGACCGTTCAGCGCGGTGGCCGCCATGTTAGCCTCGCCGGCGCCTCGCATGCGGAGACGCGACCGCCCATGGCGTCGAAGGACCAGGGCGCTGACAAGACCGAGAAGCCGACCCCGAAGAAGATCCGGGACGCGCGCAAGGAAGGCAATGTCAGCAAGAGCCGCGAACTCACCAGCACCGTGCTGGTGCTGGCCTGGCTGGTCGCGGGCTGGCTCATGCTGGACTACATGAACGCCCGCCTGCAGGCCTTCACCAACCAGAGCCTGGCCGCGATCAACCGCCCCTTCGGCGAGGCCCTGCACGACCTCGCCTGGAGCGCGCTCGACCTCATCGTCTGGCTGACCCTCCCGCTGCTGCTGATGGCGGTGTTCATCGGGCTCCTGGTCGAGTTCCTGCAGGTGGGCCCGCTGCTGGCGTTCAAGAAGCTCAAGCCCGACCTGTCCAAGCTCAATCCCGCCGAGGGCATCAAGAAGATGTTCTCGATGGACAACGTGGTCGAGCTGGCCAAGTCCATCTTCAAGAGCGTGGCCCTGATCGGCATCGGCGTCATCGTGGCGCTGCGCATGCTCGACGACCTGCTGATCCTGCCGCAGGCGCCGCCCACGGCGATGGGCGACGCGATCTGGTACGGCCTCGTGCGCATCGGCGTGTGGACGATCTTCGTGTTCTTCTTCGTCTCCGCGCTCGACGCGGCGTACCAGAAGTTCTCCTACATGAAGCAGCTGCGCATGAGCCGGCGCGACATCAAGCAGGAGGTCAAGGAGAACGAGGGCGACCCCTACGTCAAGAGCCGGCGCAAGCAGTTGCACGAGGAATGGTCGCAGCAGAACATGCTGCAGGCCGTCCGCGGGTCCAACGTCGTCGTGACCAATCCCACCCACATCGCCATCGCGCTGCGCTACGAGGACGGGGTGACCGACCTGCCGATGGTCGTCGCCAAGGGCGAGGACGCCGACGCCGAGCTGATCAAGCGCACCGCCGAGGAGGCCGGGGTACCGATCATGCAGAACATCCCGCTCGCGCGCGGGCTGCACGAGCGCGTGGAGCTGGACGAGTACATCACCAACGAGTTCTTCGAGGCCGTGGCCGAGGTGCTGATGTGGGCCGAGACGGTCCGCCCGCGCAACGGCTGAGGAGCCCGCGCCCGGGCTACCCGCCGAAGGTGCGGTCGAGCAGGTCCAGCAGGCCGCGGTTGGCGAACAGGCGGTCGAGCACGAACTCGACGATGACGCCCAGCATCAGCAGGATGATCCACGTCGACAGCCAGGACTTGATCGGCAGGGTCAGCGCGAACACGTTGAGCTGCGGCGCGTAGCGGTTGACCAGGCCCATCGACAGGTCGACCAGGGCCATGATCACCAGCGCCGGGGCCGCGATCACCAGCATCGCCGTGGCCAGGAAGCTGAACTGCCCGATGAAGGTGTGCATGCCTGCGGGCCGCAGGTCGGGCATGAACGAGGTGACCGGCCACAGCACGTAGCTCGACATCAGGATGTCGAGGAACACCAGGAACGCGCCGCTCGCCATGAACAGCCAGGCCGCGAGCTGCGAGAGGAAGTCGCCGGTGAGCGAGGTCTGGTGGCCCTGGATGGGGTCGAACACCTGCGCAAGCGTCGCGCCGACCTTGGTGTCGATCACGTTGCCGGCCGCGCCCAGCGCCCAGAACACGATGCCGAAGCAGAAGCCGATGGCGATGCCGATGAAGAGCTCCTTGACCAGCAGCAGCGGCCACAGCGCGTGCCCCATGCCCTGCACCGGCGCCGCCGCCGCGGCGATCGGCAGCGCGACGATGGCCAGGCTCACGAAGAAGCTGTTGCGCACCGTCGCCGGCACCGTCTCCGCCGTCATCAGCGGCAGCATCAGGAAGGCGCCGATGATGCGCGGCGTGGTCAGCGCGAGCGCGAGGATGATGTTGGCGACGCTGTCGAACTGCATCCGCCGTCAGCGCCGGATCAACGTGGGGAAGTCCAGGAACAGGCGGTCCGAGAACGTGTAGAGCGTGCCGCCGAGGAGCGCGGCGGTCACGAACAGGGTGATCACGATGGCGACGAACTTCACCGTGTAGGCGAAGGTCTGCTCCTGCATCTGCGTGGCCGCCTGCAGGAAGGCGACCAGCAGGCCCATCACCGAGGCCGCCACGATGGGCGGCGCGGACAGCAGCAGCACCAGCCAGAGCGCCTGGCGGGTCAGTTCGAGGACGTCGGTCATCATGCGCGGCGTCCTCGCTAGGCCGTGCCGTAGGTGAGCACGAGGCCGTGCACCAGCTTCGCCCAGCCGTCGATCAGCACGAACAGCAGCAGCTTGAAGGGCAGCGACACCGTCGTCGGCGAGAGCATCATCATGCCGAGCGCGAGCAGGATGTTCGACACCACCAGGTCGATGATCAGGAACGGCAGGAAGATCAGGAAGCCGATCTGGAACGCGGCGGTGAGCTCGCTCACGGTGAAGGCCGGCACGATCACGATGAAGTCGTCCGCGGTGACGTCGGCGGCGCGCTCGGCGGGCAGCAGGCGCTGCGCGCTCCTGAGGAAGAACGCGCGCTCGGCGTCGCTGGAGTGGCGGATGAGGAAGCCGCGCAGCGGTTCGCGCCCGGCGTGCACCAGGTCCATCAGCCGCGCCACGCTCATGCTGCGGTCGCCCTCGCCCTGCGGCACCTCGCCCTGGGTGGTCTGCAGCGGCGCGCCGGCCTCCTGCTCCGCCAGCCGCGCGGTGACCGCATCGTGGGTGTCCAGCACGACCGGGTACATCACGTAGATCGACAGCACGATGGCCAGGCCGTTGATGACCACGTTGGGCGGCACCTGCTGCAGGCCCAGGGCGTTCCGCAGCAGGCTGAGCACGACCACGATCTTGGTGAACGAGGTCACCATCACCGCGACGAAGGGCGCCAGCGCGAGGCTGACGACCGTGACGAGGATGAGGGCCGGCGAGAAGCTATTGAAGTCCATGCGCGGGTCCGAGCCAGTTCAACAGGCGCACGCCGAGCGTCTCCCCGACCGCGACCACCTCGCCCCGCGCCACCTCGCGCCCGTTGGCGCGCACCACCACGTTGGCGCCCTCCGCCGGCAGCGGCAGGGGGAACACGTAGCCGGGCTGCAGCGCCCCCAGCTCGCCCAGCGTCATCGCACAGCGGCCGAGCTCGAACTCGAGCTGCACCGGCAACGCGGCGGCCACCGCCGCGGCATCGGGGGCCGCGGGGGCCTCGGCACCCTCGGGTGCGGGGTTCTGCACGTCGTCCATCACGGTCTCCACGGGAAAGGGATCCTCGGTCGCCGCCTGCGCGCGCCAGCCTTCGGCGACGGGTTCGACCAGCCAGTGCGCGCCGCCGTGCAGGGGCACGGCGCGGACG
>NZ_JBHSGG010000017.1:0-202837 GCF_042654365.1 Coralloluteibacterium thermophilum
TGGCTTCGCAACCCCCATCTTCCAGAGATGCCCCGGGTGAACAACCTACTGAGAGATCACATCTAGTCGTCACCGTTCGTATAGCTGGCGTTCCCCAGCCCGGTGCCGACGGTGAGGACGCCCCAGCGGCGGGTGTCCTGCATGCGCGGGCGTTCGCTGAGGCCCTGCACGACGGCGTCGTTGTGCATGACCACCTGCGGGGCGCCGCCGTCGATGGCGTCGATCAGCCCGTCGAGTGCGCGCGGCAGGCTGAAATCCTCCGCTTCCCAGTCGCCCGGCAGGTTCTGGGCGCCGCGGGCGATGCGCCCGTCCGGGAGGATCTCGCCCGGGCAGGCGATGCCCACGAAGGGCGCGACGCGGATGCCGACCGTGCGGGCCTGCGCCGACAGGCCGTTGAGCATGGCCGCCAGCTCGCGCACGGCCTGCTCGCGCGAAGGCCGGTCGCTGCGGTGGCGCCATGCCATGTGCCGCAGCACGGTGGCCGCGCTGCCGTCGGCGGCCTCCTCGCGGCAGGGGGCGACCAGGCCGCAGCGGATCTTGGTGCCGCCGATGTCCACCGCGAGGAAGGTCTCGTAGCCGGCGAGGACGGGCGCCGGGGCGAGCTGCACCCAGCCGAGCAGGCCGCCGTGGTCGGCGTCGTTGCCCAAGGGGCAGAGCGGGACGGCCACGCCCGCATGGCGCAGGAGAACCTCCGCCCGGCGCACCGCGAGACCGCCGACGCGGCTCTCCTGCAGGCCGCCGCCGAGCACGATGCGCTCGACGCCCCGCCATTCCGGCGTCCCGAGGAAGCGGCGGACGACATCGGCCAGGCAGCCGGCGTAGTCCTCGATGGCGCCGTGCACCAGGTGTGCGGCATCGGGGTCGCCGCCGAGCAGGATCTCGTCGATCGCCGCCTTCGACAGCTCCGTCGACGGCGTGTCGCCGAAGGGGTCCTCGGGGCCGGTGCGCTGGTCGCGCCGGCGCGCGTCGAGCAGGTGGCGGAAGGCGCGCTGGCTGGCGCGGTCGCCAACGAAGCCGTCGCCCTCGCGGAGTGCGAGGTTGTAGCTGTCGATGCGGAGGCCGGGCACCGCGCGGCCGCCGTGGCGGCCTCGGGTGTCGCCGGCCCGGGCGTCGGATGCGGATGGCATGGGCGCGTGGGGCGAGGTCCGGGCGGCGCAGCTTCCGCGCCGGACCGCGCAGGCTGCGTGATGCCGCGGCCGGGCGCCGGCCTCAGTCGATGCCGAGCTTCTTGAGCTTGTAGCGCAGCGCCCGGAAGGTGATGCCGAGCTTGGCCGCCGCCTTGGTCTTGTTGTAGCGGCACTCCTCCAGCGCGCGGACGATGGCCTCGCGCTCGATCTGCTCCAGCGCATGCGGCAGCGGCCCCTCGCCGGCGGCGCGGGCGGCTTCCGCGGGCGGTTGCGGAAGCGCTGCGGCCGGAGCTGCCGCCGGGGCCGGTGCGGGGGCCGGCGCGGGGCCGCGCTCGCGGCCGGCGGGCAGCAGCAGGTCGGCCTCGGTGATGAGGTTGCCCTCGCACAGCGCCACCGCGCGTTCGAGGATGTTCTCCAGCTCGCGCACGTTGCCCGGGAAGTGGTAGCCGGCCAGCGCGGCCTGGGCGTCCTCGCCCAGGGTGGCCACCGGCTGGTCGTGCGCGTCGGCGAGACGCAGGAGGATGGCATTGGCGAGCTGCGCGATGTCCTCGCGGCGGTCGCGCAGGGGCGGCACCTTCAGCTCGATCACGTTGATGCGGTAGTAGAGGTCGTGACGGAAGCGGCCTTCCTCGACCAGCCGCGCGAGATCCTTGTGGGTGGCGGAGAGGATGCGCACGTCCACCGGCGCTTCCGTCGCCGCGCCGACCGGGCGTACCGACTTCTCCTGGATCGCGCGCAGCAGCTTGACCTGCATGTGCAGGGGCAGCTCGGCGACCTCGTCGAGGAACAGGGTGCCGCCGCGCGCGGCCTGGAACAGGCCTTCCTTGTCCGCGTGCGCCCCGGTGAAGCTGCCCTTCTTGTGGCCGAAGAACTCGCTCTCCATCAGTTCCGCGGGGATGGCGCCGCAGTTGACCGGGACGAAGCGCCCCGCCGCACGCGGGCCCTGCTCGTGGATCAGGCGCGCCACGAGCTCCTTGCCGGTGCCGGACTCGCCGCTGATGTACACCGGCGCCTGGCTGCGCGCGAGCTTGGCCACGGTCGCGCGCAGGCGCTGCATGGTCTCGGAGTCGCCGAGCAGGCGGTGTCCGGCGGTCCCGCCGCTGCGGCGCTGCTCCTGCAGCTGCAGCGCGTGCTGGACCAGCCCGCGGAGCACGCCCAGGTCCACCGGCTTGCTGACGAAGTCGAAGGCGCCGGCCTTGAGCGCGGTCACCGCCGCGTCGACGTTGCCGTGGGCCGTGATCATGGCCACCGGCGTCTCCGGGTGGCGCTGGGCGATGTGCTCGACCAGCGCCTGCCCGCTGCCGTCGGGCAGCCGCATGTCGGTGAGGCAGAGGTCGTAGCTGTTCTCGGCGAGCTGGGCGCGCGCACCGGCAAGGTCGGCCGCCGTGTCCACGCGCAGGCCCATGCGGCTCAACGTCAGGACCAGCAGCTCACGGATGTCGTGCTCGTCGTCCACCACCAGCGCACTGCGCACGCCAACCTCTCCCCGCTGCTGCCATTCCCCCGAATGGGGCGCAACCATAGCCGACTCGGCCCGGAACGGCCAGTTTTCGGCACTTTCTGCCGCGGAGCGTCGGTGCTGCGCGATGGGTCAGTTCTGCTGGCCTGCCAGCAAGCCTTTCCCGTGGGGCAGGGTGATGCGGAAGCAGCTGCCGCCGCCCGGCACCGACGCGTACTCCAGCGTGCACTGGTTGGCCTCGCACAGCTCGCGGGCGATGTAGAGGCCGAGGCCGGTGCCGTGCTCGCTGGTGGTGTAGAAGGGTTCGAACAGCCGCTCCACGACCGCGGCGGGTATGCCGGGGCCGCGGTCCACGACCTCGAGCAGCGCGGCGCCGTTGGGCGCGGTGCGGGTCATCAGCGCCACGCGCGGCGCCTCGTCCGGGAGGTGGCCGTAGACCATGGCGTTGTCGACCAGCACGGTCACCGCCTGGTGGAGCTGGTCGGGATCCACCAGTGCGGTCAGGTGACGGAGGTCGCTGAAGGCCTGCAGGCCGTCGCCCGCCTGCGGATGCCCCGCGCGGTAGTCGTCGACGAAGCCGCGCGCCCAGCGCACCAGGTCGATCCGCTCCGGCTGCGAGCGTTCCCGCCGGGCCAGCGCCAGCACGTTGTTGACGATGCCGTTGAGGCGCTGGCACTGCGCGTAGACGATCTCGACCAGGCGGCGGTCGCCCTCGCTCAGGGTGTCCGACTCCTCGATGAGCTGGGTGGCGTGGCTGATCGCCGCAAGCGGATTGCGGATCTCGTGGGCGATGCTCGCCGACAGGCGGCCGAGCGCGCGCAGGGTCAGCTCCTCGGCGCGGCGCGACAGCAGGGAGACGTCGTCGAGGAAGCACAGGAACAGCTCCTCGCCCTCCAGGCGCATGCGCGCGAAGTGCGGGATCACCTGCGGTGCGTCGGCGGCCAGGGCCACCGCGTCGCCGCTGGTCGTGCGGGCGTTGCGCCAGTGCCACAGGCGCCGGGAGAGCTCGGGCGCAAGGTCCGCGAGCGCGCGGCTGCCCCCGGGCGGGTGGCCCATCGCGGCGCGCGCCGCCTCGTTGGCGACCCGCACCTGGTGCGCCGAGTCCACCACCAGCACGCCGGTCCGCATGCGCCGGAGGATGAGCTCGTTGATCTCGGCAAGGTTGCTGACGTCCTCGCCGCGGCGCTGCGCCAGCGCCTCGGCGCGCCGGGTCTGGATGCCCATGAGGTGGCAGAAGGTCGCCGTGGCGAGGTACATCGCCGTGAACATCACCGTCTCGACCAGGGAGCGGTCGAAGTCGGGCGTCCTCAGCACGCCCCACACGTACTGGCCGGTCACGGTCAGCGCCGCCAGCACCGCCGCGGCGATGCCGACGCGCAGCGGCATCAGCAGGGCGCCCGCGCCGACGTTGATCATCAGCATCAGGGCCGCCGCGCTCTCGGCGCCGCCCAGGGTGTGCATCGCCGTGCCGATGGCGAGCACGTCGCAGGCCAGCCCCACGCCGGCCTGCACGTGGACCGGCGGCCGCGCCTCGCGGCTCAGCGCCAGCAGCACCAGGCCCACGACCAGGTAGAGCGGCGCCGCCAGGTAGGCCAACCAGGGCACGCGCAGGCCGTCGATCATGCTCCAGGCCAGCGGGCTGTAGGCCAGGAACACGAACAGCACCCCCTCCAGCACCCGGTAGAGGGCGAAGACGTACAGCTCGCGGCGCAGCGCCGAGACCGTCTCGCGGTCGGCGCGCGGATGCAGGGCGGTGGCTGGCAAGGAAGGTCCTCCCCGGGGACGCGGCGAGTCTAGAGCGTGTCATGCCCTTCGTGGGCGGACGCCAGCGCTCGGCCCCTTCCCCGCTGTGCCGGCGGGAAGGGGCGGCCGAGGGGTGAGCAGGGAGGAGCGACAAACGAAATCAGGCCTGTCGCGCGTTGTCTCACTCCTCATCCCTCGCTTCTCGCAGCAGAAGCGCCCCCTCCCCAACCCTCCCCCGCTGCGCGGGGGAGGGAGCTGGTCGGGCTTGAGGAGTGAGTGGGAGGAGTGAGGAACGAGGGTGGGCAGTCGTGCTTCTTTCGTTCTCACTCCTCAATCCCTCACTCCTCCGCAACCAGGCCCCTTCCCCCGCCTGCGGGGGAAGGGCGGGGTGGTGGGGGAGCGCGCGCAGCGCGTTGCTTGCTCGCTTCCAGTCGTTTGCTCCGCGCCGAAAAGCGCCCCCACCCCAACCCTCCCCCGCTGCGCGGGGGAGGGGCTGCCGGTGCTGCGTAGGGTGTGTGACGAGGCGCGGTAGGGAAAGAGCGACGATGGGGGTAGAGAGCGCAGCCTTCCGTGCGCGACCCGCTCCTTCCCCCGCTTGCGGGGGAAGGCTGGGATGGGGGTGAGGCGCGCGCAGCGCGCTGTTTGGGAAGCGAGGAGGGAACGAGAAACGAGCAGTCGCACCACGCGTTCCTCACTCCTCATCCACTCACTTCTCGCCGCAAAAGCCCCTTCCCCCGCCTGCGGGGAAGGCCGGGATGGGGGGAGGCGCGCGCAGCGCGCTGCTTGGGGCGCGAGGAGGGAACGAGAAACGAGCAGTCGCGCCACGCGTTTCTCACTCCTCATCGCTCGCTTCTCGCAGCAGAAGCGCCCCCTCCCCAACCCTCCCCCGCTGTCCGCGGGGGAGGGAGCTGGTCGGCCGAGGAGTTGAGTGGGGAGGAGCGAGAAGCGGGGGCCGGTGCGTGCGCTTCCTCTCGTTCCTCACTCCTCATCCACTCACTTCTCGCCGCAAAAGCCCCTTCCCCCGCTTGCGGGGGAAGGCTGGGATGGGGGTGAGGCGCGCGCAGCGCGCTGCTTGGGGAGCGAGGAGGGAACGAGAAACGAGCAGTCGCACCACGCGTTCCTCACTCCTCATCTCCCGCTTCTCGCAGCAGAAGCGCTCCCACCCCGACCCTCCCCGCTGTCCGCGGGGAAAGGGATGCCGGTGCCCGGCCGGGCCGATCGGGGGCCCTGCTGCGGTGCAGCGCTTTGCGTTGGACCGGGCGGTCGGCGAGAATGGCCGGCGCACTACGGGCCGTGCCGCGCGCCAGCCCGCACCCGACGCCGCGGCGCCGCGCCGCATCCCCTTCGCTCCAGAACTGGTGACGCATGAATTTCCACGAGTATCAGGCCAAGGAACTCTTCGCCGAGTACGGCATTCCTGTCCCCGCCGGGCGCGTCGCGCGCTCTCCCGAAGAGGCGGTCGCCGCCGCCAAGGCCCTGGGAGGCGACTTCTGGGTGGTGAAGGCGCAGATCCACGCCGGCGGCCGCGGCAAGGCCGGCGGCGTCAAGCTGTGCAAGTCGCTCGAGGCGGTCGAGGACGCCGCCAAGGCGCTGATCGGCACGCAGATGGAGACCTACCAGACCGCCGGCCGCAGGCTGCCGGTCGATACCGTGCTGGTGACCGAGGCCTCGGACATCGCCAAGGAGCTCTACCTGTCGATGCTGGTCGACCGCTCGTCGAAGTCGATCACCTTCATCGCCTCCGCCGAGGGCGGCGTCGAGATCGAGGAAGTGGCGCGCACCAACCCGGATGCGATCCAGAACCTCAGCGTCAACTACGTCCAGGGCCTGCAGCCCTACCAGTGCCGCCAGCTCGGCTTCGCGCTGGGCCTGAACGTCAAGCAGATCGGCCAGCTCACCAAGCTGATGCTGGGCCTGTTCAAGCTGTTCAACGAGCGCGACCTCGCCCTGGTCGAGCTGAACCCGCTCGCCATCGACACCGCCGGCAACCTGGTCGTGCTCGACGGCAAGGTCAACTCCGACGACAACGCCGATTTCCGCCAGCCCAAGCTCGTCGCCCTGCGCGACGTCCGCCAGGAGGACGAGGCCGAGGTGCTGGCGACCCAGCACAACCTCAACTACGTGACCATGGACGGCAACATCGGCTGCATGGTCAACGGCGCGGGCCTCGCGATGGCGACCATGGACGTCATCAAGCTGGAAGGCGGCGAGCCGGCCAACTTCCTCGACGTCGGCGGCGGCGCGACCAAGGAGCGCGTGACCGAGGCGTTCAAGCTCATCCTGTCCTCGGACAAGGTCAAGGCGATCTTCGTCAACATCTTCGGCGGCATCGTCCGCTGCGACATGATCGCCGAGGGCATCATCGCGGCGGTCAAGGAGGTCGGCGTCAAGATCCCGGTGATCGTGCGCCTCGAAGGCACCAACGTGGAGAAGGGCAAGGAGCTGCTGAAGAACTCCGGCCTCGCCATCCAGCCCGCCGACGACATCAACGACGGCGCCAAGAAGGCGGTCGCGGCCGCCGCGGCCTGATCCCGTCCGTCCCGCACGCGCGGGCCGGGGCGCCGACGACACGGCAGCCCCGGCCGGCTCCGCACGCGGGACGCAGCGCCCAACATCCAAGGATTCGAATCACATGAGCGTTCTGGTCAACAAAGACACCAAGGTCATCGTCCAGGGCTTCACCGGCCAGCAGGGCACCTTCCACGCCGAGCAGATGATCGAGTACGGCACCAAGGTCGTCGGTGGCGTCACCCCGGGCAAGGGCGGGACCGAGCACATCGGCCTGCCGGTCTTCAACACCGTGCAGGACGCGGTGGTCGAGACCGGTGCCAACGCCTCGGTCATCTACGTGCCGCCGCCGTTCGCGGCCGACGCCATCCTCGAGGCGGCCGACGCCGGCATCCGCGTCATCGTGTGCATCACCGAGGGCATCCCGGTGCTGGACATGCTGCGCGTCAAGCACACCCTCGACACCAGCTATCCCGACACCGTGCTGATCGGCCCGAACTGCCCCGGCGTCATCACCCCGGGCGAGTGCAAGATCGGCATCATGCCGGGCCACATCCACAAGCCCGGCAAGATCGGCATCGTCTCGCGCTCCGGTACCCTCACCTACGAGGCCGTGAAGCAGACCACCGACGCCGGCCTCGGCCAGTCGACCTGCATCGGCATCGGCGGCGACCCGATCCAGGGCATGAACTTCATCGACGCCCTGCAGCTCTTCCAGGACGACCCGCAGACCGAGGGCATCATCATGGTCGGCGAGATCGGCGGCAGCGCCGAGGAAGAGGCCGCGGAGTTCATCTCCGAGTACGTGACCAAGCCGGTGGTCGGCTTCATCGCCGGCGCCTCGGCCCCGGCCGGCAAGCGCATGGGCCATGCCGGCGCGATCGCCTCCGGCGGCCAGGGCACGGCGGCCGGCAAGTTCGCCGCGCTGGAGAAGGCCGGCGTCACCACGGTCAAGTCGCCCGGCGATCTCGGCCAGGCCATCGCCAAGCGTCTCGGCAAGTAAGCGTCGCGTACCCGCGATGTGCGAAGGGCCGCCCGGTGGGCGGCCCTTTTGTTTTGGTGCGGGCGTGGGGCGTGGGGCACAGGGCACAGGGCATGGGGCATGGGGCATGGGGCGCGGGACGGACCCTCCTCGGCCCCAAGCCCCAAGCCCCAAGCCCCAAGCCCCAAGCCCAAAGCCCAAAGCCCAAAGCCCCAGGCCCCAGGCCCCAGGCCCCAGGCCCCAGGCCCCAGGCCCCAGGCCCCAGGCCCCAGGCCCCAGGCCCAAGCCCAAGCCCAAGCCCAGGCTCCACCCAAGTCCCGTCGCCCTAGACCGGGGCGATCGAGCCTTTCCGGTAGGCGGGGGCGGCGAGGATCATCTCGGCCATGCTGTAGGCGAGCTCGCGTTCGGCCATCACCGCGCCGTCGGCGCCGCGTTCGATCAGGTGGCGCACCTCGGCGTCGCTGTGCGCGCGGGCGAAGACGGTGAGCGCGGGGTTGGCCTCGCGCAGTCGGGCGATGACCTCGCCGGCTTCCAGTGCCTGCGGAATGGCGACCACCGCCATGGCGGCGCGCTCGGGGAAGGCCTCGGCCAGCACCGGCGCCGAGGCCGCGTTGCCGCGGATCGCCGGGATGCCCGCGGCGTGGGCGGCGGCGACCAGGTCGGCCTCGCTGTCGATGACGATCACCGGCACGCCGCGGCTGCGCAGCAAGGGCGCGAGCTGGCTGCCGACGCGTCCGAAGCCGACCAGGATCGCGTGGTTCTCGCCCTCCAGCGTCGGACCGGCCTGGCGCTCGGCGGCGGCGCCGGCGGCGGTCCGCTCGGCCTCCTCCGTGTCGCGGCGGAGTTGCCAGCGGTCGAGCGCCGCGAAGATCAGCGGGTTGACGATGATCGACAGGAGCGCGCCGGCGAGGATGAGGTCGCGCCCGTCCTCCGGCAGGATCGCCAGGGCGACGCCGAGACCCGCCAGGATGAAGGAGAACTCGCCGATCTGGGCGAGGCTCGCCGAGATGGTCAGCGCGGTCGAGGTCGGGTGCCCGAAAGCACGCACGATGACGAAGGCGGCGGCCGACTTGCCGATCACGATGATCGCCACCGTCGCCAGTACCTGGAGGGGCTGGTCGATCAGGATGCGCCAGTCGAACAGCATGCCCACCGACACGAAGAACAGCACCGCGAAGGCGTCGCGCAGCGGCAGCGAGTCGTTGGCGGCCTTGTGGCTGAGTTCGGACTCGTTGAGCAGCATGCCGGCGAAGAAGGCGCCCAGCGCGAAGGACACCCCGAACAGCGCGGCCGAACCGAAGGCGACGCCCAGCGCGATCGCCAGCACCGACAGGGTGAACAGCTCGCGCGAGCCGGTGCCGGCCACGCGCTCCAGCACCCAGGGAATCACGCGGCGGCCGATGACCAGCATCACCGCCACGAAGGCCGCGACCTTGAGCAGGGTCAGCCCCACCACGGCGAGGATGGAGTCCTGCCCGACCGCGCTCGCCGCGGCGGACGCCGCGCCGGCGCCGTTGCTGCCGAAGGCGCCGGCCAGCGCGGGCAGCAGCACCAGCGCAAGCACCATCACCACGTCCTCGACGATCAGCCAGCCGACCGCGATCCGCCCCCGCGTGGTGTCGAGCAGGCGCCGCTCCTCCAGCGCGCGCAGCAGCACCACGGTGCTCGCCACCGACAGCGCGAGACCGAACACCAGGCCTTCGAGGGTGTTCCAGCCGAGCAGCCAGGCCAGCAGCCAGCCCAGGCCGGTCGCGGCGCCGATCTGCACGACCGCGCCGGGGATCGCGATCGACTTCACCTTCAGCAGGTCGTCGAGCGAGAAATGCAGGCCGACGCCGAACATCAGCAGCATCACGCCGAGTTCCGAGAGCTGGACCGCGAGGTCGCTGTCCGCGACGAAGCCCGGGGTGTAGGGACCGACCACGACGCCCGCGAGCAGGTAGCCCACCAGGGGCGACAGCCGCAGGCGGTTGGCCAGTGCGCCCAGCACGAAGGCCAGTCCCAGCCCGACGGCGATGATGTCGATGAGGTCGGTGTGGTGCGGCATCGGCTCTCCTGGCGGGGGTCGGCTTCTTCAGGTGCGGCCTCCTGCCGCCCCGATCAATGGGGCCGGGCGCCGCGCCGCGGAAAAAAGACGGCGACGCCCGGCGGGGCCGGGCGTCGCGTGCGGAGACCTGCCGGGCCCGGCCGACCCTACCAGTCGAAGCCTACCTTCCCGTAGACGAAGGCGCCGTTGTAGCCGAACGGCGAGGCATTGCTGTAGGGGTACTGGCCACCGGTGGAATTGGCGAACAGCACCTCGTCGGGGTATTCGTTCAGTACGTTGTCCGCGCCCAGGGTGAGGTTCCAGCCGCCGACCCGGTAGGTCGCGGCGAGGTCGAGCACCCACTTGGCGCCGAAGGTCTGGTCGTTCGACGCCGCGGTCTGCAGCACGGTGAACTCGCCGTAGCGGGTGGCCGCCGCGCTGAAGCTCCAGTCGCCCACGTTCCACAGGCCGGACAGCAGCACCTTGTCGCGCGGCGCGCCGCGCTCGATGCGGCCCTGCTCCACCCTGCCGATGCGCTCGAGGTCGAGTCCGCCGCTGGTGAGTTCCGGCGGATTCGGGGCGATCGCCCGGATCTCGGTCCTGTTGTAGTTGTAGCCGAAGGTGAGGTCGAGGCTGCCGGCGGCGAGGGCGGTGCGCCACGTCGCCACCGCGTCCACTCCGCGCGTGCGGGTGTCCACCGCATTGGTGAAGTAGCGGCCCCCGTTGACGCCGAAGATGCCGCGCTCGGCGAGGAAGGCCTGCACCGCCGGGCCGGTGAGGTTCTCGGACAGCACGATGCGGTCGTCGACCTCGATCTGGTAGGCGTCCACCGTGACGTAGAGCGCCGCCGCGGGCTGGAGCACGAGGCCCAGGCTGTAGCTGGTCGACGCCTCCGCCTTCAGCGGCTCCGCGCCCAGCGCCTGCGCGACCGGGTTGTCCACGCCGAAGGTGCGGATCTCGAACGGCACCCCGCCGATGAAGTTGGTCGCGGTCGACTGGAAGTTCTGCTGCTGCAGCGAGGGTGCGCGGAAGCCGGTGGAGGCCGTGCCGCGCAGCGCCACGGCGTCGGAGAACTCGAAGCGGCCCGAGAGCTTGCCGGAGAACTTGCTGCCGAAGTCGCTGTAGTCCTCGTAGCGGCCGGCGATGCCCGCCGAGAAGCGCTCGGTCAGGTTGCCCTCGAGGTCGGCATACACCGCGTAGCTGTGGCGGTCGTAGGCGCCGGCGTCGCCCGGCTGGAAGCCGGAGAACACCTGCGCGCCGGGCAGGTAGGGCGGGAAGAACGGGCCCAGCGCGTAGGACAGCGGCTCGCCCGGCGACTGGTTCCACTTCTCCTCCCGGTACTCCGCGCCGAAGGCCAGGTTCACCGGATAGGCCAGTCCCCAGTCGAGACTGCGGTCCACGTCGAGGTTGAGGATGTTCTGCGTGGTCTCCAGCGCGCCCGCGTAGAAGGAGGTCGGCGAGGTCGGGCCCAGGCTGGCGTTGAGGGTGTTCTCGATGTCGAACGACAGCCGGTTGTAGCCGTAGTTGTAGCTGAGGTCCCAGTCCCATTCGCCGGCCTGGCCGCGCACGCCGGCGACCAGGGAGCGGTCCTTGGGCCTGTTGTTGATCAGCGGCAGGAAGCCGTCGGGATAGATCTCGGGGATGTTCTGCGAGGGATTGGTCGCGGCGCGGAAGAAGCCGTTCGAGGTGATGTCGCGGTTGGAGGCCATGCCGAAGGCGTAGAGCGTCGCCGCCGGGCCCAGCGCGTATTCGGTGTTGAGCGCGATGGCCGCGAGGTCGGTCGTCGGATCGCCGGTGACCGAGACCTTCTCGCCCAGCGGCGGGTTGGTGGGCGAGGGCGTTCCGGCGAACGGGCGCGCGCGGTTGGTCAGGCCCTGGTGCGCGACCTGCCCGGCCACGTGCAGGAAGCCGCCGTCGCCCAGCGCGATCCCGCCGTCGCCGGACAGGCCGAGACGCTCGCCGTCGCCGGCCGAGTGCATGCCGTAGTGGGCGCCGATGCTGCCGCTGCCGGCGCTGCCCTTGAGCACCACGTTGACCACGCCGGCGATGGCGTCGGAGCCGTACTGCGCGGAGGCGCCGTCGCGCAGCACCTCCACGCGCTCGATGGCGGAGATCGGGATCGCGTTGAAGTCCACCGGCGACGAGCCGCGGCCCTGGGTACCGTTGACGTTGATGAGGGCCGTGGTGTGGCGGCGCTTGCCGTTGACCAGGACCAGCACCTGGTCCGGCGCCATGCCCCGCAGCTGTGCCGGGCGGATCGCGCTGGTGCCGTCGGAGACGGCCGGGCGCGGGAAGTTGAGCGAGGGCAGCACGCGCGAAAGCGCGGTCGCGAGCTCGGTGGTCCCGGTGGCCTGCAGCGCCTCGGGCGTGATGACGTCGATGGGCGAGATCGACTCGGCCACCGTGCGGTCGGCCACGCGGGTGCCGGTCACGATGATGCGGTCGAGGGCGGTGGGGGCCGGTTGCTGCGCGAGAGCCGGCAGGGCGCCGGCGGCGAGGGCGGTGAAGACGGCGGAACGCAGGACGGAACGCGTGGGCATGCTGCTCTCCCCGGGTGGTGGATGGCTGTTGCGACGCACAACGTTCAGCTCCTTTAACGTGGCTGTAACGGAACTGCAAGCGCATCGACGCGACGCCGGGCGTCCGCCGCTGGGACGCCGGCGTTCCCGACGGAGCCGGGCCGCGCCCGCCGGGCGGGCGGCCGTCCGGACGCGCTGGGCGCGGCAGGCTAAAATCGGCGGCCAGCCCTCGCGTGTCGCGACGGTCCCCCTCCAGGTCGCGCTCCATGATCGCCTTCCGAAACTTCGCCCTGCGCCGCGGCGAGCGGCTGCTGTTGTCCGACGTCGACCTCGCCCTGCACGCCGGCTACCGCGTCGGCGTGGTCGGCCGGAACGGCACCGGCAAGTCCAGCCTGTTCGCCGCGCTGAAGGGCGAGCTCGAACCCGACCGCGGCGACGTCGATCTGCCCAGCCGCGTGCGCATGGCCAGCGTGGCGCAGGAGACGCCCTCGTTGCCGGATCCCGCCATCGACTTCGTGATCTCCGGCGACGCCGAGGTGCACGCGGCGCTGGTCGCGGAACAGCGCGCGACCGAGGCCGAGGACTGGGACGGCGTGGCCGCGGCGCACCAGCGCCTGGCCGAGCTCAACGGCTACGACGCCTCCGCGCGCGCCGGCCGGCTGCTGCACGGCCTGGGCTTCGCGTCCGAGACCCACCAGAAGCCGGTGTCCGACTTCTCCGGCGGCTGGCGCGTACGCCTGAACCTCGCCCGCGCGCTGATGACGCCGTCCGACCTGCTGCTGCTCGACGAGCCGACCAACCACCTCGACCTCGATGCCGTGCTCTGGCTCGAACAGTGGCTGCTGCGCTACCCCGGCACCCTGCTGCTGATCTCGCACGACCGCGAGTTCCTCGACGGGGTGGCGACCCACACGCTGCACCTGCACGGCGGCGGCGCGAAGCTCTACGTCGGCGGTTACACCGCCTTCGAGCGGCAGCGCGCCGAGCAGCTCCGCCAGCAGCAGATCGCCTTCGAGAAGGAGCAGGCCGAGCGCGCCCACCTGCAGAGCTTCATCGACCGCTTCAAGGCCAAGGCGAGCAAGGCCAAGCAGGCGCAGAGTCGCATGAAGCGCCTGGAGAAGCTGGCCGGCACCGAGGCCGTGCGCGCCGAGCGCGAGATCCGCATCGGTTTCCCCGAGCCGGTGAAGATGCCGAACACCCTCATCGGCCTGCGCGACGTGGTCGCCGGCTACCCCGGGGGCAACCCCGACGGCAGCGACGCGCGCATCCTGGATGGCGTCGGCTTCGGCCTCGAATCCGGCGACCGCGTGGCCCTGCTCGGGCCCAACGGCGCGGGCAAGTCCACCCTGGTCAAGACGCTGGTCGGCGAGCTTCCGCCGCTCGCCGGCGAGCGCGCGGCGCATCCCGACCTCCGCATCGGCTACTTCGCCCAGCACACGGTGGAGTCGCTGCACGAGGGGCAGTCGCCCATCGACCACCTGCGCGAGATCTCCCCCGAGGCCCAGACCCAGTCCTTCCGCGACTTCCTGGGGCGCTGGAACTTCCAGGGCGACCGCGCCTTCGAGGTCATCGACGGGTTCTCCGGCGGCGAGCGCGCCCGCCTGGCGCTGGCGCTGATCGCCTGGCGCAAGCCCAACGTGCTGCTGCTCGACGAGCCGACCAACCACCTCGACCTGGAGATGCGCGAGGCGCTGGCCGAGGCGCTCGCCGACTTCCCCGGCGCCATCGTCATGGTGTCGCACGACCGCCATCTCATCGGCCTGGTCTGCGAGACCTTCTGGCGCGTCGCCGACGGGCGGGTGGAGCCCTTTGAGGGCGACCTCGACGAATACGCCGCCTGGCTGCGCGCGCGCGGCAGCGAGCCGAAGGAGCGCAAGCCCGAGCAGGCCAAGGTGGCGCCCGCGCCGGCACCGGCGCCGCGTGCGCCCGCCGCGCGCCCGCTCAGCGACGGCGAGCGCCGCCGCTTCAAGCGGGTCGAGGAACTGATGGCGCGCCTGCAGGACGAGGCCGCCGAACTGGAGGCGCGGCTGGCCGACCCGGCGCTCTACGGCGGCGACGGCAGCGCCGCCGCCGACCTTGCGCGCCGCCAGGCGGAGCTGGCGCGCGAGCGCGAGGCGCTCGAGGTCGAGTGGCTGGAACTCTACGAGCGCATCGAGGCGGCCTCGGCCTGAGCCGGCGTCGCCTCACCGCGGCGGCGTGGGCGCCTGCGACCCGGCCTCCGGGTCCGCAGGCGTCGCTCCGTCCGCGTTCTCGTTCTCCACGATGAGGCCCAGCGCCTCGGGCGTGGTCCGCAGCATCGGCTGGAAGTGCGGTTCGAGCGCGCGCGCGCGGCGGAAGGCGTAGTAGCGGTACAGCGCGTAGGCGCCGAGACCGCCCTGCGTGGCGGCGAACCATGCGAACAGCACGCCGGGGCCGAGCGCGCCCATCAGCGCGCCCGCGATCAGCGGGCCGATGGCCGAGCCCAGGCCGTTGAGGAGCAGCACGCTGCTGCTGGCGGCGAGCACCTCTTCCGGCGACAGGTGGTCGAGCAGGTGCGCCACCACGATCGGGTAGACCGCGAAGGCCATGCCGCCGTAGAGGAAGGCGATCGCGTAGGGCGTCAGCCTGAGGTCGGCCGTGAGCGGCGCGGCGAGGGCGAGCGCGCAGGCGAGGGCGCAGACGATCGCCAGGGCGAGGCGGCGGTCGCGGCGGTCGGAGAGCCGGCCGAGGGGGATCTGCAGCGCGGCGCCGCCGACGATGGCGACGCTCATGTACGTGCCGATCTCGGCCGCGTCCAGGCCGATGCGCATGCCCCAGACCGGCACCATGCCCCAGAACGCGCCCATGGCCAGGCCCGAGACGATGGCCCCGACGCCTGCGGTGGGCGCCGTCGCGAACAGGCGACGTACCGCCAGCCGCGGCGTGGGCGCCAGCACGGGCTGGCTCATGCGGGTGATGAGCACCGGGAGCGTCGAGGCGGTGACCAGCAGGCCGGACAGGACGAACAGCAGCAGGACCGGGTCGAGGTCCACGCGCAGCAGCTGCTGCGCCACCGCCAGTGCGCCGAGGTTGACCATCATGTAGCTGGCGAACACGCTGCCGCGCTGGGTCGGCCCGGCCTGCGCGTTGAGCCAGCTCTCGATCACCGTGTAGAGCCCGACCAGGGCCATGCCGACCACCACGCGCAGCACCATCCACAGCGCCGGCGCCTCGGCCAGCGCGTGCAGCAGCACGCCGCAGGCGCAGGTGGCCGCGTAGAAGCCGAAGGCGCGGATGTGCCCGATCCGTCGCACCAGCGGCGGCCCGATGAAGGTGCCGGCCAGGAAGCCCAGGTAGTAGGCGGAGGTCAGCGCGCCGAGCAGGGTGTCCGAGAAGCCGAGCGTGCTGCCCTGCAACTGGATCAGGGTGTTCAGCAGGCCGGTGCCGCCGAGGAGCAGGGCGACGCCGAGGAGCAGCGAGGCGATGGGACGCAGGGTCTGGAGCATCGGCAGGGGGACGGCGGGCGCGCGGATGGTAGAGCCTGCCATGCCGTACCACGTGAATGCGAAGCGGCCGGGCGGTTGGAGCGGCATCGGTCGCGATGCGTGTCGTGCAGGATCGCGGTCGCAGCCGATCCCGGGCGATCCGTGCTTCCGGGCGCCGGCTTCGCATCGGGCGAGCCGCGCGTCCGAAGAGGCTGGGCTCCCGGCGAGCCCGTGCCGGCACGAGTTGAAAAGGCGCGATGCCGCCCCACAATGCCTGCCCAGGCTTTCCAAGCATCCTTCTTCGCCATGCCCATCTACGCCTTCCGTTGCAGCGCCTGCGGCCATGCCTTCGACCGGCTCCAGAAGCTCTCCGACCCCGATCCCGAGACCTGCCCCGCCTGCGGCGCGTCCGCGGTGGGGCGGCAGGTGACCGCGCCGGCCTTCCGGCTCGCCGGGTCCGGCTGGTACGAGACCGATTTCAAGAAGGACGGCGACACCAAGCGCAACCTCGCCGGCGACAGCGCACCCTCGGGTACGGCATCCGGCGGCGAGTCCGCCGCCCCGGCCCCCGCTCCGGCCCCCGCGCCGAAGGCCGAAGCGCCCGCGGCCAAGCCGGCGGCCTGAGCAGCGGTGCGTTCGAGGCGAGACATGAGGAGTGAGGAAGGAGAGTAGGCACGGCTGTCCACCCCGGCTTCTCTCCACGCGCTTCCGCAGGCAGCGCGCGGCGCGCGCTCACCCCCATCCCAGCCTTCCCCCGCAGGCGGGGGAAGGGGCTTTACAGCGAGAAGTGAGGCGGGAGAAGTGAGAAACGAGAGACAACGCGGCTGCCCGCCCTCGTTTCTCACTCCTCTCCACGCACTCCTCAAGCCACCAGCCCCCTCCCCGCGGACAGCGGGGGAGGGTTGGGAAGGGGGCTTCTCGGCGAGAAGCGAGAGATGAGGAACGAGGAACGAGCGAAGCACGCCCGTCCTCTCGTTTCTCACTCCTCTCCACTCACTGCTCAAGCCACCAGCCCCCTCCCCCGCGAACAGCGGGGGAGGGTTGGGGAGGGGGCGCTTCTGCTGCGGGAAGTGAGACATGAGGAGCGAGGAACAAGCGAAGCACGCCCGTCCTCTCGGTTCTCACTCCTCTCCACTCACTGCTCAAGCCCACCAGCTCCCTCCCCCGCGAACAGCGGGGGAGGGTTGGGGAGGGGGCGCTTCTCGGCGAGAAGCGAGAGGTGAGGAACGAGGAACGAGCGAAGCACGCCCGTCCTCTCGTTTCTCACTCCTTTCCACTCACTGCTCAAGCCCACCAGCCCCCTCCCCGCGGACAGCGGGGGAGGGTTGGGAGGGGGCGCTCTTTGGCGAGAAGCGAGAGATGAGTGGCGAGGAACGAGCGAAGCACGCCCGTCCTCTCGGTTCTCACTCCTCTCCATTCACTGCCCACGCCCACCAGCCCCCTCCCCCGCGAACAGCGGGGGAGGGTTGGGGAGGGGCGCTTCTGCTGCGGGAAGTGAGACATGAGGAACGAGGAACGAGCGAAGCACGCCCGTCTCGTTTCTCACTCCTCTCCACTCCATTCACTGCTCAAGCCCACCAGCCCCCTCCCCCGCGGACAGCGGGGGAGGGTTGGGGAGGGGGCGCTCTTCGGGCGAGAAGTGAGAGATGAGGAGCGAGGAACGAGAGAAGCACGCTGGTCCTTCTCGCTCCGCGTCGCTCAGCCGGTCAGCGCCGCGTCCGCCTCGGTCGCGGCGGTCTCGCCCGCCGTCGCGTCCACCGCCGCGAGGAAGCCCTGCCCCCAGCGGGCGATGTCGTGGTGGCGCACGATGTCGACCAGGCCGCGGATGCGGCTGCGGCGCTCGGCGCGCGGCATGCGCAGCGCGTTGAGGCAGACGGTCGCCAGGTCGCTGGTGTCGTGCGGGTTGGTGAGCAGCGCGCCCTTCAGCTCGGCGGCGGCGCCGGCGAACTCCGACAGCACCAGGACGCCGTCGCCGCGGGTCAGGCCCTGGGTGGCGACGTACTCCTTGCACACCAGGTTGAGCCCGTCGCGCAGCGGGGTGATCCACATCACGTCGGCCTCGGCGTAGTAGGCGACGACCTCCTCGAACGGTAGCGCGCGGAAGAAGAACTGCACCGGCACGTAGCCGACGCGGGAGAAGCGGCCGTTGATGCGGCCCACCGCCTGCTCGATCTTGTGCTGCAGCTCGTCGTAGACCGTCATCTCGCGCGCCGCCGGCACGCAGATGCACAGCAGCGAGACGTTGCCGTGCAGCTCCGGGTCGCTGGCCAGCATCTGCTCGAAGGCCTGCAGCTTCTCCAGCGTGCCCTTGGTGTAGTCGAGCCGCTCGACCGAGAGGATGAGCTTGCGTCCGGCGAAGGCCTGTTCCAGCTCGGCGCGGCGCTGGCGGACCACGTCGCTGCGCAGGGCGTTGCGCACGCGGTCCAGGTCCAGGCCCACCGGATGCGCGCCCAGCCGCACGGTGCGGCCGTGCGTGCGCAGCGCGCTGGTCATGCGCTCGATGCCCACCGCGCACCCGTAGGTGAGGTAGCGCGGCGCGCAGGGCTCGCGCTCCAGCACGGTCACCGGCTGCACGCCGCGCACCACGTCGACGAAGTTCTCGACCTGCCGCGGGATGTGGAAGCCGACGTAGTCGCACTGCAGCAGGCTGCCGAGGATCTCGCGCCGCCACGGCACCACGTTGAACACGTCGGCCGAGGGGAAGTAGGTGTGGTGGAAGAAGGCGATGCGCAGGTCCGGGCGCATCTCGCGCAGGTAGGCCGGGACCATCCACAGGTTGTAGTCGTGGATCCAGACCGTGGCCCCCGGCGCGGCCTCGGCCGCGGCGCGCTCGGCGAAGGCGCGGTTGACGCGCAGATAGACGCGCCAGTGGTCCTCGCGGAAGCGCGCGCGTTCCCAGAAGGTGTGCAGCAGCGGCCAGAAGGCCTCCTTCGAGAACTGCTTGTAGAAGATGTCGACCTCGGTCTTGCTCAGGGCCACGCGCGAGGCGGTGAGCCCCGGGTAGCGTTCGGCATCCACCATCGTGTTGGGCTCGAAACCCTCGCCGCCGGCATGCTGCGTCCAGGCGACCCAGGAGCCCTTGCGGCCCTGGCCGAAGAAGCTCAGCAGGGTGGGGATGATGCCGTTCGGCGACGCGTGGCTGCGGCGCCTCACCTCGCCGTCGGCGACGTACTCCTCGTACGGCAGGCGGTGGTAGACGATGACCAGCTCGGATTCGCCGCAGGGCGCGTTGCCCACCCCGGCGGGCACCGGCGGCGCGTCGTGCAGGCCGAAATGCGCCAGCGCCTCCAGGATGCCGCCGCAGCCCGGTTCGCGGGCGTGCAGCACGTGGCCCAGCGCTTCGGTCTGGGCCAGCAGCCCGATCTCCGACTCGCCCACGCACACGCCGCGGAAGCCGTGCTGGTACATCGACAGGTCGTTGAGGGTGTCGCCCGCGACGAGGATGGAGTCGCGCGGCACGTCCAGGTGCTCGGCCAGCGCGACCAGGGCCGCGCCCTTGCTCACGCCGCGCGGCAGCACGTCGAGGTAGCGGTCCGCGGAGTACAGCAGGTCGAGGTCCATGCTCTCGACGTGGGCGCGCAGCGCGTCGGTGACCGCGCCCGGCTCGCAGAAGTAGGACACGCGGCGGTCCTGGGGCACGTCCTGGCGTTCGAGGCCGGGCCAGGCGCCGAGCGCCTCGATCACCTTGCGTTCGCCGGGCCAGCGCGCATCGATGCCCTCCTGCAGGGGCTGCACCGGCTGGAGGGTGCGGCCGTCGACGAGGGTTCCGCCGACGTCGCAGACGATGTAGTCCGGTCGCGGCAGGGACGGATCGGAGAGCAGGGGCAGCACCGACTCCAGGCCGCGCCCGGTCACGTAGACCAGGCGCAGGTCGGTGCGCGCGGAGAGCAACTGGTAGAGCTCGTGGCGCCGCTCGGGGCTGCCGGCGAGGAAGGTGCCGTCGAGATCGGTCGCCAGCAGCCAGGGGTGCTGGCGCGGGAGCGGACGGAAGGATGCGGAAGTGGTCTCGGTTCGGGTCACGCGGTTCCCCTTCGTTGTGCTGAACCTGCGATGGCTCCTTCGCGGAAAGGACAACGCCGTTGCCGGCCATCGCGAGGAGTGGCGACACGCACGTCGCCGGAGGACATCGCCCGCGACGACGGCGGGCGAACGGAGGTGGTGGCGGGGCCACCGGAAGACGCAGCCGGCATGGGGCCATGGGCGCGTAAGCGCACGTGCTGCAAGGCGAATTCTAGCACGGGGGGCCCTCCGGCCCAACCGCGCCGCCTGCGCCGCGTTGTGCTCGCCGGCCGGCGCGGTTAGGGTCGGGGCATGAACCGACTCCGTCCCTACACCCTTTCGTTCGCCGTCGCCGGCGCCCTTCTCCTGACCGCCTGCGGTGGCGGCGAGCCCTCCGCGCCGCCCGCACCGCCGGCCTCCGACAGCACCGGGGCGGCCGCGCCCGCGACCCAGGCGGCGCCTGCGGACGCCTTCCTCGCGGCGCTCGCGCAGCACTGCGGACAGGCCTTCGCCGGCGAGATCGAGACCGACGTGCCCGCGCAGCCGGACAGCGCGTTCGCCGGCCAGCAACTGGTGATGCACGTGCGCGAATGCGCCGACGGCGAGATCAAGGTGCCCTTCCACGTGGGCGAGGACCGCTCGCGCACCTGGGTGATCACCCGCACCGACACCGGCCTGCGCCTCAAGCACGACCACCGCCACGAGGACGGCAGCGAGGACGTGCTCACCATGTACGGCGGCGACACCGACGCGCCCGGGACCGCGCAGCGCCAGGAGTTCCCGGTCGATGCCGACTCCGTCGCCCTGTTCGAGCGCGAGGGCCTGGTGGCCTCCGTCGTCAACGTGTGGGCGATGGAGATCGAGCCCGGCGAGACCTTCGTCTACGAACTCGCCCGCCCCGGCACCGACCGCCTGTTCCGCGTGCGCTTCGACCTGACCCGGGAGATCGAGGCCCCGCCGGCGCCGTGGGGGCATGAGTAGGAGCGGGAATCGGGAAGAGGGAATCGGGACCCGGAGCGCGTGTTGGCGTGGCGGCTTTCGTCACGGGCGGGCGAAGTGGAAGGACGAGCGCGGCCTGGCTTTTTCCATTCCCGCCTCCCTGTCTTCGGTAGTTCGGGGCGGGAATCGGGAAGAGGGACTCGGGACCTGAAGCGCGCGCTGATGCGGTCTTCCGTCGCGCGGCGGGCGAAGTGAAGGCGGCCGGGAGCCGGGCCTGGGCCTTTCCCGCTTCCCGATTCCCGATTCCCGGCTTCACCCCGAATTGCCCCCCGTCCGGCCCGGCCCTACCATTGCCGGCTCGCTTTTTCCCGGCACCGGACCCTCCATGCGTACCCATTTCTGCGGCCTCGTCGACGAGGCGCTGATCGGCCAGACCGTCACCCTGTGCGGCTGGGCCGACGTCGCCCGCAACCTCGGGGGCGTGTGCTTCATCGACCTGCGCGACCACGAGGGCATCGTGCAGGTGGTGGCCGAGCCGGACGACAGGGCGGTGTTCGAGATCGCGGCCGAGGTCGGCTACGAGGATTGCCTGCGCATCACCGGCACGGTGCGCGCGCGCCACAGCGTCAACGCGAAGATCCGCACCGGCAGGGTCGAGATCGTGGCCAGCCGCATCGAGGTGCTGAACAAGGCCGAGACCCTGCCGTTCTACCTGCACGAGACGCCCGGCGAGGAAGCGCGCCTCACCTACCGCTACCTCGACCTCCGCCGGCCCGAGATGCAGCGCATGATGCGCACCCGCATCCGCCTGGTGCAGGCGCTGCGGCGCTGGCTGGACGAGCGCGGCTTCCAGGACATCGAGACGCCCATCCTCACCAAGGCGACGCCCGAGGGCGCGCGCGACTTCCTGGTGCCTGCGCGTATGCATCCCGGCGAGTTCTACGCCCTGCCGCAGTCGCCGCAGCTGTTCAAGCAGATCCTCATGGTCGCGGGCTTCGACCGCTACTACCAGATCGCGCGCTGCTTCCGCGACGAGGCCCTGCGCGCCGACCGCCAGCTCGAGTTCACCCAGCTCGACATGGAGTTCGCCTGGGTCGACGAGCGCGAGGTGCAGGCCACCACGGAGGAGATGATCCGCACGGTGTTCCGCGAGGTCGTCGACGTCGAGCTCGATGCCCCCTTCCCGCGCATGACCTACGCCGAGGCCATGCGCCGCTACGGCTCGGACAAGCCGGACCTGCGCATCGACCTCGAACTGGTCGACGTGGCCACGGCGGTCGCCGGCTGCGACTTCAAGGTGTTCGCCGACTGGGCCTCGCATCCCGAGGGCCGGGTCGCCGCGCTGCGCGTGCCCGAGGGCGCGGCGCTGTCGCGCAAGCAGATCGACGAGCTCGGCGCGCATGCGGCGAAGTTCGGCGCCAAGGGCCTGGCCTGGATCAAGGTCGAGGACGAGGCCAAGGGCCGCGAGGGCGTGAACTCGCCCATCGCCAAGTTCCTCGACGACGCGGTGCTGGCGGCGGTGCTGGCCGCGACCGGCGCGCAGTCCGGCGACCTGCTGCTGTTCGGCGCGGGGCCCTACAAGGTGGTGTGCGACTTCATGGGCGCGGTGCGGCTCAAGGTCGGCCGCGACCTCGGCCGTGTCGGCAACGGCTGGAAGCCGCTGTGGGTCACCGACTTCCCGATGTTCGAGTGGGACGAGGAGGAGGGGCGCTACGTCGCACTGCATCACCCGTTCACCGCGCCGGCCGTGGACGACGAGGCCGACCTGCGCGCGAACGCGCGGACCGCGGTGTCGCGCGGCTACGACATGGTGCTCAACGGCAACGAGATCGGCGGCGGCTCGATCCGCATCCACCGTTCCTCGATGCAGGCGGCCGTGTTCGAGCTGCTCGGCATCGGCGCCGAGGAGGCGCAGGCCAAGTTCGGCTTCCTGCTCGACGCGCTGCGCTTCGGCGCGCCGCCGCACGGCGGCATCGCCTTCGGCATCGACCGCATCGCGGCGCTGATGGCGGGCACCGAGTCGATCCGCGACGTCATCGCCTTCCCCAAGACCACCACCGCGCAGGACCTGATGACGGCCGCGCCCTCGCCGATCCCGGATGCGCAGCTGGCCGAGGTCCACGTGCAGGTGCGGCCGAAGGCCTGAGCCCGGCGCCCGCGGCTAGAATCCGCCGGGATCCGGCGGCGCTGCCGGTTGGGCGAGGGGATGGCTGAACAGGCGACACTGCTGCTTCGGGCCTGGCGCGACGGCGACGACGCCTCGCGCGACCGGCTCGTGGAGATGGTCTACCACACGCTGCGCGACATGGCCGCCTCGCAGCTGCGCGGCAGCCGCGGCGACGGACTGCTGCAGCCCACGGTGCTGGTGAACGAGGCGCTGCTGCGCATGCTCGGGCGCGAGGCGACCTTCGCCGACCGCGCGCACTTCTGCGCGGTCGCCTCGCTCAAGATGCGCTCCGTCCTCGTGGACCACGCCCGCGCCCTGGCCGCCGCCAAGCGCGACGGGGGCGAGCAGGTCACCCTGTCGGCGGTCGGCGCGGGCGCGGATCCCGACGCCACCGCAGCCATCGACGTGCTGGCCCTGCACCAGGCGCTGGAGCGGCTGGCGGAGGAGGACGCGCGCGCGGCGCGGGCGATCGAGATGAGCTACTTCGGCGGCATGGGCCATGCGGACATCGCCGAGGCCCTCGGTGTGTCGGTGCCCACGGTCGAGCGCGACCTGCGTTTCGCGCGCGCCTGGCTCAACCGCGCGCTGCGATGAGCGCGGAGGCCGCCGCCGGCGCGTCCCGCGTCCTGCTGATCCACGGCCTGTGGATGGGGCCGTGGTCGATGGCGCCGCTCGCCCGGCGCCTGCGTGCCGCCGGTTTCGCACCGGAGCGCTTCGGCTACGGCAGCGTGCGGGAGGCGCACGAAGCGTGCGTCCGGCGCCTGCTGGAGGCGATCCGCGGCGGCCCGCCGGCGCATCTGGTGGGGCATTCCCTGGGCGGCCTGCTGGCCGTGCGCGCGGCCGCCGCGGCGCCGGGTGCGGTGCGCCGCATCGTCTGTCTCGGCAGCCCGCTCTCGCCCAGTCCGACCGCGGCCAGCGTGGCGCGCCTGCCCGGTGGGCGCGTCCTGCTCGGCTGCGCGCGCGAGGCGCTGGCGGCAGGGGCATGCGACTGGGGCGACTGCTGCGTCGGCATGATCGCCGGCGACGCGCCGCACGGACTGGGGGCGGTGGTGCGCCGCTTCGACGGCCCGCACGACGGCTCGGTGGCGCTGGCGGAGACGCGCTCGCCGCGGCTGGCCGGGCACTGCGTGGTCCACGCCTCGCATTCGGGGCTGCTGTTCTCCACGGAGGCCGCGGCGGCCTGCGCGGCCTTCCTGCGCCACGGGCGTTTCCCGGACCGCCCGCGGGAGTAAAATCCCGCCCCCGTCACTCCAGCACACGCGAAGAGCACCCCATGGGTAGAGGACCGTCGATCGAGGCCCGCAAGAACGCCAGCGATGCCAAGCGCGGCAAGATCTTCACCAAGATCATCCGCGAGATCGGCGTCGCCGCCCGTGCGGGTGGCGGGGACCCCGCCAACAATCCGCGCCTGCGCGCCGCCGTGGACAAGGGCCTGTCGGCCAACATGTCCAAGGACGTCATCGAGCGCGCGATCAAGAAGGCGACCGGCGAGCTCGAGGGCGTGGAGTACGAGGAGATCCGCTTCGAGGGCTATGCCCCGGGCGGCGTGGCGGTGATCGTCGATACGCTCACCGACAACCGCAACCGCACCGTGGCCGACGTGCGGCACGCCTTCAACAAGTTCGGCGGCAACCTCGGCACCGACGGTTCGGTGGCCTTCATGTTCCGCAAGCTCGGCGTGGTCGCGTTCGCCGCGGGCGCGGACGAGGAGCGCATCACCGAGATCGCCATCGAGGCGGGCGCCGAGGACATCCGGGTCCACGACGACGGGAGCATCGAGGTGCTGGCCGCGCCGGAGGACTTCGAGGCCGTCCGCAAGGCGGTGCTCGATGCCGGGCTCGCGCCCGACGAGGCCGAGGTCACCCTGCGCGCCGACAACGACGTCGCCGCCGAGGGCGACACCGCCCGGCAGATCGTCAAGCTGCTGGACTGGCTCGAGGACATCGACGACGTCCAGAACGTCTACCACAACGCCGACCTCGGCCACGACGCCTACGCCTGACGCAGGGCAGGGGGTGACCCCGGCCCCGCCCTGGTGCACACTGCGCCGCTTTCCGCACCGCACCATGCGCCGCCGGGACGCCGTCACACCGCCATGGCCGCTCCGATCCCCCCGATCCGCCCGCCGCAACCCGTCCAGGATGCGGCCGGCGCCCGCGTGCTCGGCATCGATCCCGGCTCGGTCCGCACCGGGATCGGCGTGGTCGACGCCGACGCCCTGGGGCGCCCCGCCCACGTCTTCCACGCCGCGCTGGCGGTGGGCGGCGCCGAGGACTTCCCGCTGCGGCTCAAGGCGATCTTCGACGGCATCTGCGGCCTCATCGAGACGCACCGGCCGCAGGAGGTCGCCATCGAGCGCGTGTTCGTCTCGCGCAATCCGGACTCGGCGCTCAAGCTCGGCCAGGCGCGCGGCGCGGCGATCTGCGCAGCGGTGCACTGCGGCCTGCCGGTGCACGAGTATTCGCCGATGCAGATCAAGAACGCCGTGGTCGGCCGCGGCGCGGCCGAGAAGACCCAGGTCCAGCACATGGTCGGCGTGCTGCTGAACGTCGACGGTCGCCTGCAGGCCGACGCCGCCGACGCGCTGGCGGTGGCCATCACCCATGCGCATTCGCGCCTCCTTGCCGCGCGCACGGGCGTACTCGCCTCCGCGCTGCTCCGCCGCCGCGGCACGCGCCGCTGATCCAAGAAGACCGGACGATGATCGGACGACTCAAGGGCATCCTCGCGCACAAGCAGCCGCCGTGGCTGGTGATCGACGTCAACGGCGTGGGCTACGAGCTGGAGGCGCCGATGAGCACGATCTACGACCTGCCCGACGTGGGCCGCGAGGTCGTGCTGTTCACCCACTACGCGCAGAAGGAGGACTCGGTCTCCCTCTACGGCTTCCTCCGCGAGCCCGAGCGGCGGCTGTTCCGCGACGTGCAGAAGGTGACCGGCATCGGCGCCAAGATCGCCCTCGCCATCCTCTCCGGGGTGAGCGTGGACGAGTTCGCGCGCCTGGTGCAGGCCGGCGACGTCACCGCGCTCACCCGCATTCCCGGCATCGGCAAGAAGACCGCCGAGCGCATGGTGGTGGAGCTGCGCGACCGCGCGGCCGAGCTCGCCGGCGGCGCCCCCGGCGCGCTGCCCGCGCAGGCGGGGGGCATCCCGATGGACGCGCGCTCGGAGGCGGTGATCGCCCTGCAACAGCTCGGCTACAAGCCGGCCGAGGCGCAGCGCATGGCGGACAAGGTGGCCGAGGAGGGCGACGGCCCCGAGGCGATCATCCGCAAGGCGCTCAAATCGGCGCTGCGGGTGTAGCGATGTCCCGTCCGCCGTCCGAGGCCGCACCGCGATGAGCGCCACCCCCCGCGACCCGCGCAACGCGCGCTCCGCCGAGCAGGGCGGCCACGGCAACATCGGCCTCGCCGGCCTCATCGTCGGCGCCATCGGCGTGGTGTTCGGCGACATCGGCACCAGCCCGCTCTACACCATCCGGGAGGCCTTCTCCCCGCACTACGGCCTGGTCGCCAACCACGACACCGTGCTCGGCCTGCTGTCGCTGGTGTTCTGGTCGCTGATGCTGGTGGTCACGCTGAAGTACGTGACCATCATCATGCGCGCCGACAACGAGGGCGAGGGCGGCATCATGGCGCTGATGGCGCTGGCCCAGCGCACCATGCCGAGCGGCTCGAAATCCACCTACCTGGTCGGCATCCTCGGGGTGTTCGGCGCCTCGCTGTTCTTCGGCGACGGGGTGATCACGCCGGCGATCTCCGTGCTCTCGGCGATCGAGGGGCTGGAGGTGGTGGCGCCGCAGCTGCACAGCTGGATCGTGCCGCTCACCGTGCTGGTGCTGGTGGCGCTGTTCGCGACCCAGCGCTTCGGCACGGCCAGGGTCGGGCGGGTGTTCGGGCCGATCACCGGGCTGTGGTTCCTGGTGCTGGCGGTGCTGGGCGTGGTCAACATCCTGCACGAGCCCGAGGTGCTGAAGGCCATCAACCCGTACTGGGCGGTGCAGTTCTTCATCAACCACAGCTGGCACGGCATCTTCATCCTGGGCGCGGTGGTGCTGGCGGTGACCGGGGGCGAGGCCATCTACACCGACATGGGCCACTTCGGTGCCAGGCCCATCCGCTACGCCTGGTACTTCTTCGTGCTGCCGTCGCTGATGCTGAACTACCTCGGCCAGGGCGCCCTGGTGCTCGAGGACCCCACTGCGATCCGCAACCCGTTCTACATCGGCGTGCCGGAGTGGGGGCGCATCCCGATGATCGTGCTGGCGACCGCCGCCACCGTGATCGCCTCGCAGGCGGTCATCACCGGCGGCTTCTCGGTGGCGCGGCAGGCCATGCAGCTGGGCTACATCCCGCGCATGCAGATCAAGCACACCTCCAGCGAGGCCATCGGCCAGATCTACATCCCGGCGATCAACTGGTCGATGATGGTGATCGTGGTGGCGCTGGTGCTGGGCTTCCAGACCTCCTCGGCGCTCGCCACCGCCTACGGCATCTCGGTGTCGATGACCATGCTCATCGACACCCTGCTGCTGGCGATCGTGGCGCGTGCGCTGTGGCCGAGCTGGCGGCGCTTCGTGCTGCCGCTGTGCCTGCTGTTCCTGGTCTTCGACATCGCCTTCGTCATCGCCAACGGCGCCAAGGTCCTGCAGGGCGGCTGGTTCCCGGTGCTGCTGGGCGTGGTGCTGTTCACCCTGCTGCGCACCTGGCGGCGGGGGCGCACGCTGCTGAGCGAGGAACTGCGCAAGATCGGCATCCCGCTGGTGGACTTCCTGCCGAGCCTGATGCTGGCGCCGCCGGTGCGGGTGCCGGGCACGGCGATCTTCCTCACCTCGGACAACAGCGTCGTGCCGCAGGCGCTGATGCACAACCTCAAGCACAACAAGGTGCTGCACGAGACCAACGTCTTCCTGACGGTCGAGATCCTCGCGGTGCCGTACTCGCACAGGCGCCTGCTGGTCGAGTCGCTGGGCGACGGCTTCCACAAGGTGCGGGTGCGCTTCGGCTTCATGGAGACGCCGGACGTGCCGCTGGCGCTGATGCAGGCCTGCGACCAGAGCGACCTGGTGTTCGATCCCATGGAGACCACCTACTTCGCCAGCCGCGAGACGGTGGTCGCCCGCGCGCGCCGGGGCATGCCGGTGTGGCGCGACCGGCTGTTCGCGGTGATGCTGCGCAACGCCGCGCCGGCGACCGGCTTCTTCCGGATTCCCGGCAACCGCCTGGTCGAGCTCGGCGCGCAGATCGAGATCTGAGCCCGGCCGCTCAGGTGCGCGCGGCGAAGGTCTCCACCTTCCGCGTCGCGCCGGACACGATGAGGATGTCGCCGGGTTCCACGATGGTGTCGGCCTTGGCGTAGGTGAAGTCGTTCTTCCTGCGCTTCAGCCCCACCACCGTGACCCCGTACCGGGTGCGGAGCTCCGACTCGCTGAGGGTCTTGCCGAAGGCCTCGCGCGGTGCCGCCGTCTTGGCGATGGCGAAGCCGTCGTCGAACTCGATGAAGTCGATCATCTTGCCGTCGACGAGGTGCGCGACGCGCTCGCCCATGGCGGCCTCGGGGTAGACCACATGGTGTGCGCCGGTGCGCTCGAGGATGCGGCCGTGCTTGGTGCTGGTCGCCTTGGCCCAGATGTCGCGGACGTGCAGGTCCTCGAGCGCGAGCACGGTGAGGACGCTGGCCTCGATGTCGTTGCCGATGCCGACCACGGCACGGTCGAAGTCGCCCACGCCGAGCTGCCGCAGCGTCTCCGCGTTGGTGGTGTCCGCCTGGACCACGTGGGTGAGCTCGTCCGCCCAGCGCTGGACCACCTCCGGATTCTCGTCGATGCCGAGCACGTCGTGTCCGAGGCGGACGAGGGAACTGGCCACCGCGCCGCCGAAGCGGCCGAGGCCGATGACGACGACGCTGTCGCCGCCCTGGGATGCCTGCCTAGCCAACGATGGGGCGCTCCTCTGGATAACGGAAGGGGGCGTGGCGGCTGCGCAGTGCGAGTGCCGTCGCCACGGTGATGGTACCGACGCGGCCCACGAACATGAGCACGATCAGCACCGCCTGCCCGGCCTCCGGCAGGCGCGCGGTGATCCCGGTGGAGAGCCCGACGGTCGCGAACGCCGAGATCGCCTCGAACATCACTGCCGGCAGCGGCTCGTCGGTGGCGGTCAGCAGCGCCAGGGTGCCGACGGCCAGCACGGCCACGCCGAGCAGTACGATGCTGAGCGCCTGGCGCTGGGTCTCCAGCGAGATGCGGCGGCCGAAGGCCGTGGTGTCGCGGCTGCCGCGCACCTCCGCCCAGACGACGAAGCCGAGCAGGAAGAAGGTCGTCACCTTGATGCCGCCGGCGGTACCGGCACTCCCGCCGCCGATGAACATGAGCGCGTAGTGCGCGGCCAGCGTCTCGGCGGTCATGGCGCCCACGTCGACGCTGTTGAAGCCGGCGGTGCGCGCCATGGCCGAGTGGAACAGGGCGCCGAGCACCCGGTCGCCTGGCGCGAGGGCGCCGAGCGTCGCGGCGTTGCCCCATTCGTAGGCGCCGATCACCAGCGCGCCACCGCCGAGAAGGATGGCGGTACCGAGCAGGGTGATCTTGCTGTGCACCGTCCAGTGTCGCCAGCCGAGCGGGCGCCGGCGCAGCTCGTAGAGCACCGGAAAGCCCAGGCCGCCGAGGACGACCGCGAGCATGATCGGCAGCAGCACCATCGGGTCGCTCGCGAACGCCGTCATGCTGTCGGAGTAGGTGGAGAAGCCCGCGTTGTTGAAGGCGGAGACGGCCTGGAAGAGCCCGTTCCAAAGGGCGGTCGGCCAGGGCTCGTCGTGCCCGAAGTGCAGGCGCAGGGCGAGCAGGCAGGCGACCAGCGCCTCGACCGCCAGCGTCACCAGCACGATCAGCCGCAGCACGCCCATGACGTCGCCCAGGCCCAGGCTTCGGGTCTCGGCCTGGGCGACCAGGCGCGTCGCCAGCCTGAGCCGGCGTGCGACCAGCAGACCGAGCAGGGTGGCGCCGGTCATGATGCCGAACCCGCCGGCCTGGAACAGCGCCAGGATCACGCCCTGGCCGAAACCGGACCAGTAGGTCGGCGTGTCCACGACCGCCAGCCCGGTCACGCAGACGGCCGAGGTCGCGGTGAAGAGTGCGGTGAGGAACGGCGCCGCGCCGGCGTCGGCGCGGGCGGCCGGCAGCATGAGGAGCAGCGTGCCGACCAGGATGGCGCCCAGGAACGCGATCGGGACCAGCCGTGCCGGATGTCGGATGCCCTGTCGCAGCAACGCCGCTCTCCTGCGGACCATCCGCAGCGGCGCGTAGTGTGCCCGGACGTCCACCCGCCCGCTACGCCGCGCACGGGCAGTCGTGCGACCATTGGCCGATGAACGACGCGCGCATCATCGCGGCCGGCGCCACCCGAGAGGACGATGCGCTGGAGGCCAGCATCCGCCCCCGCCGCCTGGACGAGTACCTCGGCCAGGCGCCGGTGCGCGAGCAGCTCGGCATCTACATCGAGGCGGCCAAGCGCCGCGGCGAGGCGCTCGACCACGTGCTGATCTTCGGGCCGCCGGGGCTGGGCAAGACCACGCTGTCCCAGGTCATCGCCAACGAGATGGGTGTCGGCCTGCGCCAGACGTCGGGCCCGGTGATCGAGCGTGCCGGCGACTTGGCGGCGCTGCTGACCAACCTGCAGCCGCACGACGTCCTCTTCATCGACGAGATCCACCGCATGCAGCCGGTGATCGAGGAGGTGCTGTACCCGGCGATGGAGGACTTCCAGATCGACATCATGATCGGCGAGGGCCCCGCGGCGCGCTCGATCAAGCTCGATCTGCCGCCCTTCACCCTGATCGGCGCGACCACGCGCGCCGGCCTGCTGACGGCGCCGCTGCGCGACCGCTTCGGCATCGTGCAGCGCCTGGAGTTCTATTCGGCCGAAGAGCTGACCCGCATCGTGCGCCGCTCCGCGCAGATCATGGGCATCGCGTGCGACGCCGCGGGCGCGGGCGAGATCGCCCGGCGTTCGCGCGGCACGCCCCGCATCGCCAACCGCCTGCTGCGCCGGGTGCGCGACTATGCGCAGGTGATGGCCGGCGGCCGGATCACCCTGGAGGCGGCGCAGGCGGCCATGCAGATGCTCAAGGTCGACCCGGAGGGCTTCGACGAGCTGGACCGCCGGCTGCTGCGCACCCTCATCGAGCACTTCGACGGCGGCCCGGTCGGCGTCGAGTCCCTGGCCGCGTCGCTCTCCGAGGAGCGCGGCACCATCGAGGACGTGATCGAGCCCTACCTCATCCAGCAGGGCTATCTCGTGCGCACCGCGCGCGGCCGCATGGCCAGCGCCCGGGCGTACCGCCACTTCGGGCTGGCGGGCAAGGCGCCGCCGGCCGACCTGTTCGAGTCGAATGGCAACGAAGGGTCATAAAGGTTTGCGAATGTTCATCTTTCCGACCCGGGTTTACTGGGAAGATACCGACGCCGGCGGGGTGGTCTACCACGCCAGCTACGTGCGCTTCCTCGAGCGCGCCCGCACCGAGTGGCTGCGCGCGCAGGGGTTCGGGCAGCGCGAGCTGGGCGAGCGCGAGGACATCCTCCTGGTGGTGCGCGGCATGCGGCTGGATTTCCGCAGACCCGCGCGCCTGGACGATCTGCTGGACGTGACGGTGGAGGTCGGCGCGCGCCGCGGCGCGAGCATGACCTTCGCCCAGCGCGTGTGCCGCGGCGACGAGGTACTGGTCGAGGCCGAGGTGCGCGTCGCCTGCATCAACCGAGATTTCAAGCCGCGGGCGCTGCCGGACTGGCTGGCCGCGGAGACCGATCCACCTGGAGCCACTGGATGACCCCGATCCCCGTCTTCGCCGCCGCCACCGCCACGCCGCTTCCCGAGGGCGCGGAAGCGACCGCCATGGCCTTCCCGGAGGCCGCGGCGAGCGTCGCCGCCGCCTCCGGCGGCCTGAACTACCTCGAGCTCATCCTGCACGCCAGCATCCCCGTGCAGCTGGTGATGCTGATCCTGCTCGCCGCGTCGGTCGCCTCCTGGGTCATCATCTTCCGCAAGCGCAAGGTGTTCATCCGCGCCTTCGACGAGGCCGAGGACTTCGAGGACAAGTTCTGGTCCGGCGTCGACCTCGCCCAGCTCTACCGCAACGCCTCCGAGCGCAACCGGGAGGTGCACGGCATGGAGGCGATCTTCGAGGCCGGCTTCCGCGAGTTCGGGCGTCTCTCCAAGAAGCGCACGGTGGACTCCCGGACCCAGCTCGAGGGCGCCCAGCGCGCCATGCGGGCCCAGCTCTCGCGCGAGGTCGATGCGCTGGAGCAGAACGTGGAGCTGCTGGCCTCGATCGGCTCGGTCAGCCCCTACGTCGGCCTGTTCGGCACGGTGTGGGGCATCATGATCAGCTTCCACAGCCTGGCGAGCATGCGCGAGGCGACCATCGCCACCGTCGCGCCCGGCATTTCCGAGGCGCTGATCGCGACGGCGATGGGCCTGTTCGCAGCCATCCCGGCGGTCGTGGCGTACAACCGCTACGCGACCAAGGTCGAGCGCCTGGCCGTGCGCTACGAAGCCTTTGCCGAGGAGTTCTCCTCGATCCTGCAGCGCCAGGCCCACCTCGACGACGAATGATCGCCGCGCCCGGCGCCGCGCGCCGGGCTACCGACGGAGCCTGCCATGTCCACCACGTTTTCCGGGCGCCGCGCGCGCCGCAAGCTCAAGAACGAGATCAACGTCGTCCCCTACATCGACGTGATGCTCGTGCTGCTGATCATCTTCATGGTCACCGCGCCGCTGTTGAACCTCGGCGTGGAGGTGGACCTGCCGCAGTCCAACGCGCGCGGCATCAACAACGAGGGCGAGCCGGTCGTCCTGGAGGTGACCGCCGACGGGCGCTACTTCCTGCGCCTGGCCGAGGCGCCCCGCGAGGAGCTCGACGAGGCCACCCTGATCGCCAGGGTCGGCGCCTTCGCCCGCAACAACCCGAACGTGCCGGTCTACGTCGCCGGCGACACCCGCGCCGAGTACGGCGTGATCATGCAGGGCATGGCGCTGATGCAGCAGGCCGGCGTCGGCCGCGTGCTGCTGCTGTCCTCGCCGCCGGAGTCGCGCTGACCCGATGGAGACCCGCGCCGACCAGGTCCGCGCCTTCGTCTACGCGATCGGCCTGCACCTGCTGATCCTCGTGGTGATGGTGGCCGGCATGTTCTGGACCCGCAGCAGCACGCCGGTGTCCGTGGCGGGGCCGCCGATCGAGGCGACCCTGGTGATGGACCCGGACGCCTTCGAGCTGCCGAGCAAGGCGCCGGCCAAGGCCGCCACCCCGGCGCCCCCGCGTCCGGAGCCGACCCCGCCGCCGCGCCCGGAGCCGGAGGAGACCACGCCGCCGCCGCAGCCGGTGCCCGAGCCGCGCCCGCAGGACGCGCAGCAACAGCAGCAGCCGCAGCCCCAGGAGCAGGTGCCCGATCCTGCCCAGGTCGAGCAGGAGCGCATCGAGCGCATCGCCCTGGAGCGCGCCGAGCGCGAACGCGAGCAGGAGGAGCGGCGCCGGCAGGAGCAGATCGACCTCACCGAGCGCCAGCGCCAGCAGGAGGCCGAGGAGCGCCAGCGGCGCGCCGAACAGCGCCGCCTCGAGCGCGAGCGGCAGCTGGCGGACATCCGCCGCCAGCGTGCCGAGGCCGAGGAGGCCCGCCGCCGCGAGGAGCAGCGCATGGCCGCCCTGGACAAGGCCGCCGCGCGCGAGGCCGCCGCCAGCAGCGCCTCGCCGCCGCCCGGCAACAACGGCACCGACACCAGCCTGCGCGCGCAGTACGCGCTGGCGATCCAGGAGGCCATCCTGCGCAACTGGACCCGGCCGGAGACCGTCCCGCTGGGCCAGCGCTGCCGCATCCGGATCATCCAGATCCCCGGGGGCGAGGTGATCAGCGCGGAGGTGGACCCGAGCTGCCCCTTCGACGCGCTCGGCAGGCGGTCGGTCGAGGCGGCGGTGCTGCGCGCCGCGCCGCTGCCCTACCAGGGCTTCGAATCCGTGTTCGAGCGCCAGCTCAACCTCAACTTCCAGGCCCAGGATCGATGAACGGCGCGCTTGATCCGGTGTTCATGAACAGGCTGTTATCAACTCGCGCTGCCCGCACCGGTCGTCCGGCGGCCACCGCATTTCCAGGAAGCCCCTACGCATGAAACGACTCGTCGTTCTCCTCGCCGTGTTCTGCCTGCCGTGGCTGTCGGTCCTGCGCGCGCAGGCGCAAGGCCTGGACATCGACATCGTCGGCGGGCAGGCGCAGGCGCTGCCCATCGCGATCGTCCCCATGCAGTACCAGGGCGCCTCCGCCGCCCCGGACACCGACATCGCAGCCGTCATCAGCGCCGACCTCGCCCGGTCCGGGCAGTTCCGCACCCTGCCCGAGCGCGACATGGTCGAGCGCCCGAGCCGCGGCGCCGAGCTGAACTTCGCCACCTGGCGCCTGCTGCGCCAGGACTTCGTGGTGGTCGGGCGCATCCTCGACAACCCGGACGGCGGCTACCGCGTCGAGTACGAGCTGTACGACGTCGCCCGCCAGGAGCGCCTCGAGGGCATGGCCATGGCCGGCCGGGTCAACGGCATGCGCGACGTGGCGCACCAGATCGCCGACCGCATCTACGAGAAGATCCTGGGCGTGCGCGGCGCGTTCTGGACCCGCATCGCCTACGTGACCGCCTCCGGCACCGGCCGCGACATCAACTACGCGCTGGTGGTCGCCGACTCCGACGGCTACAACCCGCAGACCGTGGTGCGCTCGCGCGAACCGCTGCTGTCGCCGTCCTGGAGCCCGGACGGCCGCCGCCTGGCCTACGTGAGCTTCGAGCGCGGCAACTCGTCCATCTACATCCAGGACATCGCCACCGGCGCACGCGAGGTGGTCGCCAGCTTCCGCGGCATCAACGGCGCCCCGGCCTTCTCGCCGGACGGCAACCGCCTGGCGCTGACCCTGTCGCGCACCGGCAACCCCGAGATCTACGTGATGGACCTGGGCAGCCGCCAGCTCACCCAGATCACCAATCACTGGGCCATCGACACCGAGCCCACCTGGTCGCCCGACGGCCGCACCATCTACTTCACCTCCGACCGCGGCGGCCGCCCGCAGATCTACCAGGTGCCCGCGAGCGGCGGCGAGGCCACGCGCGTGACCTTCGACGGCACCTACAACGCCCGCGCCACGGTCTCCGCCGACGGCCAGAAGATCGCTGTGGCGCAGGGCTCGGGCAACGTTTATCGTATTGCGCTGTTGGATCGCAGCCAGGGGGGGCAGGGGCGCTGGCAGACACTCTCGCCTGGCAGCTTGGACGAGTCGCCGAGCTTCGCGCCCAACGCGAGCATGATTCTCTACGCTGCGCGGGACGGTTCGCGTGGCGTGTTGTACAGCGTGTCCGCCGACGGGCGGGTGCGCCAGCGTTTGGTTCTCGCCGATGGCGATGTCCGGGAGCCCGCCTGGTCGCCGTTTAGGCAGCGCTGACGGTCTCCTCACGGACCTCAGGGCACGGTTGTTTAGGACGGGCCACAAAAAAGCTAAAACTGCATCCGATCACCGAGGACTCACCATGAACACCACCACCCGCGTTCTGCTCGCCGCAGCCATCGTCGTCTCGCTTGGCGCCTGCACCAAGCGCACCCGCGAGGAGCTGCCGCCGGAGCCCACCACCCCGCCGCCGACCGCCACCGCTCCGAGCACCACCGCCGGCGCCTACACCCCCGAGGATCTGGACCGCGACGCCTGCCTGCGCCAGCGCGTGGTCTACTTCGACTTCGACCAGGACACCCTGCGCTCGGAGTTCCAGCAGATCATCGGCTGCCACGCCAAGTACCTGCGTGACCGTCCGATGGCCCGCATCACCCTCGAGGGCCACGCCGACGAGCGCGGCAGCCGCGAGTACAACCTGGGTCTGGGCGAGCGCCGCGCGAACGCGGTGAACTCGGCGCTGACCGGTGCGGGCGGCCAGGCCAGCCAGCTGACCGTCGTCAGCTACGGCGAGGAGCGTCCGGTCTGCACGCAGTCGGGCGAGTCCTGCTGGCAGCAGAACCGTCGCGTCGAGATCGTCTACACCGCGCGCTGATCCCGCGCCTGAAGCAAAAGAGCGAAATGCACGTACGTTTCCTGCAAGTCGCGATCGTAGCGGCGGCCCTCGTGGCCGCCGCTCCGGTATCTGCGCAACGCGCGAGCCTCGCCGATCGCGTGGCCGCACTCGAACAGCAGCAGGCCCGCCAGGGCAGCGAGTCCTCGTTCGAGCAGGTCAACCGCATGATGCAGCTCCAGTCGGAGCTCCAGGCGTTGCGCGGCCAGGTCGAGTCGATGCAGGCGGAGCTCGAGCAGCTCCGGACGCGCAGTCGCCAGCAATATGTCGACCTCGATGCCCGCATCGGCCGCATCGAAGGTGGCCAGCTTCCTGCCGGCGGCGGTGCCGACGGCACGCTCATGGAGCCCCCGGAGCTCGGGCGGCAGGGCGGCGAAGGCGCGGCCGCGCCGGTCAGCGAACCCGTCGCCGAGCTGCGCCGGGTCGGGCAGTCCGTCATCCCGGGCTCCCAGCTCGGGACCGACGGCGCCGCCGCGGCGCCCGCGGATCCCGCGACCGAACGCGCCGACTACCAGGCCGCGTTCGACGCGCTGAAGGAGGGCCAGTACGCCGACGCCGCAGCGCGCTTCCGCAGCTTCATCGAGCGTCATCCCCAGAGCGCGTTGATCGACAACGCCAACTACTGGCTGGGCGAGTCCTACTACGTCACCCAGAACTACGACCTGGCGCTGGAGGCCTTCCAGACCCTCGTCCAGCGCTACCCCGATTCCGACAAGGCGCCCGGCGCCCTGCTGAAGGCGGGTTATTCGCAGCTCGAGCTGCGCCAGTACGACGCCGGCGAGGCCACCCTCCGCCGCGTGCTCGAACAGTATCCCGGTACGCCCGAGGCCTCGCTGGCCGACGGCCGCCTGCGCGGGCTGGTCCTCGACCGCCAGCGCTGATCCGACCGCGCCGGCCGGCCGCCGCGTATCATCGCGGCCGCGCCGCCCAGGGTTCCATGATGTCCGTCCAGCCTTCTCCCGTTGCGGCCATGCCGGATGACGCGGCCGCCCCGGAGCGGCTGCGCATCACCGAGGTCTTCCTGTCCCTGCAGGGCGAGTCGCTCAGCATCGGCCGGCCGACCGTCTTCGTGCGCCTGACCGGCTGCCCGCTCCGCTGCGTCTACTGCGACACCGCCTACGCCTTCCACGGTGGCGCCTGGCGCGACATCGACGCGCTGGTGGACGAGGTGGTGGGCTTCGGCGTCCGCCACGTCTGCGTCACCGGCGGCGAGCCGCTCGCGCAGAAGCGCTGCCTGATCCTCCTGCGCCGGCTCTGCGACGCCGGGCTCACGGTGTCGCTGGAGACCTCGGGTGCGCTCGACGTCTCCGCGGTGGACCCGCGCGTCTCGCGCGTGCTCGACATCAAGACGCCGGCCTCCGGCGAGGCTGCACGCAACCTCTGGAGCAATCTTCCGCTGCTGACGGCGCGCGACCAGGTGAAGTTCGTCGTCTGCGGCCGCGAGGACTACGAGTGGGCCCGCGAGGTGGTGAGGACGCACGGCCTCGCCGCCCGCTGCGAGGTGCTGTTCTCGCCGAGCCACGGGCAGGTCGACCCGACCGCGCTCGCCGACTGGATCGTGGCCGACCGCCTCGACGTGCGTTTCCAGCTGCAGCTGCACAAGCTGCTGTGGAACGACGCGCAGGGCCGTTGAGCCGGCTGCGTCCCACCCTTGGCAACGTGACGCGCGCGCGCTCGGCAGCCCGGCGTCCCCGGCACCGCAGCGTACCCACCTCGAAGGGCGTGAGACGCTCTAGACTGCCCCTTCTCCGATGCAACGCACACGCATGAGTACCCGCAACGCCGTCGTCCTCCTTTCCGGAGGCATGGATTCCGCAGTCGTCCTCGCCATGGCGCGCGAGGCGGGCTTCGCCTGCCACGCCCTGAGCGTGTCCTACGGACAGCGCCACACCTCCGAGCTGGCCGCCGCGGCCCGCGTCGCGGACATGCTCGGTGCGGTCGCGCACAAGACCGTGCAGGTGGACCTGCGCGCCATCGGCGGGTCGGCGCTGACCGACGACATCGACGTGCCGGCGAGCGGTGGCGACGGCATCCCCGTCACCTATGTCCCGGCGCGCAACACGATCATGCTCTCGGTCGCGCTCGGCTGGGCCGAGGTGCTCGGCGCCGGCGACATCTACTGCGGCGTCAACGCGGTGGACTACTCCGGCTACCCCGACTGCCGTCCGGCCTTCGTCGAGGCCTTCGAACGGCTCGCCAACCTCGCCACCAAGGCCGCCGTCGAGGGCAGGCCGCTGCACGTGCGGGCACCGCTGATCGCCCTGTCGAAGGCGGACATCGTGCGCGAGGGGCTGCGGCTGGGCGTCGACTTCGCGCAGACCGTCTCCTGCTACCGCGCCGATCTGGACGGGCGCGCCTGCGGCGCCTGCGACGCCTGCCGGCTCCGCGCCGAAGGCTTCGCGGCAGCCGGCGTGGCCGATCCCACCCGCTACGCTTGACGGACATCGCGCGGCGCATCGGGTAGACTCCTCCGCCCCGCGGCGCATGCCGCCGCGCGGCGCTGTGGGCCGTTAGCTCAGTCGGTAGAGCATCGGACTTTTAATCCGCTGGTCGTTGGTTCGAATCCAACACGGCCCACCACCCCATCGACGACGGGTTGCGCATGGCGCCCAGCCATGCTCGCGGCCCGGCAGCCGTGCCCGACCGCAGGGATGCCGAGGTCCTGGACGCTCCTCATCGCGGCGCTGTGTGCCCGTTGGGCTGTGGCCTGGTGGTTTGCCGGACGTGGCCCGTCGATGGACCTCCCTCTGCAGCCCTCCGTTCGTGCGCAGGGGGCGGAGGGCTGGGCTGGTTGCGGAGGTCCGAATGCGCGCGTCGTCCGCGTCGCCGCACTGGCTGCGCAGAGGGTGTGGTCGCCGGAACGGCGAACGCCGCGTCGCGTCCGCGTGAACGCCAGCGTGAAATTTCCGGACGCACGCGGCTGCGCCGGCGGCTATCGTGTCCGGGAGGGCAGCAAGGCAGCATCATGCGCACGATAAGAGGATTCCGGCTCGAACCGGCGAGCACCTGCGTACCGGCCATCGAGGGCGAGGACGTCTACGTCCCCGCGATCCATGTGGTGGGCAACGGCGTCGACGCGGTGTGGCCGTGCGCGCCGGGCGTGGCGACGGCGATGAGCCTCAGGGCGGCGAACATGATCGCCGAGGCCTACATCGTGGCGGTGGTCGACGTGGGCCCGGACGGCATGCCGGTCTTCCCGCCCCTGCACGACGTCGCGTTGCCGGCCTGACGCCGTCGGCCGGGGCTCAGTCCGCCTCGGCGAGCGCGTCCAGCACCGCCTGTCCGTAGCGCTGCAGCTTGCTGCTGCCGACCCCGTCGATCGAGGCCAGTTCGCTCAGGCGTGCCGGACGCGAGAACGCGATGGCGCGCAGGGTCGCGTCGTGGAAGATCACGTAGGCCGGCACGTTCTGCTCGCGCGCCAGGCGGGCGCGCAGGGCGCGGAGCCGTTCGAACACGGCGGCGTCGGCGGGGTCGAGCGCGGGCGCGCTGTCCACCCGGGCCGAGCGGCTGCGCTCGCGGCCGCGGCGGACGTCCCGGCGCAGGGCCACCTTCACCTCGCCGCGCAGCACCGGGCGCGCGGCCGGCGTGAGGTGGAGGCCGCCGTGCCCTTCCGCGTCCACCGCCAGCCAGCCCGCGGCGACGAGCTGGCGGAACACGCTGCGCCACTGCCAGGCGTCCAGTTCGGTGCCGATGCCGAAGGTGCTGAGACCGTCGTGCCCGAGCTGCCGGATGCGCTCGGTGTCGGCGCCGCGGAGGATGTCGATCATGTGCGTCGCGCCGAAGCGCTGGCCGCTGCGGTAGACGCAGGACAGCGCCTTCTGCGCGGCCACCGTCGCGTCCCAGGTCTCGACCGGGTCGAGGCAGGCGTCGCAGTTGCCGCAGGGCTGCGGGTAGGTCTCGCCGAAGGCCGCGAGCAGGGTCTGGCGGCGGCAGCGCGTGCTCTCGCAGTAGCCGAGGAGGGCGTCGAGCTTGGCGCGCTCCACGCGCTTGCGTTCGTCGCTGGCTTCGCCGGACTCGATCATCTGCTTGAGCAGGACGACGTCGCCCAGGCCGTAGCACAGCCAGGCCTGCGCGGGTTCGCCGTCGCGGCCCGCGCGGCCGGTCTCCTGGTAGTACCCCTCGAGCGACTTGGGCAGGTCCATGTGCGCCACGAAGCGCACGTCGGGCTTGTCGATGCCCATGCCGAAGGCGATGGTCGCCACCACCACCACGCCGTCCTCGCGCAGGAAGCGGCGCTGGTTGGCGGCGCGGACGCCCGCATCCAGCCCGGCGTGGTAGGGCAGGGCGTCGATGCCCTGCTCGCGCAGCAGGGCGGCGGTCTCCTCCACCTTGCGGCGCGACAGGCAGTAGACGATGCCGGCCTCGCCGCGATGGTCCTCGAGGAAGTCCAGGAGCTGGCGCCGCGCGTTGGTCTTGGGGACGACGCGATAGCGGATGTTGGGGCGGTCGAACGAGCTGACGAAGTGGCGGGCGTCGGCGAGGTCGAGGCGTTCGGCGATCTCGCGCTGGGTGGGCGGGTCCGCGGTGGCGGTCAGCGCGATGCGCGGCACCTGCGGCCAGCGCTCGTGCAGGACGTTGAGCTCCCGGTACTCGGGCCGGAAGTCGTGGCCCCACTGCGACACGCAGTGCGCCTCGTCGATGGCGAACAGCGCGATGGTCGCGCGGTCGAGCAGGGACAGGAAGCGGGCGGTCAGCAGCCGCTCCGGGGCCACGTACAGCAGGTCGAGCTCGCCGTCGACGAGGCGCCGCTCCACCTCCATCGCGCTGGCCGCGTCGAGCGAGGAGTTCAGGAAGGCCGCCGCCACGCCCAGCTGTTCCAGCGCCTCGACCTGGTCCTGCATGAGCGCGATGAGGGGCGAGACGACGATGCCGGTGCCGCGGCGCGCGAGCGCCGGCACCTGGTAGCACAGCGACTTGCCCGCGCCGGTGGGCATGAGCACCAGGCAGTCGTGTCCGGCCACCACGTGCTCGACGATCTCGCGCTGCGGGCCGCGGAAGTCGTCGTGGCCGAAGACGCGCTGGAGCAGGGCGTGCGGGGACTCGTGCATCCGCACAAGGGTAGCAAGCCGGACGTTCGCCGCGCTGGACGGCGGTGCGGGCACGCGCAAAAAAAGGGCCCCGGCCGACGCCGGGGCCCGACTCACCTGAACGGGGATCAGGTCAGTTGACCGTGGCGCGGAAGGTCGCGCGCGCGAAGGCGCGTTCGCCGATCACCTTGAAGTACCAGGTGCCCGCCGCCGGATTGGCGATCGTGATGAGCTCGTTGTTGCCCGGGCGCTGCGAGGCGTAGTCGTGGGCGTCGGCATCCGGTTCGACGCCCTCCGCCGCGTACAGGCTGATGTCGCCGCTGCCGCCGGAGGTCTGCACCCGCAGGCTGGCGGCGCCGGCCGGCACCTCGATGGTGTAGACGAGCTCGTCGCCGGCGGCACCTGCGAGGTCGCGCACCAGCTCGCCGCTGCTCACCGGCACCGCGTCGCCCGGCTCGAGCCAGTCGGCCAGCAGGGCGACGCCGCTGAACGCGCTGTAGGCGCGCACGTCGACGTACCAGGTGCCAGCTTCCGGCGTCGGGAAGGTGCAGGTCTCGTTGTTGCCGGCGAGGTAGGGGCGGCAGTCGTAGACGGTGGTGGAAGGCTCGCCGCCGAAGCGCACGTACAGGTCGGCATCGCCGGTCCCGCCGGAGATCGCGACGCTCAGGTTCGTCGCGTTCGCCGGCACGTCGAACTGGTAGGTCAGGACCTGCCCCGTCGCGGCCGAGAGGCCCGTCACCGGCACGCCCTTCTGCAGTTCGTCGCGGGGTTCGGGCTCGGGCTCGGGATCCGGGCCCGGATCGCCCGGGTCGTCGACCAGCCGCGCCAGGGCGGCGGGGATGTCGATCAGGCCGTGGCCGAAGGTCGTGTCGTAGCCCGGCGCGCCCAGGTCCTCGGCGGTCTGCTCCAGCGCGCGGCGGATCTGGTAGTTGGTCCAGGTCGGATCGGCGCTCTTGAGCAGCGCGGCGGCGCCCGCGACGTGCGGAGTGGCCATCGAGGTGCCCGAGTTGTAGGCGAGGGCCGTGTCGGAGAGCGTGGGGATGGCCGAGGCGGTCGCGCTCTGCCCGAGCAGGTTGGCGGCGATGTACTGGCCGTCGGCCTGGCTGATGTCGAGAGCGGGGATGGTCGAGCTGACCACCGTGCCGCCGATCGCGCCCGGGACGTTGTTGTAGATGACCGAGGCGACGCCGCCGGCGGCCGCGACGTTGCCGTTCTTCTCCTCGAAGCTGATCTCGCCGCGCTCGCACAGCACGACCTTCCCGGCCCAGGCGCTGTCGCTCGCCGTGCACAGGCCGCCATCGACGAGCTCGCCGGTCGCCGCGGTCTCGGTGCTGCCCTCCATCGACTGGGCGAAGAAGGTCTGGCCGCCCACGGTCAGCTCGGCCTCCTGCACGTAGTAGGCGCTCAGCACGGAGACCGCGGGGGCGGCCACGCTGACCTGGTCGTTGCGCTGGGAGCTCGTGTAGGCGTCCTTGTTGATGTCGACGCCGCCGACCGACATCACCACCGGGTAGGAGGCCGGGTAGCTGTAGGAGGTATTGCCGGCGTTGCCCGCCGCGGCGATGCTCAGGATGCCCTGCTGGGCGAGCGCGTTGAACGCGGCCTCCTCCGCGGCGATGGCGTTGCTGCCGCCGAGGCTCATGTTGATGACGTCGGCGCCCGCGTCCGCGCAGCGGTTGGCGGCGTCGACGAGATCGGAGGCATAGCTCCAGGTGCAGTTGCCCGCGTTGCCGTTGCCGAACACCTTGACGATGAACAGCGACACCTCGCCGGGGCTCACGCCGACCACGCCCTCGCCCTGGTAGGCGGCGGCGATGGTGCCGGCGACGTGCGTGCCGTGGCCGCAGACGTCGGTGTTCCAGTTGCTCGGATGGCCGCCGATGACGTCCACGCCCTGGAAGTCGACGTGGTTGGCCTGGAGGCCGGAGTCGATCACGCAGACCGTGGTGCCGGCGCCGGTGACCGCGTCGTCGTCGATCTGGCCGTCGCGGTCGGCGTCCCACAGGTCGCGCGCCTTCACCAGGTCGATGCCGTAGGGGATGGTCTCCGCCATCGGATAGCGCTTGGCGTCGACCTCCACCTTGACCACGTCCGCGCGCTGGCGCAGGCGCTCGACCGCCGCGGCGGGCACGGTGACGGCGACGGCGTTCTGGCGGTCGAGGCTGTGGTGCACGACCGCACGCTCCTGGCTGAGCGCGTGGGTCAGGCTGGCCTTGGCGCCCGGCTTGAACTGGACGATGACGCGCTCGGTGGCGTCCTGGGTCGTGGGGGACTGGGCGTGGACGAGGCCCGCGCCGGCGCCCATGGCGAGGCCGAGCGCGAGCGCCTGGGCCAGCTTGCTGTGCTTCATCGTGAGTTCTCCGCGTTGGTGGCAGCGACCCGTACAGGGCGGGCCGACCTGGAAACGCCTCGAACTTAGCACCGGCATGAGCGGCCGCTGAACGCACACGGGCCACGCATGCAGGGCCCGTGGCACGCGTGAAACACGCAGCGACACGCGGAGACAACGACGCCCGGCGCGGGGCCGGGCGTCGTCGGGAAAACAGGCGGGGGAGTCTGCCTACTGCAGCATGGAGCGCAGCATCCAGGCGGTCTTCTCGTGGTGGGTCATGCGCTCCGTCACCAGGTCGGCGGTGGGCTGGTCGTTGGCCTCGTCCGCGACCTTGAAGACCTCGCGCGCGCTGCGCGACGCGGCCTCGTGGCCTTCCACGAGCTGGCGGAGCATCGATTCCCAGTCGGGGATGCCGGTCTCCTCGGCGATCGACGACAGCTCGGAGAACTGCTTGCCCGAGCCCGGCACGAACACGCCCAGGGCACGGATGCGCTCGGCGATCTCGTCCGTCGCCGTCCACAGTTCGTTGTACTGGGTCTCGAACATGTTGTGCAGCGAATTGAAGTGCGGCCCGGTCACGTTCCAGTGGAAGTTGTGGGTCTTGAGGTAGAGCGTGTAGGTGTCGGCGAGCAGCCGCGTCATCGCCTCGGCGATCTGCGTGCGGTCCTGTTCGTCGATGCCGATGCGGATCTGCGGGTCCGGTTTCTCGAGTTTGGACACGGTGTTCTCCGGGGTGGCCATTGCGCGTCTCCAGGAAGGATGGACCTTAGAATTATGGGCCGGATGCGTTCAGGCCAAATGAATTCGCCGGATCGCGCCCATAGTCGATGTCTATCGTGAAGCCCAGCGCCGCTCCCGCCCCGTCGTTCCCACCCGAGTTCGAGGAGACCCTCAGCCGCGACCGCGGGCGCCTGTTGCGCCTGCGCGGGGAGGCGCGCAGGCCCGGTGCGAAACCGGCGCTGCGCGAGCGCTACGAGGCCGCGCTGGCGGCCTCGCGCGCGGCCCATGCGGCGCGGCGCGCGCAGGCGCCCACGCCGACCTTCCCCGAGGACCTGCCGGTGGCGCGCGAGGCGGAGCGCATCGTCGCGCTGATCCGCAGCCACCAGGTGGTGGTCGTCGCGGGCGAGACGGGCTCGGGCAAGACCACGCAGCTTCCCAAGCTGTGCCTGGCGGCCGGGCGCGGCGTGGCCGGCATGATCGGCTGTACCCAGCCGCGCCGCATCGCCGCGCGCGCGGTGGCGCGGCGCGTGGCGGAGGAGCTGGGCAGCGAGATCGGCGGCGCGGTGGGCTTCCAGGTGCGCTTCACCGACAACGTGTCCGAGCGCACCCACATCAAGTTCATGACCGACGGCATCCTGCTCGCCGAGATCGCCTCGGACCGCTGGTTGTCGGCCTACGACACGATCATCGTCGACGAGGCGCACGAGCGCAGCCTCAACATCGACTTCCTGCTCGGCTTCCTCAAGACCCTGCTGGCGCGCCGGCCCGACCTCAAGCTGATCGTCACCTCGGCGACCATCGACACCGGCCGCTTCGCGAAGCACTTCGGCGACGCGCCGGTGGTGGACGTGGCCGGGCGCAGCCATCCGGTCGAGGTGCGCTGGCGCGGCGGCGCGCAGGCGGCCGGCGATGACGAGGAGGGCGCGCAGGAGCCGCGCTCGATGGTCGAGGCCATCGTCGCCGCGATGGACGAGATCGCCCGCGAGGACCCGCGTGGCGACACCCTGGTGTTCCTGCCGGGCGAGCGCGAGATCCGCGACACCCACCAGGCGCTCGAGCGCCGCAAGTACCGCGAGACCGAGGTGCTGCCCCTGTACGCGCGGCTCTCCGCGCGCGACCAGGACCGCGTGTTCAACCCGGGGCCGAAGCGGCGCATCGTGCTCGCCACCAACGTGGCCGAGACCTCGCTCACGGTCCCGCGCATCCGCTACGTGATCGACCCGGGCGTGGCCCGGGTCAAGCGCTACAGCCCGCGGCAGAAGCTCGACCGCCTGCACATCGAGAAGATCAGCCAGGCCAGCGCCAACCAGCGCGCCGGCCGCTGCGGGCGCGTGGCCGCGGGCGTGTGCTACCGGCTCTACGACGAGAGCGACTTCCTCTCGCGGCCCGCGTTCACCGACCCCGAGATCCTGCGCGCCTCGCTGGCCGGCGTGATCCTGCGCATGCTCGACGCGCGCCTCGGCCGCATCGAGGACTTCCCCTTCCTGGAAGCGCCGGACCCGCGCGCGGTGGCCGACGGCTGGCAGCAGCTCGTCGAACTCGGCGCGGTCGACGATGCGCGCCGGCTCACCGCGGTCGGCCGCGCGATGGCGCGGATGCCGGTCGATCCCAAGCTCGCGCGCATCCTGGTCGCCGCGAACGCCCACGGCTGCCTGCGCGAGGCGCTGGTGATCTGCGCCTTCCTCGGCATCCAGGATCCGCGCGAGCGCCCGGCCGACGCACGCCAGGCGGCGGACCAGGCGCACGCGGAATTCAACGATCCGCGCAGCGAGTTCGTCGGCGTGCTGAACCTCTGGGCCGCCTATCGCACGGCGCACGAGGAACTCACCCAGTCGAAGCTGCGCGACTGGTGTGGCAAGCGCTTCCTCGGCTTCCTGCGCATGCGCGAATGGCGCGAGCTGCACCGCCAGCTGCACGTGCTGGTCGGCGATCTCGGCTGGGCCGAGAACAGCGAGCCGGCCAAGTACCCGGCGCTGCACCGCGCGCTGATCGCGGGCCTGCCGACCCAGGTCGGCCACCGCGCCGACAAGCAGCTCTACGAGGGGCCGCGCGGGCGGCGCTACCAGGTGTTCCCCGGTTCCTCGCTGGCCTCGAAGCCGCCGCCGTGGATGCTCTCGGCCGTGCTGCTCGACACCCAGAAGGTCTGGGGCCTGATGAACGCGGCCATCGAGCCGGACTGGGCGATCGCCGAGCTTCCGCACCTCCTCGCGCGCCGCTACCACGATCCGCACTGGTCGCGGGCGCAGGGGCGGGTGATCGGCAGCGAGCAGATCTCCCTGTTCGGCCTGGTGCTCGCACCCAGGCGGCCGGTGCACTACGGCGCCCTGTTCCCGCTGGAGTCGCGCGAGATCTTCGTGCGCGAGGGACTGGTGCCGGGCGAGGTCGACACCCGCGTCGCCTTCCTCGAGCGCAACCTCGCGACGCTGGAGAAGGCCAGGGAGGAGGAGGCCAAGCTGCGCCGGGTGGGGCTGGTCGCCGACGCAGACTGGCAGGCGCGCTGGTATCTCGACCGCCTGCCGGCCGACATCAACAGCGCCGTGGCGCTGGAGAGCTGGTACCGGACGCTGGACGCGGCCGGCAAGGCGGCGCTGCAGTGGTCGCTCGCCGAACTGCTGCCCGGCGAGGGCAGCGAGGCCGACCGCTATCCCAGGTACCTCGCGCTCGGCGACGTGCGCCTGGCGATGCACTACCGCTTCGAGCCCGGCGCCGAGGACGACGGCGTCACCCTGGATGTCCCGCTGCACCTGCTCAACGCGCTGGACGCCGCGCGGCTGTCCTGGCTGGCCCCGGGCTTCGTCGAGGAACTGGCGACCGCCCTGATCCGCGGCCTGCCGAAGGCGCAGCGGCGCAACTACGTGCCGGCGCCGGACTTCGCCCGCGCCTTCGCCGAGGCCTTCCCGCAGCCGAGCGCCGACAGCCTGCCCGGCGAACTGGCGCGCTTCCTGTCGCGGGCGACCGGCGCGGCGCTGGCGCCGACCGACTTCGACGTGGCCGCGCTGGAGCCGCACCTGCGCATGAACGTCCGCCTGCTCGACCGCAGCGGCCGCAATGTGCTGGCGATGTCGCGCGACCTGGACGCGCTGCGCGCGCGCTTCGCCCGCGATGCCGAGCGCGCCTTCGCCGCGCATGCCGCGCAGGGCATGGCGCGGGAGGGGCTGGTGGCGTTTCCGGAGACACCGATCCCGGTCTCCATCCCCGGCGATGCCGGCGTGCCCGCGTATCCGGCGCTGGTGGACACCGGCGATGCGGCCGCGCTGCGCGTGTTCGCCGATCGTGCGGCGGCCGACGCGGCCCATCCCGGAGGGGTCCGGCGGCTGCTCGCCATCGCGCTGGACGACCGCATCCGCCAGGCCCGCAGGCAGTTGCCGGTGACGCCGAAGACCGGCCTGCTCTACGCCACCATCGAGTCCGCCGACCAGCTGCGCGGCGATCTCGTCGAGGCGGCGCTGTCGGCGGTGCTCGGCGACGGCCTCGGCGGCATCCGCGACGCGGCCGCGTTCGAGGCCCGCCGCGAACAGGCGGCGAAGGCGCTGTTTCCCGAGGCGGTGCGCCGGCTGGAGCTCGCCGAGGCCATCCTCCAGGCCGTGGGCGCGCTGCGCCCCGCACTGGAAGCGCCCCTGATGGGCTGGGCCCGCGGCAACCTCGACGACCTGCGTGCCCAGCTCGAGGCGCTCGTCCATCCGGGCTTCCTGCGGGAGACGCCCGCCGAGGCGCTGACCGAGTTCCCGCGCTACCTGCGCGCGATGCTGCTGCGGGCCGAGCGCGCCAAGCGCGACCCGGCGCGCGACCAGCAGCGCATGCTGGAGATCGCGCCCTTCGTGCAGGCCCTGGCCGAGGCGCGCGCGGCGGGGCTCGCCCACGATCCCGAGTGGCAGGCCCTGCGCTGGGAGCTGGAGGAACTGCGCGTGTCCCTGTTCGCCCAGGAACTCGGCACCCGCGGCGCCGTCTCCCCGAAGCGCCTGGCGCGCAGGCTGGAAGGGCTCAGTCGACGCGGTTGACGCGCGCGCGGATCGGGTGGCCCTCGACCCGCATCAGCCAGGAGCCCAGCGAGCCGGGAGAGATGGTCACCGTCGGCGCGTGGCTCGCACGCGGCGCCACGTAGGCCGGCGTGTTGCGCACCTGCCATCGCTGCCCGTTCTCGAACTCGAAGATGTCCCCCTCTCCGCGCCATCCGCGGAAGGTGCCGACCATGCGCAGGGTCTGCTCCTCGCGGGCCGGGGCGCTCTGGCGGCGGCCGAAGTCGCTCGGCGGCGCGTGCTGCGCGGTGGCCTCCGTCGCCGTGGCGTCCCGCCGCGCCAGCCAGGCCTCCAGGCGGGCGAGCTCCTCGCCGTCGAGCTTGTGCAGGCCCATGGCGTGGAATTCCTCGGCGCCGAGGGTCTCGCGCAGCGGCGTGTCGTCGGCGGCCGAGGCGCCGGCTGCGAGCAGGGCCAGGGCGAAGGAGAGGGCGAGCGGGTGGAAACGGATCATGGAGGTGCTCCGGTGGAAAACGGGGTCGGCTAGCGGACGCGCCGGACCTTGAAGGTGGTGCCGTAGCCTTCGAGGCGCAGATACCAGGTGCCGACGAGGCCGGGCCGGATCACGACGCGCGGATCGGTCAGTTCGCGGGTGACCAGGCTGGTGGGCTCGACCTGCGCCCACACCTGGCCGTTCTCGAGTTCGAACTGCTGCCCCGCGCGGATGCCGCGGAACGTGCCGGGCAGGGTGCTCTCGATCGGCGCGCGGCTCGTCCTCTCGGGCAGGCCGCGGCGCGCCTCGCGCTCCTCGGCCAGGACCTCGGACCGCACGGTCTCCTCGCGCTGGCCGAACTCGCGGCGCAGCCAGGCATCGAGGTTGCGGCGTTCCTCCTCGCTGAGCCTGTCGAGCCCCGCGGCGCGGAATTCCTCCGGGCTCATGCGCGACTGCAGGGAGAACGACTGCGCGGCCGCGGGGGAGCCGCAGGCGACGAGGACGAGGGCGAGCGCGACGCGAAGCGGAGCAGGCATGGACGGACTCCGGCGGGTGAAGTTTGGGCTAGTGTAATCCGCTCCTCCGTGCCGGTTTCCAAGGTGTTGCCCGCGTCCGTTCCACCGCCTCCCTCCCCGGCCCAGGGCCGGGCACTCGCCCGCTGGCTCGAGGACGGCGGCCGTGCGCTGCTTCCGGCCGTGCTCGCCGAGCGGCTCGCCGCCGGGCCGGAGGACGATGCGCGCGCGGAGACGGAGCTGGCCGTCACCCTGGGCCTGCTGACGGGGCTGGGCGCGGAGCGCGAGGTGCACGTCGCGGCCATCCTGCACGCGCGTGCCGACCTGCAGCCGCTCCTGCCCGCGCTGGTCGCGGAGCTTCCCGGGCTGCCGCCCCTGCTGGAGGGTCAGCAGGCGGCCGAGAAGGTCTGGTCGCTGCACGCCGAGCAGGCCGGTGCGGCCGGGACCGAGGGCCTGCGGCGGCTGCTGATGGCGATCGTGCGCGACCTGCGCGTGATCCTCGTCCTGCTCGCCCGCCAGCTGGCGCGGCTGCGGGCCGCCGCCGGCCTGCCCGAGGACGAGCGCGTGGCGCTGGCGCGGCTCACCGCCGACATCCACGCGCCGCTGGCGAACCGCCTCGGCATCTGGCAGCTCAAATGGGAGCTCGAGGACCTCGCCTTCCGCTACCTGCAGCCGGACACCTACCGCCGGGTCGCCGCCCTGCTCGACGAGAAGCGCGCCGACCGCGAGCGCTGGATCGAGGCGGTCAAGGCGCGCCTGCGCGAGGCACTGGCCGCGCACGGCATCCGCGGCGAGGTGGCGGGGCGGCCGAAGCACATCTACAGCATCTGGAAGAAGATGCAGCGCAAGGACGTGCCCTTCGGCGAGCTCTACGACATCCGCGCGGTGCGCGTGCTGGTGGACGACGTGGCCGCCTGCTACGCGGCGCTGGGCGTGGTGCACGCGACCTGGGTGCCGATCCCGGCGGAGTTCGACGACTACATCGCCAAGCCCAAGGGCAACGACTACCGCTCCCTGCACACGGCCGTGGTGGGGCCCGAGGGCAAGACGCTCGAGGTGCAGATCCGCACGCACGAGATGCACGCCCAGGCCGAGCTGGGCGTGGCGGCGCACTGGCGCTACAAGGAGGGCGGTGGCGGCGGCAGCCGCGCCGCCGCCTTCGAGCGCAAGATCGCCTGGATGCGGCGCCTGCTCGAGACGCAGGAGGGGGCGCAGGCCGACGACGGGGCGCTCATGGCGGGGCTGTCGGCGGAGCTGGTCGAGGACCGCGTCTACCTGCTGACCCCGCGCGGCGAGGTGATCGACCTGCCGCGCGGCGGCACCGTGCTCGACTTCGCCTACCACGTGCACACCGAGGTCGGGCACCGCTGCGTCGGCGCCAAGGTCAACGGGCGCATCGTGCCGCTCGACTTCGCGCCGGCCACCGGCGACCAGGTCGAGATCCTCACCGGCAAGACCGCGGCACCCCGCCGCGACTGGCTGCAGGCCGGGGCACGCTACCTGGTGAGCGCGCGCTCGCGCGACAAGGTGCGCGCCTGGTTCCACAAGCTCGACCGCGCGCGCAACGTCGCCGCGGGGCGCGAGCACCTCGAGAAGGAGCTGAAGCGGCTCGCCCTGCACCACGCCGACCTGGTGCCGGTGCTGGCGCGCTTCCACGCCGGGTCTGTGGACGATCTCTACGTGCTGGTGGCGCTCGGCGACGTCGGGCCGCACCAGGTCGCGCGCGCGCTGCACGAGCAGGCCCAGGCGGCCGCCGCACCGGCCCCCGAGGCGGCGCTGCCCGAGCGCCGCGTGCGGCCGGCGCGGCCGAGCGAGGCCTTCACGGTGGAGGGCGTGGGCAACCTGCTCACCCAGCTCGCCCGCTGCTGCCAGCCCGTCGCCGGCGACGCCATCGTCGGCTACCTGACGCGCGGGCGCGGCGTGAGCATCCACCGCCAGGGCTGCGCGGCCTTCGAGCGCCTCGCCGTGCGTCATCCGGAACGGGTGCTGCCGGTCGACTGGGGCCGCCAGGGCACCGCCAGCTACGGTGCGGATGTGGTGATCCACGCGGTCGACCGCCGCTACCTGCTCAAGGACCTCACCAACCTGATCGCACAGGAGGGCGCCCACGTGCTCGGCATCCAGTCGCACGTCGACGACGCGCGCGGGCGCGCGGTGCTGCGCCTGACGCTGAAGGTGTCCGACTTCGAGCAGCTCGGCCGCCTGCTGGGCAAGCTCGCGGCGGTCCCGGGGGTGCTCGAGGCGCGCCGGCGGCGGTGAGGTGCGATTCATGGCCCGGGGCTATGCTTCGCGGATGGTCCGCCCCCTCCTTCCGATGCCATGAACGGCCGCATCGAACCGCGCATCGGGCGCGGCGACGACGCCGCCGACCCGCGTCCACCGCAGCCGGACGAGACGCTGGACTATCGGCCGCGCCGGCCGGGCCGCACCGCGCACCGCAGGCGGCAACGCGAGCCGCGGGCGCGTGGCGGGGCGGGCGCGTGGTGGGTGTTCGGCATCGCGCTGCTGTTCGGACTCGGCGTCTGCCTCTACCTGTGGCGCGAACCCATCGGCGAGCGCCTGTTCCCCGAGCCGCGGCAGAACCAGCTGATGGCGGAGGGCGACGCCGCACTGGCGGACGGCCGCCTCAGCACCGCGGACGGCCGCGGGGCGCGTGAGCTCTACACCGCCGTGCTCGCCCTGCAGCCGGACCATGCCGGTGCGCGCGAAGGGCTGCGGCGCGTCGGCGCGGCGGCGCTCGCCCGCGCGCGCGAGGCACTGGCGCGCGGCGAGCACGACGCCGCCCGCGACGCACTCGCGCTGGCGCGGTCGCTGGCGCTGCCGGCCGCCGAGCTGCGTCCGCTCGAGGACGAACTGCGGCGCAGCGAGGGCGGCAGCGAGGCGACGGCGCGGCAGGTGACAGCAGCGCGCAGCGCGCAGCGCGCCGGCAACCTCGACGGCGGCGGCGACAGTGCGCTCGCCCTCTACGACAAGGCGCTGCAGGGCGATGCCGGCAACAGCGTCGCCACCGCGGGCCGCAGCGCGGTCCTGGCGGACCTCCTCCACCGCGCGACGCGGCAACTGGAGGCCGGCGAGCTCGCGGCGGCGCGCGAGCTGGTCGACCGCGTGATCGAGGCGGATCCGGCGCACGTCGACCTGCCGCCCGTGCGCGCCAGGCTGGCGGAGGCCGAGCAGGCACGCGCACGCCAGACCGAGACCTACTTCCGCGCCGCCGATGCGGCGCTCGCGGCGGGGCAGCTCGACCGCGCCCGCGCCGGCTACGAGAACGCGCGCGACGCCGGCGGCGAGGCGCAGCGCGTGCGGCGGGGGCTGGAGCGGGTCGCCGCCGCCTACGCCCTTCGCGCGGAGCGCGCCGCGGAGGACTTCCAGTTCGCCGTCGCCGAGGCCGAGCTGGCTGCCGCGCGCGAGCTGGCGCCGGACATCCCGCAGCTGCGCACCGCGGAGCAGCGCGTGCTGCGCTCGCGGGCGCGCAGCGAGGGCGGGGCGCTGGCGGTGGAGCGGGGCGAGGGCGACCTCGAGCGCCTGCTCGAGGACGCGCGCCGGGCGCTGGCGCGCGGCGACCTGGTCGATCCCCCCGGCGACAGCGCCTGGGACAAGCTGCGCGCCGCGCGCGGCATCGCGCCGGACGATCCGCGCGTCGAGGAGGCCATGGCACGACTGGAGCCCGCTGCGGTGCGCTGCTACGAGGAGGCCCTCGCCGCCAACAGTCTCGGGCGCGCGTCCGGCTGCCTGGATGCGCTGGCGGCCCTGAACGCGGCGGACGGGCGGCTGCCGGCCTGGCGCGGACGCCTCGCGGCGCGTTATCTGGCGGTCGCCGACGAACGCCTCGGCGCGGGCGAACTCGCCGCCGCGCGCCGCGCCGTCGATGCCGCGCGCGAGCTCGACCCGGGCAGCGTCGCCCTGCCGGCGATGTACGCGCGCCTGGAGCAGGCCGGCGCGATCCAGAACTGAGGGCGCCGCCGACGGGCCGGCGCGCTCAGGCGCCGCGCAGCGGCGCGTCCAGCGCGCGGGCCAGCGCGGCGCCCGCCGCCTCGAACGAGAAGTGCCGCTCCACGTTGGCGAGCGCCGCTTCGGCGAGGCGTTCCCAGGCGGTGCGGTCTTCGTACAGGTCGGCCACGGCCGCGGCGAAGGCCTCGGCGGAGTCGGCCACGCGCACGTCGCGGCCGTCCTCGAGGTGCATGCCCTCGACCGCGCAGGAGGTCGCGACCACCGGCTGTCCGTGGGCCATGCTCAGGTTGATCTTGCCCTTGACGCCGGCACCGAAGCGGAGCGGCGCCAGCGCGAGCCTGCAGCCGTCCATGTAGGGCGCGATGTCCGGGACGTAGCCGTGGATCCGGATGCCCGGCCGTTCGCCCAGCGCGCGCACCGCCTCGGGCGGATCCGCGCCGATGACGTGCAGCGCCACGTCGGGAAGGCGGGCGCGGATGGCGGGGAAGATCTCCGTGCCCAGCCAGAGCACCGCATCCGCGTTCGGCGGATGCCGGAAGCCGCCGACGAACACCAGGTCGCGTCGTGCCGCGAAGGGCTGCCCGCGGCCGGCGACGGCGTGCACGTTCGAGAGCACGTCCACTCGCGCGCCGGGGACGAGTTCGCCCAGCAGCGCGCGTTCGGCCTCGCTCACCACCCAGGTCAGGTCGGCGCGGCGGATCAGGGCCAGCTCGCGCGCGCGCGTGGCTTCGGCCGCACGCCGCGCCGCGGCGTCTCCCGACAGTTCCGCCGCCCGCAGCTCGCGCACGAAGTGGAGGTCCACGGTGTCGAAGATGAAGCGCGCGCGGGGGGCGTGGCGGCGGGTCAGCTCGAACAGGGGAGCCGCCACGAAGTGGCGGCAGGCGATCACCGCGTCGAGGTTGCGGCCACGGTTGGCGAACCAGCGCGGCGCCCCGCCCAGCCAGGGCTCGCTCCAGACCTCGACGCCCATGTCCTGCAACGCCTGTCCGTGACGCGGATCGGGCTTGCCGTCCGCAGGAAAGAACGCGACGGCATCGCCGCGCTGGCGCAGCAGGCGCATGAGGTTGAACAGGCGCAGCGAAGCCGAATCCCGATCCGGCCGCGGCATCTCCGCATCCACCACCAGCACGCGCCGGTGCGCGCGCCAGCGGGCGGCAAGGTCGGGGTCGGTGCCCGGAGGCGGATGGTCTGCCTCGAGCGTCGCCTTCCACTTTTCGTACAGGCGCGCCTGGTTGCGCACCTGGTGCGCCTTCATGCCGCTGCCGAGCGAGGTGCCGGCGCTGACGCCCTCGAAGTGCACGACCCGGGCGCGTGGCTGGTAGAGCGTGCGGAAGCCCTCGGCCCGCGCCCGCATCGCCAGCTCCGCGTCCTCGTAGTAGGCCGGCCGCAGCGCGGCATCGAAGCCGCCCAGGCGGGCGAACAGGTCCGCGCGGACCGCCAGCGCGGCCCCGGAGACGTAGTCGGCCTCGCGCAGGTGCGCATGGCGCGGATCCGCCGGCGCGCCGAAGCGCCCGTAGTTGAAGGCGTGTCCGCTCGAGAACAGCAGGCCGCCCGCCTCCTGCAGGCGCCCGTCCGGGTAGATCAGCTGCGCGCCGGCAATGCCCGCGTCCGGGTGTGCGTCGAGCGTGCCGACGAGGGCGTCCAGCCAGCCCGGCTGCGGTGCGGTGTCGTTGTTGAGGAAGACCAGGATCTCCCCGCGGGCCAGCGCCGCGCCGGCGTTGCAGGCGCCGATGAAGCCCTTGTTCTCCGCGAGACGGTGCAGGCGCAGTCCGGCGACGTCCGCCAGCGCCTCGGCCGTCCCGTCCGGCGACGCATCGTCCACCACGATCGTCTCGAACGGTGTGTCCGCGTGCACCGAGAGCGCGCGCAGGCAGCCGAGCGTGTGCGCGAGCTGGCCGTGCACGGGGATCACGATGCTGGCGCGCGGCGTATCGGAGACCGGCAGGGCGATGGGCGCCTCCGCGTCCGGCAGCCACAGCGCTGCGGGCGCGACCCGGGGAGCCGGCGCGAACTCCCGCAGGATGCGCTCGACCGTGCCGCGCAATCCGCGCGTGCGCAGGCTGCCGCGGGTGCGGTGCCACGCCGAGTGCATGCGGGCGCGAAGGTACTGCAGGGCTGCGATGAGGCGCGCGCTCACGCGGCAACCGCTCCTGAACCGCCCCGGGCGGCCCAGGCGGTGCGGGAAGGGCGGCTGCTAGACTCGGGTCGACTCACGGTGTCTCCGGTATCCAGAGGGAGCGCCATCGCGCTCGGTACCGGCGTCGCCCGGGGGCGTCCGCCGTTCCAACGACCGTCAAGTTTCGCATCCCGTGCCCAAGAAAGCCTCTTCGCGTGCGCGTCCGCAGCGCACGACCGCAGTCCTGCCCTGGAAGCGCTGGGTCCTGTACGCGATCCTCGCCGCTGCCGGGCTGTTCCTCGGCTTCCTGATCCCCTACGCCTGGTATCTCGACGGCGTGGTGCGCGCGCGCTTCGGCGAGCTGAGCTGGCAGGTGCCCACCCGCGTCTACGCGCGACCGCTGGTGGTCTCGCCGGGCCTGCGGATGGATGCCGAGACCCTCCAGCTCGAACTGCGGGCGGCCGCCTACCGCGAAGAGCCGGGAGCGGCCACCGCCGGCAGCTACGAGCGGGAGGGCGGGCGCTTCCGCATCGCCAGCCGCGGCTACGTGGACGTCGACGGCCGCGTGCCCGAGCGCCGGATCGAGCTGACCCTGGCCGACGGGCGCGTCGCCACGCTCAAGGACGCCGACAGCGGCGAGACGCTGCGCGCGGCGCGCCTCGATCCGGCACGCATCGCCACCCTCTACGGGCAGAAGCAGGAGGAGCGCCGCCTCGCCCGCCTGGAGGACCTGCCGGAGCAGCTCATCTTCGCGCTGCAGGCCGTGGAGGACCGCGACTTCAAGCACCACCGCGGCATCGACTTCAGCGGCATCGCGCGCGCGTTCTGGGCCAACCTGCGCGAGGGCGAGGTGGTGCAGGGCGGCAGCACGCTGACCCAGCAGCTGGTGCGCAACCTGTTCCTGAGCCGCGAGCAGACCTACTGGCGCAAGTTCAACGAGGCCCTGTACTCGGTGCTCATCGAGGCGCGCTTCGACAAGGGGCGCATCCTCGAGGCCTACGTCAACCAGGTCTACCTCGGCCAGGTCGGCGGGCAGTCCGTGCACGGCATGGTCGCCGGGGCGGAGTTCTGGTTCGGCCGCGATCCGCAGCGCCTGCGCAGCGAGGAGATCGCGATGCTGGTCGGCATGATCCGCGGGCCGTCCTACTACGATCCGCGGCGCTATCCGGAACGTGCCAAGGCGCGCCGCGACCTGGTGCTCGGGGTGATGGCCGAGACCGGCGTCATCACCGAGGCCGAGCGCGATGCGGCGCGCGCGCGTCCGCTTTCCATCACCTCGAGCCCGGGCGTGGCCGCCAACCGCTACCCGGCCTTCATGGACCTGGTGCGCCGCCAGCTCGCGGACGATTTCCCGCAGGATGCGCTGCGCGGCGCAGGCCTCTCGGTGATGACCACGCTCGCGCCCTCGGCGCAGACCTACGCCGAGCGCGCCGTCGCAACGGTGCTGCCCGAGATCGAGCGCAAGGAGGGCCCCCCGCTGCAGACCGGCCTCGTGGTGACGGACACCCACACCGGCGCGGTGGTGGCGGCGATCGGCAACCGGCGCGTGGACCAGCCGGGCTTCAACCGTGCGCTGGAGGCGCAGCGGCCGGTGGGCTCGCTGCTCAAGCCCTTCGTCTACCTGCTCGCCCTGGTGCAGCCGGGCCGCTACTCGCTGGCGACCACGGTCGACGACGCACCCATCAGCCTGCGCCTGCCCAACGGCCAGACCTGGTCGCCGTCGAACTCGGACAACCGCAGCCACGGGCCGGTGCGCCTGATCGACGCGCTCGCGCAGTCCTACAACCAGGCGACGGTGCGGGTCGGCCTGGACGTCGGTCAGGAGGGCCTGGCGGTGCTGCTGCAGCGGCTGGCCGGCGCGCGGGCGCAGCCGAATCCCGCGCTGATCCTCGGTGCCGTCGATCTCAGCCCCTTCGCCATGGCCCAGCTCTACCAGTTCCTCGCCTCGGGCGGCGAGGTGCAGACGCTCAAGGTCGTGCGCGGCGTGCTCGATGCGCAGAACGTCGCGCTCAGCCGCTACGACGACGCGCCGCCGCCGGCCACCGAGGGCGACGCCATCGCCGCGCGCCTGGTCACCATCGCGCTGCAGAGCGCGGTCACCAGCGGCACCGGCCGGCGGCTCGTCGCCGACGGCCTGGGCAGGCTCAGCCCGGCCGGCAAGACCGGCACCACCAACGACGGGCGCGACAGCTGGTTCGCCGGCTGGAGCGGCGACCACCTCGCCGTCGTCTGGGTCGGCAACGACGAGAACCAGGTCGCCGGCCTGTACGGCGCCACCGGCGCGATGCGGGTGTGGTCGGCGCTGTTCTCCAAGCTGCCGACCTCGCCGCTGCGGGTGGGCGGCGAGGGCATCGAGTGGGCCTGGGTCGCCCAGGGCGAGTACGCGACGACCGACGAGAGCTGCCCCGGCGCGCGCCGCCTGCCTTTCGTGGCGGGCTGGACCCCCCGCGCCCACCGCGGCTGCACGATGGACCGCATCCGCGACTGGTTCGGCGCCGCGCCCGACACCGACGACTTCGACCGCAGCGCCTACCAGCGGCGATGAGCGCCCCCGTATGATTTCCACAGCGTGACGGAGTGAGCCCCATGTCCCTGTTCCGATCCACGGCGGCCGCGCTGGCGACCGCATGCGTCCTCGCCGGCTGCGGACAGACCGCGCAGGCGCCCTCCGCGCCGCAGCCCGCGGTACAGCCGCCGGCCGTCCCGGCGGCCCTCCTGGTGGAGATCCGCGGCGCCGGCAGCACCGGCGTGGATGCGCTCGACGTGCAGCCGCTGCGCGATCCCCACGTCGAGGACCTGCTCGACGCCGCCGAACGCCTCGAGGCCGAAGGCGACTTCGCCTCCGCGGCGGCGCGCATCGACCAGGCGCTCGAGATCTCCGCCGACGACCCCGAGATCCTGCAGCGGCGCGCCGAGTACGCGCTGATGCTCGGCGACTGGGACGGTGCGCGGCAGCAGGCGGCGCGCAGCTTCGAGCTCGGCCCGCGGCTGGGTCCGTTGTGCCGCCGCAACTGGACGACGCTGCGCTTCGCTGCCGAGCATGCCGGCGACGCCGCCGGCGAGGCGGAGGCGCGCGAGCGGGTCGCGGCGTGCACGGTCGAGCCGCCGGTGAGGATGTAGCGGCCCCGGGGTGAAGCGGGAAGAGGGAAGCGGGCGTCGGGACGTGCAGGCCGAGGAGAGCCGCGGGGCCGGTTCCCTTCGCCTGTCGCCGGCGGAAGACGCCGCCGCGCACGGGCTCGCGGCCGAGGTCGCGTCCGCGCTCGGCGAGGACGGCGCGCTGGCGCGGGGCATTCCCGGCTACGCGCCGCGCGCGGCGCAGCAGCGCCTGGCCGAGCGCGTCGCCGCGGTCGTCGAGGCGCGCGGGGAACTGATCGCCGAGGCCGGCACCGGCACCGGCAAGACCTACGCCTACCTCGTGCCCGCGCTGCTGTCGGGCCGTCGCACCATCGTCTCCACCGGCACCCGTGCGCTGCAGGACCAGTTGTTCCATCGCGACCTGCCGCGGGTGCGCGCCGCGCTCGGCAGCGGGCTGCGCGCGGCCCTGCTGAAGGGGCGCGCGAACTACTTCTGCCACTACCGGGCGCGTCGCGCGCACGGCGAGGCGCGCGCCTCGCGCGAGAGCATGGCCCTGCTGCACCGGGTGCTCGCCTGGGCCGGCGCCACGCGCAGCGGCGACCTCGCCGAGTTCGACGGCCTGCCCGAGGACTCCCCGCTGTGGCCGCAGATCACCTCGACCGCGGAGAACTGCCTGGGCGGCGAATGCCCGTTCTGGGCGGACTGCTTCGTGGTGAAGGCGCGGGCCGAGGCCCAGGCGGCGGACCTGGTGGTCGTGAACCATCATCTGCTGCTGGCCGATCTCGCCCTGCGCCAGGAAGGCTTCGGCGAGATCTTGCCCGGTGCCGAGGCCTTCGTGCTCGACGAGGCCCACCAGTTGCCGGAGCTGGCCGCGCAGTTCTTCGGGGAAGGCGTCAGCGCGCGCCAGCTTGCCGGGCTCGCCCGCGACGTGCTGGCCGAGTGCGCCGAGGTCCCGGCCGCGCTGGCGCTGGTGCAGGCGCCGGTGCGCAGCCTCGAGCAGCGCGTGCGCGAACTGCGCCTGGCGTTCGAGCCCCTGCCGCCGCGCGGGACCGCCGTGCGCGCGCTGGCCCATCCGGATGCGGCGCCGGCCTTCGACGCCCTCGCCGATGCGCTGGCCGTGCTGCTGGACGCGCTGCGCGGGCTGCTCGATGCCAGTCCCGGCTTCGCCGGCTGCGCCGCGCGTGCGACCGAGATGCGGGCGCGCCTCCTGCGCTGGACCGGCGGCGGGCCCGGTGCGGAGGGCGCGGCAGAGGGCGCGGCGGAGGTGCCCGATCCCCACGACGTGGCGGCGGGGGCGGCGCGTCCCGCGCCGCCGCCCGGGCCGGACGTGCGCTGGTACGAGCGCTCGGCCCAGGGCTTCCTGCTGCAGCGTACGCCGCTCGACGTGGCGGGCCCGCTGCGGGCCTTCCGCGCGCGCAGCGAGGCCGCGTGGATCTTCACCTCCGCCACGCTCGCGGTCGGCGGCGGTTTCCGGCACATCGCGGACCGGCTGGGCCTGGAGGCACCCGAGACCCTGCTCGAGCAGAGCCCCTTCGATTGGGGACGGCAGGCGCTGTGCTATCTGCCGCCCGGACTGCCCGATCCCGGCCAGCGAAGCTTCGGCGCGGCGATGATGGCCGCGGTGCGGCCGGTGCTGGAGGCCTCCGGCGGGCGCGCCTTCCTGCTGTTCACCTCGCACCGGGCGCTGCGCGAGGCCGCCGCCCTGCTCGCGCACGCGCCGTGGCCGCTGTTCGTCCAGGGCACGGCGCCGCGCAACGTGCTGCTGGACGGGTTCCGCGCATCGGGCAACGGGGTGCTGCTCGGCGCCGCCAGCTTCTGGGAAGGCGTGGACGTGGCCGGCGAGGCGCTGGTCGTGGTGGTCATCGACCGCCTGCCCTTCGCCGCCCCCGACGACCCGGTCCTCGAGGCGCGGCTGGAGGCGGTGCGCCGGCGCGGCGGCAATCCTTTCCGGGACGAGCAGGTGCCGAACGCGGTCATCGCGCTCAAGCAGGGCGCGGGCCGGCTCATCCGCACCCACGCCGACGCCGGCGTGCTGGTGCTGTGCGACCCGCGCCTGACCACGCGGAGCTACGGCCGCGTCTTCCTCGACAGCCTGCCGCCGCTGCCGCGCACGCGCGACATCGGCGCGGTGCGGGCCTTCCTGGCCGAGCGGGCGCCGCCGCCGGAGGCCGGGGAGGAGGACGATCCGGTGCTGCGCTTCTGGTCGAGCTTCGAGCCCGAGGGCCAGGAGAGCGGGCGCTAGAAGCGTCCGGGGGGCGGCCGCGCAGGCGGCGCTGCAGCCGGGGGCCTTTGCCACCCATGCTCCTGGAGGCGCCGCTACACTGCGCTGCCCGCAGTGCCGCCCATCCCATGAAGCTTCTCGCCATCGAAACCGCCACCGAAGCCTGTTCGGTCGCCGTGGCCGTGCACGGCGCGGTGATCGAGCGCTTCGAGATCGCCCCGCGCCGCCACGCCGAGCTGGTGCTGCCCTGGGCCGAGGCCCTGCTCGCCGAGGCGGGCGTGCGTCGCAGCGAGCTGGATGCCGTCGCCGTGGGGCGTGGCCCGGGGGCCTTCACCGGCGTGCGCCTGGCGGTCTCCATCGCCCAGGGCATCGCGCTGGCGCTCGATCGCCCCGTGGTGCCGGTCTCGACCCTGGCGGTGCTCGCCATGCGCGCCAAGGCGGTCGCCGAGGCGCCGCCGGGCCCGGTCCTGGCCGCGATCGACGCACGCATGGGCGAGATCTACGCCGGTGTGTTCGCGCCCGATGCCGCCGGGCTCATGCGCGCCCGCGACGTCGAGCGGGTGGGGGCTCCCGATGCGCTGCAACTGCCCGACGGCTTCGAGGGCATCGGCGTCGGCACCGGCTTCGCCGCCGGCGAGGGCGCCCTGCGGGCGCGGCTGGGCACGGCGCTGCAGGCCTGCGATCCCGAGGCCCTGCCGCATGCCGGCGACCTGGCGCGTCTGGCCCTCGCTGCCTTCGTCGAAGGCGGGGCGATCGCGCCCGAGCGGGTCGAGCCCGCCTACCTGCGCGACAAGGTGGCCCTGACCGCCGCCGAGCAGCGGGCCGCGCGCGGGGGCGCCGCCTGACTCAGGGCCGGCGGCGCTGCGCGAACAGCCAGGGCCAGAGGTCCGGCGTCGCGTAGGCCGGGGCCCAGCTGTTGTGGTTGGCGTCGGGGAATTCGGTGTAGCGCACCTCGCCGCCGGCCGCCTCGAGCGCGGCCGCCATGCGACGCGACTGCTCGGGCGGGACCAGATCGTCCCGGCCGCCGTGGAAGAGCCACGCAGGCGTGCCGCGCAGCCTGGCCGCCGCGGCGGCGAACGGGTCCGCGTCGCCCGCCACCGGGGCGACGTGCAGGTCGGGCCGCGCCGGGGGCGGCGTCAGGCCGCCGCACACCGGGACCACCGCCGCGAAGCGGTCCGGCTCGGCCAGGGCGATTTCCCAGGTGCCGTAGCCGCCGCGGGAGATGCCGGTGAGATAGGTGCGGTCGCGGTCGCCGCCGAACTCGGCGGTGGCCGCCTCCAGCGCGGCGAGCGCGACCTGCGCGGACGTGCCGCGCCAGGAGCTGCCGGCCGGCGACTGGGGGAAGACCACGATGGCGGGGAAGGTCGCGGCATGCGCGCGCACGTGCGGGCCCAGCCCGACCTCGAGCTGCGCGCGGTTGTCGTCGCCGCGCTCGCCCGAGCCGTGCAGGAACAGGACCACCGGCCGCGGCGCCGCCGCGGCCGGGACGAACACCCGGTAGCGATGCGTCGCTCCGGCGACCTCGACGCTGCGCTCCACGAACGTCCCCTGCGGCGCGTCGGGGCGCGCGGCGCGCGGCGGAGCCGCACAGGCCGAGAGCAGCAGGGTCGCGATCAGGGCGGTCCGGATCATGTCGGGTCTCCTCGTCGGCGGGGCGGGACAGCATGCCTCCCGATGTCCGCGCCGGTCACGGCACCAGCAGCAGGGTGCCCATGCTGAGGAAGGCGAAGAAGCCGATCGCGTCGGTGAACAGGGTCACCACGATGCTGCCGGCGATGGCCGGGTCGATGTTCATCCGCCGCAGCAGCAGCGGGATGCCGACGCCGGCCGCCGCAGCGAACACCAGGTTGATGGTCATGGCCGCCGCGATGGCGAGGGCCAGCATCGGACTGCCGAACCACAGTCCGGCGGCCGCGGCCACGACCACCGCCCACAGCAGGCCGTTGAGCACGCCCACGGTGATCTCCTTGACCATCAGCGGGCGCACGTTGCTGCTGCCGAGCTGGCCGAGCGCGAGGCCGCGCACGGTCAGGGTCATGGCCTGCAGGCCCGCGTTGCCGCCCATGCTGGCGACGATCGGCATGAGCACCGCCAGTGCCACGACCTGCTCCAGGGTCGCCTCGAACAGGCCGATGATCGAGGCCACCACGAAGGCCAGCGCCAGGTTGATGCCGAGCCACAGCGAGCGCCTGCGCATCGCCCGCAGCGGCGAGGCGAACAGGTCCTCGTCCTCGTCGAGGCCGGCGGCGCCGAGCGCGCGGTGCTCGGCCTGGTCGCGGATGATGTCGACCACGTCGTCGATGGTGATGCGGCCCAGCAGCACGTTGTTCTCGTCGACCACCGGCGCCGAGATCCAGTCGTGGTCGGAGAAGCGGTTGGCCACCTCGTTGGCCGGCGTGTGCACCGGGATGGCGGGCTGCGCGTCGTCGATCAGGGTGTTGATCGGCGTCGAGGGCTCGCGCGTGAGCAGGTCGGAAAGAGCGACCTGGCCGAGGTACTGGTGACGGCGGTTGGCCACGTACAGGCGGTCGGTGTTCTCCGGCAGCTCGCCCCGCAGCCGCAGGTAGCGCAGGACGACCTCGACGGTGGCGTCGGCGCGCACGGTGACCACGTCCGGGTTCATCAGGCGCCCGGCGGTGTCCTCCGGGTAGGACAGCGCCTGCTCGAGCCGCTCGCGGTTCTCGCGGTCCATCGAGCGCAGCACCTCGGCGGTGACCGCCTCGGGCAGGTCGTCCATCAGCTCCGCGAGGTCGTCGATGTCGAGGTCCTCGAGCGCCGCGACGATCTCGTCCGGGTCCATCTCCGCGAGCAGGCTCTCGCGCACGTCCTCGCCGACGTGCAGCAGCACCTCGCCGTCGTCCTCCGGGTCGACCAGGCCCCAGACGACGTTGCGCCGGGTCGGCGGCAGCGATTCGAGCAGGTTGCCGATCTCGGCGGGGGACAGCGTGTTGACCAGGCGCCGCACCGGCCCGAGGCGGCCGCTGTCGAGCGCATCCGAGAGGATGCGCAACTGGTGCGCGGCGCGGATATGGCGGGCGGTGTCGGCCATGGGAACTCCGAAGCGGTCCGCGCATTATCCGGACAAGCCGCACCCGCGGCGATGCCGGAATGCGCACAGGCGACGCGGATCCCCCGGCGCGCGCGGCGCGGCGTGCGGCCGGACGCTGCCGGAGGGCGCGCAGTGGCATGCGGCGCGCGCTGCGCCTATGCTCGCGCCGCATGTCGATCCGCCACCGTCTCGCCGCCGCCTGCCTGGGCGCGCTGCTCATCGCCGGCTGCAAGCCGGACACCACGCCGCCGGACCGGGTGTTCGCGCAGCCGGGCGTGGTGTTCACGCTGTCGCCGCCGCAGGCGCCGGACTGCCATCCCGACACCGTCTACAAGGCGACGGTGGCCTGGTCGATCACCGGCCAGCCCGAGCGCCGGCTGGAAGTGCGGGTCGGCAGCCGCGGCGGCGCCGAGTTCCTGCGCACCTCGCAGGCGCGCGGCCGCGAGGAGACCGGCGAGTGGGTGCGCCCGGGCACGTGGTTCCTGCTGGTCGACCGGCGCTCGAAGGAGGTGCTGGCGACCCTGCGCGCGGGCCCCGAGCCCTGTCCCGGAGGGGAGGCGAGCGAAGAGGAGTGAGAAACGAGGGGCAGGCGGGCGTTTTCCCGTCGCCCACTCCTCTTCACTCGCTCCGCGGTTCCGAGGCCGACAGCCAGCGCAGGATGGCGCTGCGGTCGCGGCAGCGGAGCAGGGCCGGCGCGCGCCGGCGCAGGGCGGCGAGGTCGGCCGCGCGCACCGCCTGGCGGACCTCCAGCAGGCCGTCGGGGTGCAGGCTGAAGTCGGTCAGTCCCAGCGCGAGCAGCAGCGGGACGTAGCGCGGGTCGCCGGCCATCTCGCCGCAGACCGAGACCTCGACGCCGCGGCGCTGGCCGGTGGCGATGACGTCGCGCAGCACGCGCAGCACCGCCGGGTTGAGCGGCGAATACAGGTCGCCCAGCGCCTCGTTGTCGCGGTCGGCGGCGAGCAGGTACTGGGTCAGGTCGTTGGTGCCGATCGAGGCGAAGTCGAGCAGGTCGGCGAAGGCCGAGAAGCCGAGGGCGGCGGCGGGCACCTCGATCATGGTCCCGACCGGCAGGCGCGGCCGGAAGGCGTGGCCCTCCTCCCGCAGGCGCTCCGCGTGGCGGGCGATCAGCGCGCGCACCGCGGCGATCTCCTCGCGCGCCGTGACCATCGGGATCAGCAGCCGCACCGGGCCGTAGCCGGAGGCGCGCAGGATGGCGCGCAGCTGCGTGCCGAACACCACCGGGTGGTTCAGCGACAGGCGGATGCCGCGCACGCCGAGGGCGGGGTTGGGCTCGCCCCGCGGCGCCAGGCCGCTCGCGTCGGCCTTGTCGCCGCCGATGTCGAGCGTGCGGATGGTCACCGGGCGTCCGTTCATCCCGAGCACCAGGTCGCGGTAGGCGCGGAACTGTTCCTCCTCGTCGGGCAGTTCCGCGCGCTGCAGGAACAGGAACTCGGTGCGGTAGAGGCCGATGCCGTCGGCGCCCAGGGCGTGCGCCTCGGTGACGTCGGCGACCGACTCGGCGTTCGCGTACAGGCGGACGTCGACGCCGTCGCGCGTGCGCGAGGGCGCGTGCCGCAGCCGCTCCAGGGCCTTGCGCTCGCGCGCCAGCGCCTTGCGGCGCTTGTGGTAGGCGCGCAGGTCCGCGGCGTCGGGCTCGACGATGATCTGCCCGGTCTCGCCGTCGACGAGCATCGCGTCGCCTTCGTTGATCCGCAGCAGGGTGTCGTGCGCGCCCACCACCAGCGGCAGGTGCAGGCTGCGCGCGAGGATGGCCGCGTGCGAGTGCTCGCTTCCCCCCGAGGTCACGACCGCCACCACACCGCGTGCCTGGATCTGCGCCAGCTCCGCGGGCGACACCAGGTTGGTGACCAGGATCTCCCCGGCCATGCCCAGGAGCGCATCGTCCGGGGAGGCGTGCAGGGCCGCGTGGACCCGGCCGACGACGTGGTCGAGGTCCTCCACGCGGCTGCGCAGGTAGTGGTCGTCCATGCGCTCGAACACGGCCGCGAGCCGGTCGCGCTGCAGGCGCAGCGCGTACTCGGCCGTGTAGTGGCCGCTGCGGATCAGCTCGTCGAGGCCGCTGCGCAGCTCCGGGTCGTCCAGCAGCATGCCGTGCAGGTCGAGGAACTCGCCGATCTCGTGGGTCAGCTCCCCCTGCAGGCGCTCGCGCACGCCGAGCAGCTCGGCACGCGCGGTATCGATGGCGGCGTGCAGGCGCGCGATCTCGGCCTCGGCCTGCGCGGGCGCGACCTGCGCGCGGTCGATGTCGAGCGCATGCGGTTCGCGGATGCGGGCGCGCCCGAGCACCAGCCCGCGCGAGACGCCATGGCCGGCGTATTCGCTACGCATCGGCCACCTGCGCGGGCGGCATCAGCCCTCCTCGTCGAAACCGCGCGCGAACAGGTCGGCGGCGGCGTCCAGGGCCTCGGTCTCGTCCTCGCCTTCCAGGCGCAGGGTGACGGTGCTGCCCTGGCCCGCGGCCAGCAGCATCACGCCCATGATGCTCTTGCCGTTCACCGTGCGCCCCTTGGCGCTGATGGCGGCGTCGGACTTGTACTTGGACAGCAGCTGCACCAGGCGCGCGGCGGCGCGGGCGTGCAGCCCGAGCCGGTTGACGACGCTGACCTCCCGCTCAACCACGGCGGACCTCCCGGGCATGGTGGGCAGGAACGGGGACGGGGCTCGGCTCAGGCGTCATTCTGGATCACTCCCGTCCTCGCGCCCGCGGCGGCGATGCGCGCGAGCTCCTCGAGGCCGGTCTCTGGATAGTTGAGGGTACGCAGCAGCATCGGCAGGCCGAGGCCGGAGATGCGCTGCGCGGGCGTGCCGAGCTGCGCGACCTTGGCCGCGACCCGGCTGGGCGTCGCGCCGTAGACGTCGCTCAGGATGAGGACGCCGTCGCCCTCGTCCACCCGTCGGAGCGCGCCGCTGGCGCCGGGGAGGCAGCTGTCCGCGTCCGCGTCGAAGGGGATCTCGACCGCCTCGACCCGGAGCGGGAGGCGTCCGAGCAGGCGTTCGCTGACCGCGAGCAACGCGCGGCCGATGCCTTCATGGGTGACGAGGAGGATGCCGACTGCCATGCGCGGGAGGTTAGCAGATGCACGTGCGGCTCCCGCGTGTCGGCGGAGCCCTCAGTCGAGTTCCCGGTGGTAGGCGACGGCGTCCTCGCGGCCGTTGTCGCGCATGTGCCGTACCAGCGCCTCGGCGAGGTAGACCGAGCGGTGGCGCCCGCCGGTGCAGCCGACGGCGATGGTCAGGTAGCTGCGGGTCTGCGACTCGAAGTGCGGCAGCCAGGCGTCGACGAAGGCGGTGACGTTGTCGAGGAAGGCCTGGACCAGCGGGTCGGCGTCGAGGTGCTCGCGCACCGCCGCGTCGCGGCCGGACAGGGGGCGCAGGCGCGCGTCCCAGTGCGGATTGGGCAGGCAGCGGGCGTCGAACACGAAGTCGGCGTCGGCCGGCACGCCGTGGCGGTAGGCGAAGGATTCGAACAGCAGCGACAGCCCCGGGCGGCGGCGCAGGCTGACCTCGGTCATGACCCGCCGCCGCAACTGGTGGACGTTGAGGTCGGTGGTGTCGATGACGTAGTCGGCGATCGCCCGGATGGGGCGCAGGAGCTGGCGCTCCAGGGCGACCGCGTCCGCCAGCGGCAGTCCGATGTGGCTCAGCGGGTGCCGGCGGCGGGTCTCGGAGTAGCGGCGCAGGAGCACCGCGTCCGAGGCCTCGAAGAAGGCCAGCCGATGGTCGTAGCCGGCCGCGCCGATGCCGCTCAGGATCTCGCCGATGTCGTGGAGGGTGCCCGAGCCGCGGTTGCGCACGTCCACGCCCACCGCGACGCCGCCGCGGGTGCGGGCATCGTCGCCGAGGGAGCGCACGAAGTCCGGCAGCAGGGCGACCGGCAGGTTGTCGGCGACGTAGAGGTCGAGATCCTCCAGCGTGTTGAGCGCCACCGACTTGCCGGCGCCGGACAGGCCGCTGACCACGATCAGGGTGGGGCGGGTATCGGAATTCGGGGAGTCGGACATCGTCGGGCGTCACGCACGTCAGGAACGGGATGGGTCTGCGGGGCGCCGGCGGAGCGGGCTTCCGCGCGTCGGCGTCTGCGTCGCGTTCGGCTGCTGGGGCATGCCACGCCCTAGCTGCCGCTGCGTTGCAGAAAGTGGGTGTGGCGCGCCATGAAGGCCGCGGCCGGGTCGATGCCCTTGCTGCGCAGCAGGTGCACGCGCACGGCGGCCTCGGTCAGCACCGCGAGGTTGCGGCCGGCCATGACCGGCAGGGTGATGCGGGGCACGTCGAGGTCGAGGACGTGGCGGCTGCTGCTGTCGCCGGTGAGGCGCTCGATGCCGTCGGTCGACACGTCGATCGGCTTGCCCAGGTGCACGATGAGGCGCAGGTACTTGTTCCGCTTCACCGCCGTGTCGCCGAACATCTCGCGGATGTTGAGCACGCCCAGGCCGCGGACCTCGAGCAGATCCTGCAGCAGGTCGGGGCAGGTGCCGTCGAGCACGTCCGGCGCGATCTGGGTGAACTCGGGCGCGTCGTCCGCCACCAGGCGGTGACCGCGGGTGATCAGTTCCAGCGCCAGCTCGCTCTTGCCGGAGCCGGAGTCGCCGGTGATCAGCACGCCGATGGAGTAGATCTCCATGAACACCCCGTGCAGCGTGATCCGGGGCGCCAGCGTGCGGGCCAGGTGGTACTGGATGTGGTTGAACAGCTCGTGCCCGCGCCGCGGCGACAGCCACAGCGGCGTGTCCGACTCCTCCGCAGCGATCTGCAGGTCGCTGGGGCAGGCCTGGTTCTTGCTGATGACGATCGCGAGCGGGCGGAACTGGATGATCTTCTCGATCGTCTCCCAGCGCTGGCGCGAGTCCAGGGAGTCCAGCCAGGTGAGCTCCTCGGTCCCGAGGATCTGCACCTTGTTGGGGTAGATGACGTTGAGGTAGCCGGCCAGCGACGGCCGGCGCGAGACCGTCTCCGCGGCTTCGAGCACGCGCGTCTCGCCGCGCTGCCCGGCGCCCCACTTCAGCAGGAGGCGTTCGCGGAGCTGGTCGAAGAGCTCGAGGGCGGTGATGCGGGCGCCGGGCATGGTCAGCCGTGCGCCGCGGCGTCGCGGGTCCGGAGCAGGCGCAGGACCGCGGCGGTGTCCGGTGCGGCGCGCAGGGCCTCGCGCAGTGCCGGATCGCCGAGCCGCTCGCTCACCTCGGCCAGCAGTTGCAGGTGCTCGCTGCAGTGCTGCGGCATGCTGAGCGCCAGCAGCAGGTCCACCGGCGCCCCGTCGGGGGCGCCGAAGTCGATGGGCGTGGACAGGCGCAGGAAGGCGGCGCACACGCGGCCGCCGTCGTCCTCCAGCCGCGCATGCGGCACCGCGACACCGTGCCCCAGCGCGGTACTGCCGATGCGCTCCCGTGCCAGCAGGGCCTGCAGTACGCGGCCGCGGCGCTCCACGGCGGGTTCCAGCAGGGCGGCCAGCCGCACCAGGGCGGCGGACTTGTCGGGCGCGCTGGCGCAGTCGATGCGCGCGGCGCTCAGCAGTCGGGCAAGGGGCATGGTCGGAGCAGTGCTAGCCGAAGTCGGCGGAACGCGCGGCGGACTCGCCGCGATGGTGGTCGGTCAGCTTCTCCTTGTGCTTGAGCACCAGCCGGTCGAGCTTGTCGAGCAGGACGTCGATGGCCGCGTACATGTTCTCCTCGGTCGCGTCCGCATGCAGGGTCCGGCCCGCGGCCAGCAGGGTCGCCTCGGCCTTGTGCTCGACCTTCTCCACCGAGAGCACCACGCGCGCCTCGAGGTGGTGGTCGAAGTGGCGCGCCAGCTTGTCGAGCTTGGTCTCGACGTAGTCGCGCAGCGCCGGAGTGAGGTCGATCTGGTGGCCGGTGAGGTCGATCCGCATGGCTGTCCTCCTTACTCGCGTGGGGTTTCGTAGCGATACAGGCGCCGCGGTGACGCCGGCGCCTACTGCAGGCGCTGGCGTTCGCTGGACGCCGGGATGTTCAGCGCCTCCCGGTATTTTGCCACCGTACGCCGTGCCACCGGGATGCCGGCGCGCTTGAGCTCGTCGGCCATGCGCGCGTCCGAGAGCGGGCGGCGCGGGTTCTCGGCCTCGACCAGCTTGCGGATCATGGCCTGAATGGCCGTGCTCGACGCGGCGCCGCCGCTGTCGGTGGCGATGCCCGAGGCGAAGAAGTGCTTGAACTCGAAGGTGCCGCGCGGCGTCAGCAGGTATTTGCGCGTGGTGGCGCGCGAGACGGTGGACTCGTGCAGGCCGACCTCCTCCGCCACCTCGCGCAGGGTCAGCGGGCGCATCGCCTCGGGGCCATGATCGAGGAAGCCGGCCTGCTGGCGGACGATGCAGCGCGCGACCCGCAGCAGGGTGTCGGCGCGCGTCTCCAGGCTCTTGATGAGCCAGCGCGCCTCCTGGAGCTGGCCGCGCAGATAGCTGGCGTCCTCGCGCGCGGTCGTGGCGATGAGCCGCTCGTAGTGCCGGTTGATGCCCAGGCGCGGCTGCTGCCCCGAGGCGAGCGCGACGCGCCACACGCCGCCCTGGCGGTAGGCGACGCAGTCGGGGGCGACGTACTCCGGCGCCAGCGGGCTGACCTGCGCGCCGGGGCGTGGGTCGAGGCTGCGGACCAGGGCCACGGCGGTGGTCATCTCCCCGGCGGGCACGCCGAGGGTCGCGGCCAGCCGCTCGGCGCCGTGCCGCGCGAGCGCCTCCAGGTGGCCCTGCACGAGGGTCCGCGCCAGCGCCAGCCCCGGGGTGTCCGGCGCGAGCACGCCGAGCTGGATGCGCAGGCAGTCGGCGAGGTCGCGCGCGCCGACGCCGACGGGATCGAAGTGCTGCACGGTGCACAGCACGGCGCACATCTCCTCGGGGCTCGCGTCGATCTCCGGCAGCAGGCCGGCGCGGATCGCCTCGACCGGCTCGGCCAGGTAGCCGTCGTCGCCGATGGCCTCGATCAGCGCGGCGCCGATGACCCGGTCGCGCGGGGAGAGCGCGGAGAGGTGCAGCTGCCAGAGCAGATGGTCGTGCAGGCTGTCGGGCGCGACGCCGCCGCCGTCGAAGTCGTCCCCGTCCTCCCGCTGGCCGCGCGCCGGCTCGGTCGGCTCGCTCCATTCCGGTTCGTAGTCGAGCGGGGGCTCGGTCTCGGGCTCCGGCGCGGCGTCGGCCGGCTCGGCGGTGCGGACGTCGTCGGCGGCCGCGGGCGCGGGGTCGGGCTCGGCGTCCTCGGGCCGCTCGAGCATGGGATTGCTCTCCAGCGCGGCGTTGAGTTCGGCTTCCAGCTCCACGGCCGACAGCTGCAGGAGCCGGATGGCCTGCCGCAACTGGGGCGTCAGGGTCAGCTGCTGCCCGAGGCGGGTCTGGAGGCTCGCTTTCAGCACGATGCAAGGATAGCCGTTGCGGACGGCAAGGCCAGCACGGCGGGACGTGGCGCTACAGGCGGAAGCTCTCGCCGAGGTAGACGCGGCGCACGTCCTCGTTGGCGAGCACGGTCTCCGGCGTGCCCTGGGCGAGGACGCCGCCGCCGCTCAGGATGTAGGCGCGGTCGCAGATGCCGAGCGTCTCGCGGACGTTGTGGTCGGTGATGAGGACGCCGATCCCGCGCGCCTTGAGGTGGCGCACGATCCTCTGGATCTCGCCCACCGAGATGGGGTCGACGCCGGCGAAGGGCTCGTCCAGCAGCATCATGCGCGGGCGCGCGGCCAGGGCGCGGGCGATCTCGACGCGGCGCCGCTCGCCGCCCGAGAGGCTCGCGCCGAGCTGCTCGGCCACGTGCGAGACCTGCAGCTCCTCGAGCAGGGCGGACAGTTCGCGCTCGCGCGCCTCGCGGGAACCCAGGTCGCGGCGCAGCTCCAGCACCGCGCGCACGTTGTCGGCGACGGTCATGCGCCGGAACACCGACGGCTCCTGGGGCAGGTAGCCGAGGCCGCGCTGGGCGCGGGCATGCATCGGCAGCCCGGTGATGTCGTGGCCGTCGAGCACGATGGAGCCGGCGTCCGCCGCCACCAGCCCGACGATCATGTAGAAGCAGGTCGTCTTGCCGGCGCCGTTGGGGCCGAGCAGGCCCACCACCTCGCCGGCGTCCAGGGTCAGGCCGAACTCCTTGACGACCTCGCGCTGCTTGTAGCGCTTGCGCAGGCCCGTGGCGACCAGCATCAGTTGCCCTGCGCCGTGCGCGGCTGGATGACCATGCGCACGCGCTCGCCGGACTGGCCGGCGTTCACGCGCGAGGTGGCCATGTCGTAGAACACCCGCTCGCCGCGCAGGCTGCCGCGCGGCTGCTCGATCTCGACGCCGCCGGTGAACACGATCTGGTCGGTCGAGAGGTCGTAGTCGACCCGGCGCGCGCGCGCGTCCATCGGCTGGCCCTGGTCGTCCTCCTGGCGCATGCGCGCCGGGTTCCCGGTGAGCACCACGCGCACGATGTCGCCGTTGCGCATGGTCACCACCGCCTGGTCCGCGCGGATGTGCAGGGTGCCCTGGGTGGCGACCACGTTGCCGGAGAAGGTCGTCTGGCCGTCGTCGGTGAGGAAGCCGTCGGTGGTCTCTGCGTCCAGTTCCAGCGGCTGGTTGCGGTCCTCGGAGCGCGCCAGCGCGTCGGCGGCCGCGGCGGTCAGGAGCAGCGCGAGGCTCAGGCTAGCGAGGTGTCGGCACATAGCGGATACGGCTCCGGGAGTGGAGTTGCAGGTGGCGCGTGGCCAGGTCGACGGCCATGCCGTGGCCGGACATGGTAGAGCCGCGGTCGGTGACGGTCACCAGCGTGTCGCTGGTGGCGCGCTCCTCGCGCGGGAACACGGTCATCCGTTCGCTCTCGATGCGCATGCGGGCCTGGTCCTCGCGCGGCGCGCCGAGGATCTCGACCTCGCGGGTCAGGCGGACCTCGCCGCCGTCGGCGCTGATCCAGGCGTCCTCGGCACGGGCCTCCCACGCGCCGCCCTCGGCCTGCGGGAAGCTGAAGAATGGCTTGTCCAGCGTGAAGGTGCCGGTGTGGGGGTCGCGGTCGAGCTGCGGGCCGGTGACGGAGAACGACTCCTGCCCGGTCTCGTCCAGCGCGATCAGGGTGTAGTCGCCCAGGGTGTAGTCCGAGCGCATCGGCCCGATGAACTCCGGCGGCTGCGGCTGCGGCCGGAGCAGCCAGGCGAGGGTGCCGGTCGCCACCGCCAGCACGAACAGGACGAGGGTGGCGATGCGCCGGGCGGCCGGGCTCATCCCGCGCCGTCCCGGGCCGCGAGCAGCAGGTCGGCGATCTCGCGCGCGGCCCCGGCGCCGCCGCCCAGTCGCGTCACCAGGTGCGCTTCGGCGAGGACCTCCGGGTGCGCGTTCGCCGGCGCGACCGCCAGCCCGGCCACGCGCATGGCGGGCAGGTCGGCGAGGTCGTCGCCCATGAACAGCATCGCCGACGGCGGCACGCCCAGCTCCGCGCACAGCGCGTCCACCGCCGCGCGCTTGTCGCCGATGCCCTGGTGGACGTGCCCGATGCCGAGGTCGCGGGCGCGCGCGTCCACCGCGGCCACCCGGCGGGCGCTGCACAGCGCCACCTCGATGCCCGCGTTGCGCAGCGCCTTGAGGCCGTGGCCGTCGTGCACGTGGAACACCTTGAGTTCGCTGCCGTCGGGCGCGTAGTACAGCCGGCCGTCGGTCAGGGTCCCGTCGACGTCGAAGACCGCCACGCGGATGCCCGCGGCGCGGGCGCGCAGCGCGGGGTCCAGGTCGGAAAGGCCGAGCCGCCGCATCGGCGTCAGACCACGCGCGCGCGCAGCAGGTCGTGCACGTTGAGCGCGCCGACCACCTGCCGCGCCTCGTCCACCACCACCAGCGCGTTGATCTTGAACTCCTCCATCAGGCGGGCCGCCTCCACCGCCAGCCGCTCCGCGCCGATGGTGCGGGGCGAGCGCGTCATGACCTCGGCCACCGGCGTGGCGCGGAGGTCGACCTGGACGTCCTTGAGCAGGCGACGCAGGTCGCCGTCGGTGAAGATGCCGACCAGGCGGCGCTCCGCATCCACCACCGCGGTCATGCCCAGCCGGCCGCGGCTCATCTCGGCGATGACCTCGCCGAGCGTCGCGTCGGCGGGGACCCGCGGCACGGTGTCGCCGTCGTGCATGACGTCGGCGATGCGCAGCAGCAGCCGGCGGCCCAGCGCGCCGGCCGGATGCGAGCGCGCGAAGTCGTCCGCGGTGAAGCCGCGCGCCTCCAGCAGGGCGACCGCCAGCGCATCGCCCAGGACCAGGGCGGTGGTCGTGCTGGCGGTGGGCGCCAGGTTCAGCGGGCAGGCCTCCTCGGGCACGCTGGCGTCCAGGTGGACGTCGGCCAGCCGCGCGAGCGTCGACTGCGGCCGGCCGGTCATGGCGATCAGGGCGTTGCCCTGGCGCTTGATCAGCGGAATGACGGTGAGCAGCTCCTCGGTCTCGCCCGAGTTCGACAGCGCGAGCACCACGTCCTGCTCGGCGATCATGCCGAGGTCGCCGTGGCTCGCCTCGCCCGCGTGCACGAAGAACGCGGGCGTGCCCGTCGAGGCGAGGGTGGCGGCGATCTTCCGCGCGACGTGGCCGGACTTGCCCAGCCCCAGCAGCACGACCCGGCCGCGCGCGCCCAGCATCAGCCGGCAGGCGTCGCCGAAGCTGCCGTCGATGCGGGCGTCCAGCGCGTCCAGCGCGCGGGTCTCGATGGCGATGACGCGCCGTGCGCTGTCGATCAGTGCGTCGTCGGCGGGGGCGGTGGAGGGCGTGGGAGCGGCGGTTGCGAGGTCGGGCATTCCGGTGCCGGGGCGTAGGGATTAAGATGTCGGGCCGTGATTCTACCCGGCGCCTTCCCGCGCCGCGGCGCCCGAGACCCGCTCCCGCATGAACGCCGACACCATCCGCCAGATGATCGAAGCCGGCCTGCCCGGCGCCCGCGCGCAGGTCCAGGGCGAGGACGGCGTGCATTTCGAGGCGACCGTGGTCGCCGAGGCCTTCGCCGGCAAGCTCCCGCTGGCGCGTCATCGCATGGTCTACGCCACGCTCGGCGACCAGATGGGCACCGACATCCACGCGCTGGCGCTGAAGACGCTCACGCCCGAAGAAGCCGCGCGCGCCGGCTGACGCCGCCGGCGCGGACACAAGGACACCGATGGCCAAGATCCAGATCACCGGCGGCACGCCCCTCAGCGGGGACGTGCAGATCTCCGGTGCCAAGAACGCCGTGCTGCCGATCCTGGCCGCGACCCTGCTGGCCGACGGGCCGATGGAGATCGGCAACGTCCCGAACCTCTACGACGTCACCACGATGATGGAGCTGCTCGGCCGCATGGGCGTGCAGTTGACCGTCGGCGACCACCTGCGCATCACCGCCGACCCGCGCCGGGTCGACAGCCGCGTCGCACCCTACGACCTGGTCAAGACCATGCGCGCCTCCATCCTGGTGCTGGGGCCGCTGGTGGCGCGCTTCGGCGAGGCCGAGGTGTCGCTGCCCGGCGGCTGCGCGATCGGCACCCGTCCGGTGGACCAGCACATCCGCGGCCTGCAGGCGCTGGGCGCGGAGATCGCGGTCGAGGGCGGCTTCATCAAGGCGCGTGCGCGGCGCCTGCGCGGCACGCGCTTCGTGTTCGACCTGGTGACGGTCACCGGCACCGAGAACGTGATGATGGCGGCGGCCCTGGCCCAGGGCACCACCGTGCTCGAGAACTGTGCCATGGAGCCCGAGGTCGTCGACCTGGCCGACTGCCTCAACGCCATGGGCGCGAAGGTCGAGGGCGCCGGGACCAACCGCATCGTGATCGAGGGCGTCGAGCGCCTGGCCGGCGGCACCTACGACGTGCTGCCGGACCGCATCGAGACCGGCACCTTCCTGGTCGCCGGCGCCATGACCGGCGGCCGCGTGACCGCGCACCGGACCCGCGCCGACTCGCTCGACGCCGTGCTGGTCAAGCTCGAGGAGGCCGGCGCGCACATCTCCAGCGACGCGGACAGCATCACCGTGGACATGCAGGGACGCCGCCCGAAGGCGGTCAGCCTCACCACCGCGCCCTACCCGGCCTTCCCGACGGACATGCAGGCGCAGTTCATGGCGCTCAACACCGTCGCCGAGGGCGTCGGCGTGATCACCGAGACGGTGTTCGAGAACCGCTACATGCACGTGCACGAGCTGCAGCGGCTCGGCGCCGACATCCAGGTCGAGGGCAACACCGCCATCATCCGCGGCGTCGAGCGCATGAGCGGCGCCCCGCTGATGGCCACCGACCTCCGCGCATCCGCCTCCCTCGTGCTCGCCGGCCTCGTCGCCCAGGGCGACACCAGCGTCGACCGCGTCTACCACATCGACCGCGGCTACGAGAACATCGAGGAGAAGCTGGGGATGCTGGGGGCGCGGATCAGGCGGGTGGTGCGGTAAGGGGTAAAGCGGGAAGGGGGAAGTGGGAATCGGGACCTGCGGGTCTCGATGGGTGCCCGCCGCACGCGGCCCTCAGTCGAAGTGCCTGTTCCTCGGATCGTCCGGTCTTCGATTCCCGATTCCCGCTCCTGCTCAGCGACCGCTACCTCTCAACCCCCACCAGCCGCATCTCGATGGTCTCGCCGTCGCGCTCGCGCTGGACGCTGCGCACGGGGAGGTAGTCGCGGGCGGGGTCGAGCCAGATGGTGGTGCTGCGCCCGGCGCCCGGATCGCGGACGCGCTCGACGCGGGTCGCGTCGACGCTGCCGGCCGGGACCTCGACCCGCTCGCTGCCGGTGGCGCGGAAGCGCTGCGTCTCCACTTCGCGGCGGTCGGCCACCGGGTACTCGACCTCCTGGCGCCCGGCGGCGAGGTCGCGGGCGAGCGCCACCGGCACGATCTGGCGGTCGAGGACGCCCTGCGTGTAGGGCAGCACGTGCTCGTCGCGGCGGTCGCGGCTGACGATCCGGCCGGCGGCGGGATCGACCTCGAGGCTGCGCTCGCGGCTGTTGAAGGCCACCTTCTGCGTGTAGCGGTAGCCGGTGGTCTCGGGGCCGCGGCCGCTCCAGCGGAAGGTGGAGCGTTCGGTGATGTCGGCGCCGGCCACGGCGGCCAATCCCTGGGTACCGCGGGTGTGCGAGCTCAGTTCCCAGGTGTCGCTGCCGGTCTGGCGCAGGGTCACCTGGGCCTCGCCGAGCACGCTGCCGTTGCGCAGCACTTCGTAGCGCGCCTCGTAGGGCGCGGGGCCGCTGGCCTGGGCGGCGGCGGGGGCGAGGGCGGCGAGGCCGAGCAGCAGGGCGAGGCGGACCATGGCGGACTCCTGTGGAACCGGGGGCGTGCGTCAGTGCAGGCGATCGTCGTCGCCCAGGCGCAGCGGGCGCGTGAGGCGGGTGCCGTCCAGCGCCACCGCGTCGTCGAGCTGGCGCAGCCGGCCGTCGGCGATCAGCGCCACGCAGGCCGGCAGCAGGCGGTGCTCGCGGGCGAGCACGCGCGCGGCCAGGCGCTCCGCGTCGTCGTCCGCCCGTACCGCGACCTCGGCCTGCGCGATCACCGGGCCGCCGTCGAGCGCCGCGGTCACGTAGTGCACGCTCGCACCGTGCACCGGCACGCGGTCGTCGAGCGCGCGCTGGTGGGTGTGCAGCCCCCGATAGGCCGGGAGAAGCGAGGGATGGATGTTGATCATGCGGCCTGCGAAACGGGCGACGGCGGCGTCGCCGATGAGGCGCATGTATCCCGCACACACGATGAGATCGGGCTGAACATCGGCGACGGCGCTGAACAGCGCTTCATCGTGCGCGGCGCGATCCGCGTAGGCGCGGGGCGGCAGGGCGTGCGCCGGGATTCCCGCAGCGCGCGCGATCTCCAGCGCACCGGCGCCGGGGCGGTCGGAGAATGTCCCGACGAAGGCCGCGTCCAGCCGTCCCGCGGCGCGCGCGTCGAGCAGGGCCCGGAGGTTGCTGCCGCGGCCCGAGGCCAGTACCGCGATGCGCATCAGCCGATGCGGACGCGCGTCCCGCCCCCGGCGCGGCCGATCCGGCCGATCTCGAGCGCGTCGAGCCGGTGCTCCGCCAGTGCGGCGCGCACCGCGGCGACGGCCTCGGCCGGTACCACCAGCACGAAGCCGATGCCGCAGTTGAAGGTGCGCCACATCTCGGTCTGGGCGACGTTGCCCTCGCGCTGCAGCCAGTCGAACACGGCGGGACGCGGCAGGGCGGTCGCGTCGATCTCGACGCCGAGGTCCTCCGGCACCACGCGCACGATGTTCTCGGTGAGCCCGCCGCCGGTGATGTGCGCCATCGCGTGCAGCGCGGCGCCGTGGCTTTCCAGCAGGGCGAGGATGGGCCTGACGTAGATCGTGGTCGGCGCCATCAGCGCGTCGGCGAGACGCACGCCGTCGAGGTCGAGGTCGAGCGGATCGCCGGCGCGCTCGAGGATGCGCCGGATCAGGGAGTAGCCGTTGGAGTGGGGGCCGCTGGAGGGCAGGCCCAGCAGCAGGTCGCCCTCGCGCACCGCCGCGCCGTCCAGCAGGCGCTCGCGCTCCACCGCGCCGACGGTGAAGCCGGCGAGGTCGTACTCGCCCGGCGGGTACATGTCCGGCATCTCGGCGGTCTCGCCGCCGATCAGTGCGCAGCCGGCCAGCTCGCAGCCGCGCGCGATGCCGCCGACCACGGCGGCCGCGGTGTCCACGTCGAGCTTGCCGGTGGCGAAGTAGTCCAGGAAGAACAGCGGCTCGGCGCCCTGCACCAGGACGTCGTTGACGCACATGCCGACGAGGTCGATGCCGATGGTGTCGTGGCGGCCGAGGGTCTGTGCGAGCTTGAGCTTGGTGCCGACGCCGTCGGTGCCCGAGACCAGGACCGGGTCGCGGAAGCGGTCGCCCAGCGCGAACAGGCCGCCGAAGCCGCCCAGCCCGCCCAGCACCTCCGGGCGCAGGGTGCGCCTGACCATCGGCTTGATGCGTTCGACGAGGGCGTTGCCCGCGTCGATGTCGACGCCGGCATCGCGATAGCTCAACGAGGATGGGGTCTGGCTCACGCTGGGTACCGGCGGCGGGGAGCCGCCAATTCTAGCAGGCGCCCCGCCGGTCGCAGCGCCGACGTTGGACGGCCACGGGGCCCTGCGGCACCATGCGGCGCCTTCGCTCCATTCACCGAGACCCCGCCAATGACCCGCCCGATCCTCCGCGTCCTCCTGCTCATGGGCCTCTGCATCGGCCTGGCGCCGGCCGTGGCCCAGGATGCCGCCGCCGATCTGTACACGGGCGAGGTCCCGGTGACCGGGCGCGGCGACGGGGAGCGCGCGGCCGCCACCGCGCGCGCGCTCGCGCAGGTCGTGGTCAAGCTGACTGGCGATTCCGAGGCGCCCCGGCATCCGCTGGTCGCGCGCCAGTTGCGCTCGGCGCAGGCGCTGGAGCGTTCGCACAGCTACCGCCAGGACACCGACACCACGCCGGGCGGCGCGCCGTCCTACCGGCAGACCCTGGTGGTGCGCTTCGACCGCAGCGGCGTCGACGCGCTGGTCGGTGCCGCGGGACTGCCCACCTGGCCGGCCCCCCGGCCGCCGGTGACCCTGCTGCTGGCCATCGACGACGGCCGGGGCGCGCGCGTGGTCAATGCCCAGCAGGTCAACGTGGTGCGCCCGTTGAGCACGCGCGGCGCCGAGCGCGGCCTCGCCTTCCAGCTGCCGCGCGACGGGGCGGTGGACGTGGATCCGGTCTGGGAGCTCCAGCCGCGCGCCGCCGCCGGGCGGGAGCCGGCCCTGCTGGGCAAGCTCTACCGGGGCGCCGGCGGCTGGACCGCCCAGTGGGCGCTGGTGGTGGACGGCGAGGTGCTCGAACGCTGGACCAGCGAGGAGGCCGACGCGCGCCAGGCCATGGCGGCGGGCGCCGACGGCGCCGCGGACGCGATGGCGCGCCGCTTCGCGGTCGAGGCGGTCGCGGGCACGCCGGAGACGGTCGTGGTGACGGTCGAGGGCGTGCACGGCAGCGACGACTACCTGCGGCTCATGGGCTATCTGCAGAGCCTGGCGGTGGTGCGGTCGATCGTGCCGGAGGCCGAGGCCGGCGGCGGCCGCCTGCGGCTGACCCTCGACCTCGCCAGCGGTCTGGTGGGCTTCGAGAACCTCGTGGCCTCGGGCGACGTGCTGACGTCCATGCCGGGCGGCGCCGGGCCGGTGTTCCTGCTGCGGCCATGAACACGGCGACGGTGCCCGGCCGCTGGGTACCCAACGCCATCACCCTCGCGCGGATGGCGGCGACGCCGGCCATCGTGTGGCTGCTCGCCACGCAGGCGCACATGGCGGCGCTGTGGCTGACGCTGCTGGCAGCAGCCTCCGATGCGCTCGACGGCCTTCTGGCGCGCCGCTGCGGCTGGCGCACGCGGCTGGGGGCGCTGCTCGACCCGGCGGCCGACAAGCTGCTGGTCAACGCCCTGTTCGTCGGCCTGTGGCTGGGCGGGGTACTGCCCGGCTGGCTCGCGGCGCTCACCTTCCTGCGCGACCTGGTGCTGCTGGTCGGGGCGGTCGCCTGGCGGTTGCGGCGCGGGCCGCTGGAGATCGCGCCGAGCGCGCTGGGCAAGCTGGCGACCTTCGCGCAGCTGGCCCTGGTGCTGGGCGCCCTGGCCGGGCTCGCCCTGGACGTCGAGGTCGCCGCGCCGGTGGCCGCGGGCATCTGGGTGGTGGCGGCGCTGACCGTCGCGGCCGGGCTCGATTACGTCGTACGCTGGTCGCGCAGGGCGCGCACCGGTCCTTGAGATTCGTACGGATCCCACCCCCATGACTCCTTCCGACACCCGTCGCTGGCAGATGCTGGCGCTTGCCGCGGCCCTCGGCTTCCTGATCTGGTTGCTCGGGCCCGTGCTCACGCCCTTCATCGTGGCGGCGCTGCTGGCCTGGCTGGGCGATCCGTTCGTCGACCGCATCGAGGCCCGCGGGCGCTCGCGCACGACCGGCGTGGTGCTGGTCTACGCGCTGATGCTGCTCGTCCTGGCGCTGATCCTGCTGCTCGTGCTGCCACTGCTGGAGCGCGAGGTGATGCGCATGATCGAGGCCTTCCCGCGCTACCGCGACTGGTTCATGGGCACGGCCGTGCCCTGGCTGGAGGCGCGGCTCAACATCGAGTTCGGCCAGTACGTCGACGCCTCGCACGCGGTGGAGATGCTGCAGGAACACTGGCGGCAGGCGGGCGGCGTGGCCGCGACCATCCTCGGCACCGTGTCGCGCTCGGGCATGACGGTGGTGCTGTGGACGGTCAACCTGGTGCTGATCCCGGTGGTGACGTTCTACTTCCTGCGGGACTGGGACGTCATGATGACCAAGCTGCGCGAGATGCTGCCGCGCTCGATCGAGGGCACGGTGGTGCGCCTGGCGCGCGAGTCCGACACCGTGCTGGGCGGCTTCATCCGCGGCCAGCTCGCGGTGATGTTCGCGCTGGGCGCGCTCTATGCCCTGGGCCTGTGGCTGATCGGCATCGACATGGCGCTGATCATCGGCCTCATCACCGGGCTCACCAGTTTCGTGCCCTACCTGGGCGCGATCCTCGGCTTCGTGCTCGGCGCGGTGGCGGCGCTGGTGCAGTACGGCGACTGGCAGCACCTGCTGCTGGTGGCGCTGGTCTACACCGTCGTCCAGCTCGCGGAGAGCTACGTGCTGACCCCGCGCCTGGTCGGCGACCGCATCGGGCTGCATCCGGTCGCGGTCATCTTCGCGGTCATGGCCTTCGGCCAGCTCTTCGGCTTCATCGGCGTGCTGGTCGCGCTGCCGGTGACCGCGGTGACCATGGTCGTGCTCCGCCACTTCTACCAGCGCTACACCGAGAGCGAACTCTACGGCGGCGGCATGCTGGTCCGGAGGCCCGACGAGGGCCCGGGCCGCATCGTCCTCCCCGACGAGGGCAGGACCCCCCACGATTGAACACGCCACAGCTTCCCCTCTCGCTGCGCTTCCCGCCGGACCAGCGCTTCGAGGGCTTCCACGATCCCGCCGGCGTCGCGCTGCCCCTGGTGCGGGCGGTCGCCGCCGGCGCCGCCGCGGACTGGCTCTATCTCGAGGGCGCACCCGGCAGCGGCAAGACCCATCTGCTGCTGGCGGCCTGCGCGGCCGCCGACGGCGCGGGACGGCAGGCGGTCTATCTGCCGCTGGCCGCGCTCGGTCCGCACGTCGCCGAGGCCCTGGCCGCCCAGGAGGCGGCCGACCTCGTCGCCCTGGACGACCTGGACGCGGTCGCCGGGCGGCGCGCGGCGGAGGTCGCCCTGTTCGACTTCCACAACCGTGCCCGTGCCGCGGGCGCCACGCTGCTCTACGGGGCGCGGGGCGCGCCGAACGCGCTGGCGCTCGAGCTGCCCGACCTGCGCTCGCGCCTGGGCCAGTGCACCCGGGTGCCCCTGCAGCCGCTGGACGACGGCGGCCGGCGCGCGGTGCTGCGTCGGCGCGCGGACGCGCGCGGCCTGCAGCTCGACGATGCGGTCATCGACTGGCTGCTGACCCACGTCGGCCGCGACCTGGCCTCGCTCGGCGCCTTGCTCGACCGGCTCGACCGCGAGTCGCTGGCGGCGCGCCGGCGGCCGACGGTGGCCTTCCTGCGCGGCCTGCTGAAGGACTGACGGCTGGGGCGGCCTCGCCCGTCGGGAGGGGCGTGAAGGCGGCGCCCGCGAGAACGGCTCCGTGCCGCCGACGGTCCGCGCACCGCGTCCCGAAGGACGCGGCGCGGGCTCACCCGCTGCCGCCCAGCGCCGCGTCCAGCGCCGCGAGGCGCTCCGGGGTGCCGACGTCGGTCCATCGGCCGCGATGGTGCGTACCGGCGATCCGGCCGTCGGCCATGTGCGCGCGCAGGAGCGGCGCGAGCGGGAAGCGCGGCGGCGTCCTGCGCGTCCCCGGGTCGGCCGGCACGTGCCTCCGCCAGTCCTGCAGGATCTCCGGCCGGTACACGCCCAGCCCGGCATAGGTCAGCGGCGGCGTGGCGGCCTCGCGCACGCGGCCGTCCCGATCCAGGGCGAAGTCCCCGCGCGCGGCATAGGCCGGGCGGTCCACCAGCACCAGGTGCGCGAGTCCGTCCGGCTCGCGCGGGAGGGTGCCGAAGTCGAAGTCGGTCCAGACGTCGCCGTTGACGAGCAGGAAGGGTGACTCGCCGAGCAGCGGGAGGGCGTTGAGCAGGGCGCCGCCGGTCTCCAGCGGCTCCTCGCCTTCGTCGGCCCAGGCGATGCGCAGCCCCCACGCGCTGCCGTCGCCCAGCGCCCCGCGCAGGCGCGGCGCCAGCCAGGCGGTGTTGATCGCGACCTCCACGATGCCGAGCCGCGCCAGCTTCTCCAGGTGCCAGACGATCAGCGGCCTGCCGCCCACGGGGAGCAGCGGCTTCGGCGTGTGCAGGGTGAGGGGGCGCATGCGCTCGCCCTTGCCCGCGGCGAGGACCAGCGCCTTCATGCCGCCGGTGCGGGCGCCAGGCGCGGCAGCACCAGTTCGTCGAGCAGCGGGGCGAGCGGCGCCAGCGCAGGCCGGCGCGCCGCCGCCTCGAGCAGGTAGCGCAGGAAGCGCGGCGCGTCGGCGAGGTACTTCGGCTTGCCGTCGCGATGGTGCAGGCGCGCGAAGATGCCCAGCACCTTGAGGTGGCGCTGCGCGCCGGTCAGGTCGGCGTCCTCGCGGAAGCGTTCCAGCGACGGCACCGGCAACCCGGCGGCGTGCGCCAGCCCGTGGTAGCGCGCGAGCCAGGCGTCCACGCGCGCGACCGGCCAGCTCAGGAAGGCGTCGCGGAACAGGCACACCGGGTCGTAGGCGATCGGGCCGACCACGGCGTCCTGGAAGTCGAGGACGCCCGGGTTGGGCTCGCAGTGCATCAGGTTGCGCGGCATGTAGTCGCGGTGCACCAGGACCTGCGGCTGGGCGAGCGCTGCGTCGACCAGGACGGCGCGGAGCGCATCCCAGGCGTCGCGCTGCGCCGCCGTCATCGACACCCCGAGGTGGCGTGCGAGGAACCAGTCGGGGAACAGCGCGAGCTCGCGTTCGAGCAGGGCGCGGTCGTAGCGCGGCAGCGTGGCCGGCGGTGCGATCGACTGCAGCGCGATCAGTGCGGCGATGGCGTCGTCGAACAGGACGTCGGCGTTGTCGGCGTCGAGCACGTCCAGGTAGGTCCGGCGGCCCATGTCGCCCAGCAGCAGGAAGCCCTGTCCGGTGTCGCGCGCGTGGACCTGCGGCACGTGCACGCCGCCGTCGCGCAGCAGCTGCGCGACGGCGAGCCATGGCGCCACGTCCTCCAGCGCGGGCGGAGCGTCCATCACGATCCAGCTCGTGCCGCCGCTGTGGACCCGCCAGTAGCTGCGGAAACCGGCATCGGTGGATGCGCGTTCCAGGATGGCCGACGGGTCCGCGAGCACGCCCCGGGTCCAGGCGAGGCGTGCATCGGCGCGGGCGGTTTGGGGCATGGAGGGCGGCCTGCGGCAGGGTGGGGGCGACAGGGTAAACTCGCGCCGCGTGCGCGGCGAGCGCGTGTGCGACCGTCCACCGCCAGAGCGTTGCGTATGTCTTCAGCCTCGTCCCATCCCCTGCGTCCGGTCCTGCTTTCCGGGGGCGCCGGCACCCGCCTGTGGCCGCTGTCGCGCGAGGCCTATCCCAAGCAGTTCCTGCCGCTGGTGGGCGAGCGTTCGATGCTGCAGGACACCTGGCTGCGGGTCGCGCCCCTGGCCGAGGCGCCGCCGCTGGTGGTGGCGAACGAGGCGCACCGCTTCCTCGCCGCCGAGCAGCTGCGCCAGGTCGATGCCGGCGCCGAGGCCATCCTGCTGGAGCCGGTCGGGCGCAACACCGCTCCGGCCATCGCGCTCGCCGCCCTCCAGGCCAGCGCCGACGGCGGCGACCCGTTGCTGCTGGTGCTGCCGTCGGACCACGTCGTCCACGACGCCGGGGCCTTCCGCCGCGCGGTCGCGGAGGCGCGGCCCGCCGCCGAGGCGGGCGCGCTGCTGACCTTCGGCGTCGTGCCCACCGCGCCGGAGACCGGCTACGGCTACATCCGTGCCGGCGCGCCGCGCGCAGGCGCGGTGCGCACGGTCGAGCGCTTCGTCGAGAAGCCGGACGCAGCCACCGCCCAGGCCTGGCTGGACGAGGGCGGCTACTACTGGAACAGCGGCATGTTCCTGTTCCGTGCGCAGCGTTATCTCGACGCGCTTGCGCAGCATCGGCCGGACATCCTCGCCGCCTGTCGCGAGGCGATGGCGCGCGCGGCGCGCGACATCGATTTCGTGCGCGTGGACGCCGAGGCCTTCGCGGCCTGTCCGGCGGACTCCATCGACTACGCGGTCATGGAGAAGACCCGCGACGCCGCCGTGCTGCCGCTGGACGCCGGCTGGAGCGACGTGGGCTCGTGGTCGGCGCTGTGGGCGGCCAGCCCGCGCGACGCGGACGGCAACGCCCACCATGGCGACGTGGTCAGCATCGACTGCCGCGACACCCTGGTGCACGCGGAGAAGCTGGTGGCGACCATCGGCCTGGAGGGCGTGGTGGTGGTCGACACCCCCGACGCGGTGCTGGTGGCGCACCGCGACCACGTGCAGCGGGTCAAGGACGTGGTCGCGCGGCTCAAGGACGCCGGCCGCGCGCACGCGACCTGGCACCGCAAGGTCTACCGGCCCTGGGGCGCCTACGATTCCATCGACGCCGGCGAGCGCTTCCAGGTCAAGCGCATCACGGTGAAGCCGGGCGGCACCCTCAGCCTGCAGATGCACCACCATCGCGCCGAGCATTGGATCGTCGTCAGCGGCACCGCCCGCGTGACCCGCGGCGACGAGGTGCTGCTGCTCTCCGAGAACCAGAGCACCTACATCCCCCTCGGCGTCACCCACCGGCTCGAGAACCCCGGCAAGCTGCCGCTCGAACTGATCGAGGTGCAGTCCGGCAGCTACCTCGGCGAGGACGACATCGTCCGGTTCGAGGATGTGTATGGGCGGGGGTGAGGCGGGAAGGATGAAGCGGGAATCGGGAAGAGGGAACGGGAAGGCGGAGCCACGCCCTCCGATTCTCCATTCCCGATTCCCGCTTCACCCCACCCGCTTCACCCGCCCCCTCAGCGCCTCTTCCGCCCGCTGAACATCCCCCACAGCACCAGCAGCACGATGGCGCCGATGACGGCGGCGATGAAGCCGGCGGCTTCGTCGGGGCCGTACCAGCCGATCGCGCGGCCGATGAAGGTGGCGGCGAGCGCGCCGACGATGCCCAGCACGATGGTCATGATCCAGCCCATCGCGTCCTTGCCCGGCTTCAGCGCGCGGGCGACGAGGCCGGCGATGAAGCCGATCAGGATGATGTACAGGATGCTGTCGCTACCGAAAATGCCCTGCATGCCGCGTCTCCAGGTGGCGCCGGCGGTTCCGGCGCCTCGCATTCTCGGCGGCGCGCATCACGGGTCGGTGAAGCGCGCCGGTTCGCCGTGGCGGGCGGTCAGGCCGCGCGCGCAGCCGTGCCCGGGCGGTTCTCGTAGTGGCGCGCGAGCACCAGCGCCATGCACGCGGTGACGCGCTTGACCATCGGGATGTGCAGGAACTCGTTGGGCCCGTGCGCGTTCGAGTGCGGGCCGAGCACGCCGGTGATGACGAACTGCGCCGCGGGGAACTTCTCCCCGAGCAGGGCCATCAGCGGAATGCTGCCGCCCTCGCCGATGTAGACCGGCGGCTTGCCGAAGGCGGCCTGCGAGGCGTCCTCCAGCGCCTGGCTCAGCCACGCCGGGGCCTCGGGCGCGTTCCAGCCGGAGGAGGCCTTCTCGAGATCCAGCGTCACCCGGGCGCCGTACGGCGGATCCTGCGTCAGCAGCGCGCTCACGGCCTTGCCGGCGGTGGCGCCGTCCACGGTCGGCGGCAGCCGCAGGCTCAGCTTCACCGCGGTCGAGGGGCGCAGCACGTTGCCCGCGCCGCCGAGCGGCGGCAGGCCGTCGGCGCCGGTGATGGACAGCGCCGGGCGCCAGGTGCGGTTGAGGATGCGCTCGGCGTTGTCCTCGCCCATCGGGCGCAGGCCTTCGACCAGCGGGAACTTGGCGTGGATCTCGTCGCCGAGCACCTCGGCCGCGAGCCGGGCCTGCTCGATGCGCGCGGGAGGAATCTCCGCATGCAGCACGTCGGGAAGGACCCGCCCGGTCGCCTCGTCCTCCAGCCGCGAGAGCAGCTGGCGCAGGATGCGGAAGCTCGACGGCACGATGCCGGAGGCGTCGCCCGAGTGCACGCCGTCCTCCAGCACCTCGACGCGGAGGTTGCCGCCGGTCATGCCGCGCAGGGAGGTGGTCAGCCAGAGCTGCTCGTAGTTGCCGCAGCCGGAGTCCAGGCAGACCACCAGCGAGGGCGTGCCGATGCGCGGCGCCAGGTGGTCGATGTAGTAGGGGAGGTCGTAGCTGCCCGACTCCTCGCAGGTCTCGATCATGAGCACGCAGCGGGCGTGCGGCAGCTTCTGCTCGCGCACGGCGAGCAGGGCGGTGATCGAGCCGAACAGCGCGTAGCCGTCGTCGGCGCTGCCGCGGCCGTAGAGCCTGTCGTTCTCCAGAACCGGCGTCCACGGCCCCTTGCCGTCGTCCCAGCCGGTGACCTCGGGCTGCTTGTCGAGGTGGCCGTAGAGCAGCACGCAGTCGTCCCCGTCGGCGCCGTCGGTGCCGGGGATCTCGATGAAGAGCAAAGGCGTGCGGCCCTCGAGGCGCACGACCTCCATCCGGAGGCCCTCGATCCCCTGCCTGTCGACCCAGCGCGCGGCCAGGTCGATGGCGGCGTCGAGGTGGCCGTTCTTCGCCCAGTCGGCGTCGAACATCGGGGACTTGCACGGGATGGCGATGTACTCGGAGAGCACCGGGATCAGTTCTTCGTCCCACTTGGCGGCGACGAACTGGTTGAAGCGGGCGGTGTCTGCGGAGCGGGACATGGCGGTTCCTGTCGAAGCGGATCGCCCATTCTAGGGCCTCGGCCGCCGACGCCCGCCCCGGGTGCGACTTTTCGTACGCGCGGTGCCCGGGCTTTCGCTCCGGCCGCCGCGTCGCCTGCCGCCGACGGCGCAGGCGGCGGACGCCAGACTGCGCCCTGCCGGCCGGACGCCGGCGCATCCACCCCAACCACGACAGGAGTCACCGCATGAGCAAGTTCGCCACCGCGTTCCACGCCCTCGCGCTCGCCGCGCTGTTCGCGCTGCCGGCCATGGCTGCCGACAAGGTCGACATCAACAGTGCCGACGCAGCGACCCTCGAACGGGTGCTGGTCGGCGTCGGGCCGGCGAAGGCGCGCGACATCGTCGCCTATCGCGAGGCCCATGGTCCCTTCCGCAGCGCCGACCAGCTGGCCGCCATCAAGGGCATCGGCCTCGCCACCGTGGACCGCAACCGCGACCTCATCAGCCTCGGCAGTGCGCCGACCGACGCCGATGCCGGCGCGGCGGCCGGGCCTGCCGCCGACTGATCCGCGCTCCCGTCGCCCGGTGCCGCACAGGGACGTGCGGCCGGGCGGCGTTCCGCGGCGCAGCGGCGCCGTGTCGCCAGGACGGCCGCGACGTTCGCCTCGGAAGGGGACTCTCGCTCTAGAATCGAGGATCGTCCCTTTCCCGTCTCCGGCATGATCAAGCCGCGCTACCGCATCGACGCTTCGCGCATCCCCGGCGCCGGGCGCGGGCTGTTCCTCGAGGAGGCGGTGCCGCGCGGCGCGGTGGTGATCGCGCCGGACGCCATCGACCGCACCTGGTCCTGGGCGGAGATCGCGGCGCGCACGGACGCGGCCGACGCGCTCGCGGCCTCGGTGCGCTGGTTCGAGGACCGCTACACCGTCAGCCTCGACTGGCCCGACGAGTGCTTCGTCAACCACGACTTCGCGCCCACCGGACTGTGGCACCTCGGCTTCGTCTTCGCCGCGCGCGACCTCGCCGCCGGCGACGAGCTGACGGTGGACTACCGGCACCTGCTCGGGCCGGGCCAGCGCGAGACCTTCGACGACGCCAGGAGCGGGCGACCCATCGTCGGCCTGCCATGGGACGAGGCCCTGCGCGCCAGCACGCGCGCCCTGGCGGAGCTGCTCGGCTGATGGGCCTGCGCGTCGTCCGCGCGGTCGACGGCATCGCGCAGCGCTGGCGCAACGGCGGTGGAACCACCGTGGAGATCGCGCGCGCCGGGCGCGGCAGCCCGGCATGGCGCCTGTCGCGGGCCGAGATCGTGCAGGACGGCGTCTTCTCCGCCTTTCCGGAACTGCAGCGGCTGCAGCTGCTGTGCCGCGGCAACGGCTTCGTCCTGCGCTTTCCCGACGGGGCCGAACGGCGCGTGCTGCCCGGCGAGGCGGCCCTGGCCTATCCCGGTGCGCCGGCACCGGACTGCCGCCTGCTGGACGGCCCCTGCGAAGCCCTGAACCTGCTGTGGGACGGCGGCGCGTGCACCGCCGCCATGGAGCGCGTCGGCCTGGCGAAGGGGCTGTCGCCGTGGATCGAGCCGGACGACCTGCTCGCCGTGCACGTGCTCGCGGGCCAGGCCGAGTGGCGCGGGCGCGACGAGCACGCGCGCCTGCGCGCCGGCGACAGCCTGCTGCGCGATGCGGGGCCGGTGCGCGGGCTCGTCCTGCAGGGCTGCGCCGAACTCGCCATCGTCCGCCTGCGGCCGCTGCCCGTCCCCGGCTGAGCATCGGGCGCGCCGGCGGCGGCCGTACGTCCATGATCTGGATCAACGCCCGCCCATGCGGGGCGGACGGAGACTCCCGGCTCCCTGCTGCCGCGGATCCCGATCATGCCGAACGTGCTGTACGACGACGACGTCCACCGCTGCGTGGTGTTCAGCGACCTGGTGCGCGGCGAGGACGGCGTGCAGGCCAACCAGTTCCTGATCCAGCACGGTGCGCAGTCGGCGCTGATCGATCCGGGCGGGGCGCTCCTGTACACGCCGCTCTCGCTCGCGATGACGCGCTACGTGCAGCCGACCGACCTCACCTACATCATCGCCTCGCACCAGGACCCCGACATCATCGGCGCGGTCGACCGCTGGCTCATGTACACCTCGGCGACCGTGGTGTGCTCGAAGCTGTGGGGGCGCTTCGTCCCCCACAGCGTCCCGCACTACCAGAAGAACACCGGCCGCGACCGCTACCTCCTGCTGGAGGACGCCGGCGGCGTGATCCCCTTCGGCGAGCGCGGGCTCGTCGCCGTGCCGGCGCACTTCCTGCACTCGGTGGGCAACTTCGGCTTCTACGATCCGGTCAGCCGCATCCTGTTCTCGGGCGACGTCGGCTCCTCGCTGGTGCCCACCGGCGAGGCCTACGCACCGGTGCGGGACTTCGCCGCCCACGTGCACCGGATGGAGGGCTTCCACCGCCGCTACATGGCGAGCCACCGCGCCTGCGCGCTGTGGGCGGACATGGTGCGGCGGATCGACCCGGTGCTGGTCGTCCCCCAGCACGGCCTGCCCCTGGAGGGACCGGCCATTCCCGCCTTCCTCGACTGGCTGGGCGCGCTGCGCTGCGGCGTGGACCTGCTCGGGCCGGCCGATTACGCGGTGCCGACGCGCCTGCTCCAGCTCGCGTCCTGAGGCGCCGCCGGCGTAGCGTGCGCAGGCGGTGCGCGGATGCCGCTGCGTCGCGGCTGAAGCCGCTCCCACACCGACGAGGCGCAATCCCGACAGTGGGCCCGCCGGCGACGCTAACGGTCGTCGCGGGTCCAGATGCGGCCGTCCTCGACCCGCACGGGGAACTTGGTCACCGGGGTGTAGGCCGGGGCGCACAGGGCGCGGCCGTCGCGCACGTCGAAGCGCGCGCCGTGGACGATGCACTCGATGCTGCCCTCGGCAGGATCCACGCGCCCCGTGGACAGCTCGTAGTCCTCGTGGCTGCAACGGTCCTCGAGCGCGTAGAGCGCGCCGTCCAGGTTGACCACCACGATGGGCGTTCCGCCGTCCCAGACCTGGCGCATCTCGCCCGGCAGCAGCTCGCCGGTGGCGCACACGGGCACCCAGCCCTCCATCGCGCTCATGCGGCGGCCCCCGGCAGCGCCTTCTCCAGGACCTCGAAGCGCAGGTCGTCGCGCCGCGGCACGCCGAAGCGCAGGTCGCCGTACGGGAACGGCTTGCGGATGCCGGTGCGCCGGTAGCCGCGGCGTTCGTACCAGGCGATGAGTTCGTGGCGGACGTCGATCACCGTCATGCGCATGGTCCGCAGGCCCCAGGCCTCGACGGCCACGCGCTCCGCCTCGGCGAGCACGCGGCGGCCGAGTCCTGCGTCCTGGAGGTCGGGACGGACCGCGAACATGCCGAAGTAGCCCGTGCCGCCCTCGTCCGCCACGTGCGCGCAGGCCAGCAGCGCCGCGGCGCCGGCGGGACGGACGTCCTCGAGCAGCAGCACGCGGCTGCGCGGACGGCGCAGGTCGGCGCGCAGCAGCTCGGGATCGATGCGTTCGCCGTCGAGCAGGTCCGCCTCGGTGGTCCAGCCGACGCGGCTGGCGTCGCCGCGGTAGGCGGCGGTGACCAGGGCCACCAGGGCGGGGACGTCGGCCTCGGTGGCGTCGCGGAAGGCGAGCGAGCGGGTGTCGGGCGCGGCGGCGAGCGCGGCATAGGCCCGGGTGGCGCGGGTGCGGGGATCCATGCGCTGATTATCCGCGCGTGGCGAGGCCGGCGGGCTCATGCCAGCAGCCGGCGCACCTTGGCGAGCGCCGCCACGAAGGCGTCGACCTCGGCGTGCGTGTTGTAGAAGGCCATCGACATGCGGCAGGTCGCCGCCACGCCGAAGCAGGCCATCAGCGGATGCGCGCAGTGGTGGCCCGAGCGCACCGCGATGCCTTCGAGGTCGAGCAGGGTCGCGAGGTCGTGCGCGTGCGCGCCCTCGACCAGGAAGCTGATCACCGCGGCCGCCTCGCGCGGCGCACCGAGCACGCGGATGCCCTCGATGCCGCGCAGTGCGTCCAGCGCATGCGCGCGCAGCTCGGCCTCGCGCGCCTCGACGTGGGCCATGCCCAGCGAGGACAGGTAGTCGACCGCGGCGCCCAGGCCGATGTGCCCGGCGATGTTGGGCGTGCCGGCCTCGAACTTGTGCGGCGGGTCGTTGTAGACCGTGCGCTCGAACGAGACCTCGCGGATCATCTCGCCGCCGCCGAGGAAGGGCGGCATCGCCTGCAGGTGCTCGCGGCGCGCCCACAGCGCGCCGGTGCCGGTGGGACCGCACATCTTGTGGCCGGTGAAGGCGTAGAAGTCGCAGCCCAGCGCGGCGATGTCGACCTGCCGGTGCGGCAGCGCCTGCGAGCCGTCCACCAGGGTGGCGATGCCGCGCCGGCGCGCCTCGCGGCAGAACTCGCGCACCGGGTTGACCGTGCCCAGCACGTTGGAGACGTGGGTGAAGGCGAACAGCTTCACGTCCGGCGTCAGCGCGGCGCGCACCGCATCGCCGTCGAGCTCGCCGGTGTCGGTGACGTCCACCGCCCGCACCGTGGCGCCGGTGCGCTCGGCCACGAGCTGCCACGGCACGATGTTGGCGTGGTGCTCCATGCGGGTGGTGAGGATGGTGTCGCCCGGGCCGAGGCGCGGCAGCGCCCACGCGTAGGCGACCAGGTTGATCGCCATGGTGGTGCCGCTGGTGAGCACGAGGTCGTCGGCCTGCACGTTGACGAAGGCGGCCAGGCGCGCGCGCGCCGCCTCGTAGGCCTCGGTCGCCTCGCTGCCCAGCGCGTGCACGGCACGGCTGACGTTGGCGTTGTGCCGGCGGTAGAAGGCGTCGACCGTCTCGATCACGCTGCGCGGCTTCTGGCCGGTGTTCGCCGAATCGAGGTAGACCAGGGGCTTGCCGTGGACCTGGCGCTCCAGCAGCGGGAAGTCCGCGCGCACGGCCGCCCAGTCCGGGACGGCCGGGATGTCCGCGTGCGCGCTCATGCCGCCGGCAGCGCCGCCAGCGCGGCGTCGAGGCGGGCGGCTGCGAGCGCGCGCAGGGCCTCGTCCTCGACCACCGCCAGGGTCTCCCGGCAGAACGCCGCGGTGAGGATGGTGCGCGCCTGGGCGGCAGGCACCCCGCGCGCACGCAGGTAGAACAGCGCGGCAGGGTCGAGGCTGCCGACCGTGGTGCCGTGGGCGGCCTTGACCTCGTCGGCGTGGATCTCGAGCACCGGCTGCGAGTCCACCTCGGCGTCCTCCGACAGCAGCAGGTTCTTGTTGGAGAGGTTGGCGTCGGTGCGGTCGGCGCCCGCGCGGATCAGGATGCCGCCGTGGAACACGGCCCGGCCGCGCTCGGCGCCGATGCCGCGCCAGTTCAGCTCGCAGGTCGTGTCCGGCACCGCGTGGTCCGAGGCGAGGCGGGTGTCGATGTGGCGCCGCCCGCCGGCGAGCTGCACGCCGTTGGCGTGCACGTGCGCGTTGCGGCCGCGCAGGGCGGCGTTGAGTTCGTGGCGCGAGAGCGCGCCGCCCAGCTCGAGGTCGAGCCTGCGCAGCTCGGCGCCGTCGGCGAGCGCGGCGTCGGTGCGCTGGATCAGGCTGGCGCCCGCGGCCTCGGCCTGGATGCGGACGTGGGTCAGGCGCGCGCGCGCCTCCAGCTTGACGTGCATGACCGTGTTGGCGAGGTGGGCGTGCTCGCCCGCCGCGACATGGTGCTCGCACAGGGTCAGGCGCGCGCCGGGCAGCAGCTCGACCAGGTGGCGCAGGTGCCAGGCGCGGTCGGCGGCGGCGGGTGCGCCCACGAAGACCGCGTGCAGCGGCGTGGCGCCGTCGGACTCGTCGGAGGCGCGGAGCATCACGCCGTCCATGGCGAGCGCCGAGTTCACGCGCGGGAAGAGCTCCTCCGCGCCGTCGAAGCGGCGCGCCAGGAAGGCGCATTCGCGCGGATCGCAGTCGCGCAGGGCCTGCGAGAGCGCGATCAGGTGCACGCCCTGCGGGAGGTCGTCGATGGCGGAGAGGCCGGGATCGAAATGCCCGTTGACGAACACCAGCCGCGGCGTGGGGATGCCGGCCACGACGGCCGGATCGACCGCCACGCGCTCGTCCGGCGCGGGCACGAAGCTGCGGCGTTCGAGCGGACGCAGCGAGGTGTACTTCCAGGCCTCGCTGCGCGGGCCCGGCAGGCCGTCGCGCAGCGCCGCGGCGAGCGCGTAGCGGCGTGCGTCGCGCAGGTGGGCGCCGTCGAGGTCGGCCGGCGGCGCGGCCTCGAACTCGGCCCGGAACGAATCGAGCAGGGGCGAGAGCTGGGCGTTCACGGTGCGGCCTCGGCGGGGGCGCCGCGCTCGCGGATCCAGGCGTAGCCGTGCGCCTCGAGCTGCTCGGCGAGTTCGGGGCCGCCGGTCTCGACGATGCGGCCGTCGGCCAGCACGTGGACCACGTCCGGCCGGATGTACTCGAGCAGGCGCTGGTAGTGGGTGATGACCAGGAAGCTGCGCTCGCTGCCGCGCAGCGTGTTGACGCCGTCGGCGACCAGGCGCAGGGCGTCGATGTCGAGGCCGGAGTCGGTCTCGTCGAGGATGGCCAGCGCGGGTTCGAGCACCGCGAGCTGGAAGATCTCGTTGCGCTTCTTCTCGCCGCCCGAGAAGCCTTCGTTGACGCCGCGCTGGAGCAGGGTGTCGGAGAACTTCAACTGCGCGAGCTTCTCGCGCACGAGCTTGAGGAACTGCATCGAGTCCAGCTCCGGCTCGCCGCGGGCCGCACGCTGGGCGTTGAGCGCCGCGCGCAGGAAGTAGGTGTTGTTCACCCCGGGGATCTCCACCGGGTACTGGAAGGCCAGGAACACGCCGGCCGCGGCGCGCTCCTCCGGCTCCATCGCCAGCAGGTCCTCGCCCTTGAAGCGGACCGAGCCGGCCGTGATCTCGTAGCCCTCGCGCCCGGCGAGGACGTTGCCGAGCGTGGACTTGCCCGCGCCGTTCGGCCCCATGATGGCGTGGACCTTGCCGGGCTCGAGCTCGAGCGAGAGGCCCTTGAGGATCTCGCGGTCGTTGATGCGGACGTGGAGGTTTTCGATCTTGAGCATGGTCGTTGGGGTGAAGCGGGAATGGGGAAGAGGGAATCGGGAACGGAGGGCCTGCAGGCGCGTGGGACGAAGCGGAGCCGGGCCGGGAAATGGAACCGCCAGGTCCCTCTTCCCGATCCCTCTTCCCGCTTCACCCCATCACCCCACCGCTCCCTCCAGCGAGACTTCCAGCAGCTTCTTGGCCTCGACCGCGAACTCCATCGGCAGTTCGCGGAAGACCTGCTTGCAGAAGCCGTCGACGATCATCGACACCGCATCCTCCTCGCCGATGCCGCGCGCGCGGCAGTAGAAGAGCTGGTCCTCGGAGATCTTCGAGGTCGTGGCCTCGTGCTCGACGGTGGCGTCCGGGTGGCGCACCTCGATGTAGGGGAAGGTGTGCGCGCCGCACTCCTTGCCGATCAGCAGCGAGTCGCACTGGGTGTGGTTGCGCGCGCCGGCGGCGGAGCGCTCCACCCGCACCTGCCCGCGGTAGGTGTTCTGGCCGCGGCCGGCGGAAATGCCCTTGGAGACGATCTTCGACTTCGTGTTGCGGCCGATGTGGATCATCTTGGTGCCGGTGTCGGCCTGCTGGCGGTGGTGGGTCAGCGCCACGGAGTGGAACTCGCCCACCGAGTCGTCGCCCTTCAGCACGCAGGATGGGTACTTCCAGGTGATCGCGGAGCCGGTCTCGACCTGGGTCCAGGTGATCTTGCTGCGCGCGCCGCGGCACTCGCCGCGCTTGGTCACGAAGTTGTAGATGCCGCCGCGGCCTTCCTCGTCGCCCGGGTACCAGTTCTGCACGGTCGAGTACTTGATCTCCGCGTCCTCGAGCGCGACCAGCTCGACCACCGCCGCGTGCAGCTGGTTCTCGTCGCGCATGGGCGCGGTACAGCCTTCGAGGTAGGACACGTAGCCCTTGTCCTCGCAGATGATGAGCGTGCGCTCGAACTGCCCGGTGTGGCCGGAGTTGATGCGGAAGTAGGTGCTGAGCTCCATCGGGCAGCGCACCCCCTTGGGGATGAACACGAAGCTGCCGTCGGAGAACACCGCGGAGTTGAGCGCGGCGAAATAGTTGTCGGAGGCCGGCACCACCGAGCCGAGGTACTGGCGGACCAGCTCCGGGTGCTCGCGCACCGCCTCGGACATCGAGCAGAAGATCACGCCCTTCTCGGCCAGCTCCTTCTTGAACGTGGTGCCCACCGAGACCGAGTCGAACACCGCGTCCACCGCCACGCCGGCCAGGCGCGCGCGCTCGTGCAGGGGCACGCCGAGCTTGTCGTAGGTCTCCAGCAGCTTGGGGTCCACCTCGTCCAGGCTCGCGTACTTGGCCTTGGGCGCCGAGTAGTAGCTGATCGCCTGGAAGTCGATTTCCGCGATCTGCAGCTTGGCCCAGTTCGGCGGGGTCATCTTCAGCCACTGGCGGTAGCCGCGCAGGCGCCACTCCGTCATCCACTCCGGCTCCTCCTTCTTGGCGGAGATGAAGCGGATCACGTCCTCGTTCAGCCCCGGGGGCAGCGAGTCGGTCTCGATGTCGGTGACGAAGCCCGCGCTGTAGCGGCGCGAGAGCGCGTCGAGGAGGTCCTGGGATTGGGTGGCCATGGCGGCTGCCTGTCGGATGTCAAACGTTGGCGACGTTGAGGGGGATGTCCCGGCGTCGCGCAGGAGGAGGGGCGAGCATCTCGGCGAGGGTCATTCCCCGCAGGGTGTCGGCGAGCACGTCGTTGATGCGGCGCCAGCTCGCACGGGCGCCGCAGCGGGCGGCGATGTCGCAGTGCCCGCCGTGGTCGGCGCAGGCGGTGATCGCCAGCGGGCCCTCGATGGCCTCGACGATCTCGATCAGGGTGATGTCGGCCGGCGCGCGCGCCAGCCGGTAGCCCCCGCTCGCGCCGCGGAACCCGTCCACCAGGCCGGCCTGCGCCAGCGGCTTGAGCACCTTGCTCACGGTCGGGCCTTCCAGCCCCGCCGCGTCGGCCAGCTCTGCCGCGCTGTGCACGTCGCCCGGCCGCGCGGCGAGCACGGTCAGCACGACGGTGGCGTAGTCGGTCAGCTTGGTGACGCGCAGCACGGAAGGACGTCCCGGTCGGGAAAGTCCGAAATGGTACTAATTTGGTACGGATTGCTCAAGCCGACCGGCACGGGTCCCGGCCCGGGCGCGCCGGGCGTTCACGCACCGCATGTCGAGGTGAAGGCAGGCTGGCGCATCGCGCGTGGCGCCGGTTCCGGCCACAATGGACGCTTTGCAACGCCTGGACCGCCGATGCCCCGCAAGATCGCAGCCCGCCGCTCCTCCATCCACGGCAACGGACTGTTCGCCCTCGTCGACATCCCCAAGGGCACGCGCCTCATCCAGTACAAGGGCAGGCTGATCACCCACAGGCAGGCGGACCGCCTCTACGCCGACGACGGCGAGAGCGGGCACACCTTCCTGTTCACCCTCAACGACACCTACATCGTCGACGGCAACGTCGATGGCAACATCGCGCGCTGGGCCAACCACAGCCACGACCCGAACTGCGAGACGGTGATCGAGGAGGATGCCGGCGGCGACCCGAAGCGCGACCGCATCTTCATCGAGACCATCAAGGACGTGCGGGCGGGCGACGAGCTGACCTACGACTACCACATCACGCTCGAAGTCCCGCACACCGCGCGGATGAAGAAGATCTGGACCTGCCTGTGCGGCGCGGCCAACTGCACCGGCACCATGCTGCACCCCAAGCGCCGCGCCAGGGCCTGAGGCGGAGAAACGACGAGGGCCGCGCAGGCGCGGCCCTCGGGCGCGGTGCGTGCTTCGGCTACAGCATGCCGAGCAGGAGCAGCACGATCACCACGACCAGCAGCACGCCGACGATCCCGGACGGACCGTAGCCCCAGCTCCGACTGTAGCCCCAGCTGGGCAGGGCGCCGATCAGGATCAGGATCAGGACGATGAGCAGGATGGTTCCAAGGTTCATGGATGCGTCTCCCGGGTTGGCGGCGTCGGTGGACGCCGGGGTGGTACAGCCGGGACGAAGAAGACCCACCCCGCGGTGACGGACGCGCGACGGTGGCGGCGACGCGCGCGGCGCGTCAGCGGGGCTGGCGCAGGGCGCGCCGGGGCGGCAGCCACCACCATGCCAGGGCGACCGCGGCCGCGAACGCGGTGTAAGCGAGCACGAACACCCAGGGCGGTGCCTCGAAGAAGATCAGTGCGCCCAGCCAGTGCTCGATGAAGCCCACCTCGTGCACCGGCTGCCCGGCATGGCCGCGCAGCGCCTGTTCCCAGACGGTGAGCGGGCACAGCCGGTCGAGCCACGCCTGCAGCGCCACGAACACCACCAGCCCGATGTGGGCGATCCGGAAGGAGGGCCGTCGCACCCAGCGCCAGCCGAGCAGCCCGCCCAGCACGATCGCCAGCAGCCCGCCCACCGCGAACAGGACCACGGCGGCGTGCACCGCGAGCACCACGTCCGCGAGGACCGCGGCCTGGGCCGGAGAGAGGGCGTCCATGGGGAGGGAGCCTAGCGCAGCCGGGCTGCGCGCTCTGTCACCGTGGTGGGGCGGCAGGAGCGGGAATCGGGAATGGGGAATCGGGACCTGAGGGTTCCGACAGGCTGCCGATGCGCATCGCTCCCCATGCGGCGGCACATGCTGCTTGACCGGTGCGCCGAGGGCGGATTTCCTGCTCCCGATTCCCGATTCCCGATTCCCGATTCCCGATTCCCGATTCCCGATTCCCGATTCCCGGACAGCCATGCCCCCACCTCCACCCCCAGCCCTCTTCCTCCACGGCGCCGGCGGCGGTGGCTGGGAGTGGGCGATCTGGCGGCGGGTCTTCGCGGCCGCGGGCTGGCGCACGGTGGCGCCGGACCTGTCGCCCGTCGCGGGCGGCCTGGCGGCGACGCGCTTCGAGGACTACCTGGCGCAGGTGCAGGCCCTGTGCCGTGCCGGCCCGCCGCCGTTGCTGGTCGGCGCCAGCCTCGGCGGGCTGCTCGCGGCGGCCGCCGCGGGCGCAGGGACGGCGGTGGCCGGGCTGGTGCTGGTGAATCCGGCGCCGCCGGCGCCCTGGCATCCGGGCCAGCCGGCGCCGAGCCCGCCGGTCCGGGCCTGGCGCGGGCGCGCCTCGCTCGCCGGTACCCGGCGGGCCATGCCCGATGCCGATCCCGCCACGGTGCTGTACGCCTTACGGCGCTGGCGGGACGAGTCGGGGGCGGTGCTCGATGCGGTGGCGCGTGGCCTGGCGGTCGCTCCGGCGGCCTGCCCCTGCCTGGTCGTGATCGGCGGCGCCGATCGCGACGTGGCGCCGGTGGCGATGCGCGCGATGGCCGGGGCCTGGGCCGCGGAGACCATCGAGGTGCCGGGCCTGGCCCACCTCGACCCGCTGCTCGGCCGATCTGCCGCGATCCTGGCCGCCCGCGCCTGTGCCTGGGCGGGGGCGAGAAGTGAGTGATGAGTGAGGATCGCGCGCAGCGATGCGCTCGGTTCTCGCTTCTCGTCGCTCACCCCTGCAACCGCAGCCACCCCTCGATGCGGGTTGTGGCGCGCCCGCCGATCTCGATGCTCCCGTCCGCGCCCAGGCGGACGGCGACGCGGCCGTCCCGGCCGATCTCGCGGCCCTGGCTGGCGACCCACTCACCCTGCGCCGCGCCGTCGGCGCGCAGCCAGGCGGCGACGGCGGCGTTGCCACTGCCGCAGACCGGATCCTCGTCGATGCCGTCGCCGGGGCAGAAGGAGCGCACCGCGTAGTCCGCCCCGCCGCCGTCCTCGCTGCCGAACACGTTCGCGCCGATCGCGCCGGCCGAGGCGGCCGCAGCGGCGAGCGCGCGCATGTCCGGGCGCAGCGCCCGGACCCGGGCGGCGTCGCGCAGGCGCAGGGTGATCCACACCGGCCCGATGTCGATCGCCCGTACCGCGGGCGAGGCCAGGGCGTCGGGTCCGATCCCGAGCGCGCCGAGCAGCGCGTCCACCTGAGCGGCATCGAGGCGGCGCAGCGCGGGTTCCGGCGCGCGCACGAAGAGTTCGCGCTCCTCGCCCTCGCCCAGCACCCGCACGGGCAGGAGGCCCGCGCCGCATTCCTGCACCAGCCTGCCTTCGCGCGGCGCGGCAAGGCCGGCCTCCAGCACGGCGTGCGCGCTGCCGACGCTGGGATGCCCCGCGAAGGGAAGCTCGCGCTCCGGCGTGAAGATGCGCAGCCGGTAGTCGGCCTGCGGCTGCGTCGGCGGCAGCACGAAGGTGGTCTCGGAGAGGTTGGTCCAGCGCGCGATCCGCTGCATGGCGGCGTCGTCGAGCGCGACGCCGTCGAGGATCACCGCCACCGGATTGCCCGCGAAGGCGGAGCGGGCGAAGACGTCGACCTGCTTGAAGGCGCTCGAGGACATGTCGGCAACGGCTGGACGGGGCGCGGCAGGATAGCCGCGTCGCAGGCCCAGCGCTGCCGGTGCCCCACCGCCGACGGCCGACGCATCTCGTCTCAAAGGGCACGGCACGCTCTATCATGCGCCCACGCACCGGGCCCGGTGCCTCCTTTCCCGTTCGAGACCCCATGCCTCAAGCCGCACCTCACGGCGAGACCGCCGCGCCCTGGATCGTCCTCAAGTTCGGTGGAACCAGCGTCTCCAAACGCAGCCGCTGGGACACCATCGGCCGCCTGATGCAGGCGACCGCCGAGGGCGACGGCGCGCGCGTGGTCACCGTGGTGTCGGCGCTGTCGGGCGTGACCAACGCGCTGCAGGCGCTGATCGACGGGCACGCGGATGCCGCCGCCACCGCGGCCGCCGCCGAAGCGCTGGTCGAGCGGCACCGCGCCTTCTGCCTGGAGCTCGACCTCGATCCCGAGGCCGTGCTCGGCGCGCGTTTCGCCGCGCTGCGCGGGCTCGCCGCCGATCCGCGCCGCGCCGGGGCGGCGCTCGACTGGCAGGCCGAGGTCCTGGCCCAGGGCGAACTCTGTTCCTCCACCCTGGGCGCGGCCTATCTCGCGGGCCAGGGCCTCGACATCGGCTGGATGGACGCCCGCGACTGGCTGCGCACCGAGGCCATCCCGAACCAGGGCGCCTGGGCGCGCCGGCTGTCGGTGTCCTGCGCCACCGCGCGCGACGACGCGCTGCGCGCCCGCTTCGCCGCGCAGGCGCCGCGCCTGCTGCTGACCCAGGGCTTCATCGCCCGCGCCGACGACGGCGGCACCGCCATCCTCGGTCGCGGCGGTTCCGACACCTCGGCCGCCTACTTCGGCGCCCTGCTGGGTGCGCGGCGGGTGGAGATCTGGACCGACGTGCCGGGCATGTTCAGCGCCAACCCGCGCCAGGCGCCGGACGCGCGCCTGCTCACCCGGCTCGACTACGAGGAGGCGCAGGAGATCGCCACCACCGGCGCCAAGGTGCTGCATCCGCGCTGCATCCAGCCCTGCCGCGACGCCGGCGTGCCGCTGTGGATCCGCGACACCGACCGCCCCGCGCTGCCGGGCACCGAGATCTGCGCGAGCGCCGCGCCCGTCCCCGGCGTGAAGGCGCTCAGCTCGCGGCGCGGGATCGTGCTCGTGTCCATGGAGTCCATCGGCATGTGGCAGCAGGTCGGCTTCACCGCCGACGTGTTCGCGCGGTTCAAGGCGCACGGGCTGTCGGTGGACCTGATCGGCACCTCGCAGACCAACATCACGGTCTCGCTCGACCCGTCCGAGAACCTGGTCAGCTCCAACGTGCTGGAAGCCCTGTGCGCCGACCTCGCCCAGGTCTGCCGGGTCAAGGTGATCGCGCCCTGCGCGGCCATCACCCTGGTCGGCCGGGGCATCCGTGGCCTGCTGCACAAGCTCACCGACATCTGGAGCGAGTTCGGCCGCGAGCGCGTGCACCTGATCTCGCAGTCCTCCAACGACCTCAACCTGACCTTCGTGGTGGACGAGGCGCTGGCCGAGGGCATGGTCCCCAAGCTGCACGCCATGCTGATCGCCTCGGGCGCCATGCCGGTGGACGAGACCGCCGTGTTCGGCCCGAGCTGGCGCCGCCTCGGCCTGCCCGAGGGTAGCCGGCGCACGCGCTGGTGGCAGGGCGCGCGTGACGCGCTGGTCGCGGTGGCGGGGCAGGGCACCCCGCGCTACGTCTACGACGTCGCGACCGTGCGCCAGCGGGCGCGCGCGCTCGCCGGCATCGCCCACGTGGACCGCCGCTTCTTCGCGATCAAGGCCAACCCGCACCCGGCCGTGCTGCGCGCCCTGGTCGAGGAGGGCAGCGGGCTAGAGTGCGTGTCGGCCGGCGAGCTGGCGCACGTGTTCGCCACCGTGCCCGGGCTCGACCCGCGCCGCGTGCTGTTCACCCCGAGCTTCGCGCCGCGGGAGGAGTACGCCGATGCGCTGGCGCGCGGCGTGCACGTGACCATCGACTCGGTGCAGCCGCTGCGGCGCTGGCCGGAGCTGTTCTCGGGGCGCGACGTGCTGCTGCGCATCGACCCCGGTTTCGGCAGCGGCCACCACGAGAAGGTGCGCACCGGCGGCAAGGGGGCCAAGTTCGGCCTGGCGCTCGACGCACTGCCCGCGCTGCTGGACGCCGCGCGCGATGCCGGTGCGCGCATCGTCGGCCTGCACGCGCACATCGGCAGCGGCATCCACGACGCCGCGCACTGGCGCGAGGTGCACGCGGTGCTGGCCTCGGTCGCGGCGCGCATCGGCACGGTCGCGGTGCTCGACGTGGGCGGCGGCCTGGGCATCGCCTACGACCCGGAGGCCGATGCCTTCGATCTCGACGCCTATGCGCGCGAGCTGGCCGAGATGAAGGCGGCGCATCCCGAATACGAGCTGTGGATCGAGCCGGGGCGCTGGCTGGTGGCCGAGGCGGGCGTGCTGCTGCTGTCGGTGACCCAGGTGGTGGAGAAGCAGGGCGTGCGCCGCATCGGCGCCGACGCCGGCATGAACGCGCTGATGCGTCCGGCGCTGTACGGCGCCTTCCACGACATCGTCAACCTGAGCCGCCTGGACGCCCCGCCCGGGCCGCCGGCGGACGTGGTCGGCCCGATCTGCGAGAGCGGCGACGTGCTCGGCCGCCGCCGGCGCCTGCCGGAGGCGACCGCCGAGGGCGACGTGCTGCTGGTGGCGGACGCGGGCGCCTACGGCATGGTCATGGCCAACACCTACAACCTGCGCGCGCTGCCGGCCGAGGAGGCGATCGATGGCTGAGTGGAGCTTCCGGCGCGACGCGATCGCCGCCTTCCGCTTCGTCCGTTGCGGGCTGGACCCCGCCACCGGGGAGGCCGAGCTGGTCTACGCCTTCGACGACGGGCCGGAGCTGGTCGAGCGCGTGCGCTTCGCCGGTGCGCCGTTCGTGCTGGAGGGCGCGAAGGCCGAGGCCGTCCAGCGCGCCCTGCGCCTGCTGCATCTGGTCGCCGGCGTCAGCTACTACAAGGCGGCGGTGCCGGCGGAGATCCGCATCGAGGGCGCGCCCATCGACGCCGCGACCGCGGGCCTGCTCACCGCGCTCTACGAGAACGGCCTCGGCGAGTTCGCCTACCGCAACGGGCTGTCGCTGCGCGGCCGCATCGCCTTCCCCCACGGCGATGCGCCGCCGCCGGCCGCTCCGGCGCTCGGCCTGGAGGCGCACGCACTGACCGCCATCGGCGGCGGCAAGGACTCGCTGGTCTCCATCGAGGCGCTGCGCGCGGCCGGGGTGGCGCAGACGGTGGCCTGGATCGGCGGCTCCCAGCTCATCGCGGCCTGCGCCGCGCGCACCGGGCTGCCCACGCTCAACGTCGGCCGCACGCTCGCGCCCGAGCTGTTCGAGTACAACCGGCAGGGCGCCTGGAACGGGCACATTCCGGTCACGGCGGTGAACTCCGCCATCCTGGTCCTCGCGGCCCTGCTGCACGGGGCGGGCCAGGTCGTGTTCTCCAACGAGCGCTCGGCCAGCTACGGCAGCCTGATCCCCGGCAGCGGCGAGGTGAACCACCAGTGGTCCAAGGGCTGGGACTTCGAGCGCGCCTTCGGCGAGCACGTCGCCGCGCACGTCGCCGCCGACCTGCAGTACTACTCGCTGCTGCGGCCGTTCTCCGAGCTGGCGGTGGCCCGGCAGTTCGCGCGCACCGACCGCTACGACGCGCACTTCTCGAGCTGCAACCGCAACTTCCACATCCTGGGCGAGCGCCCCACCAGCCGCTGGTGCGGACAGTGCCCGAAGTGCCACTTCGTGTTCCTGGCGCTCGCGAACTTCATGCCCAAGCCGCGGCTGGTGGCGATCTTCGGCCGCAACCTGCTCGACGAGCCGGCGCAGGCGCCCGGTTTCGATGCGCTGATCGAGTACCGCGACCACAAGCCCTTCGAGTGCGTGGGCGAGGCGCGCGAGTCGCGTGCGGCCTTCGCCGCGCTTGCCGCGTCGCCGGCGTGGTCCGAGGACGCACTGGTGGCCCGCTTCGCGCGGGAGATCCGGCCGCAGCTCGATGCGGACGGGCTCGCCCTGGCGCCGCTGCTCGACGCCGGCGGCGAGCATCGCGTCCCGCCGGCGCTGTGGGAGCGGCTGCGTGCGGCTTTCGCAGCTTGAGGGCCGCAGTGTCGCGGTCTGGGGCTGGGGCCGCGAAGGTCGCGCGACCGCCGCGCTGCTGCGCGCCCGCCTGCCCGCCCAGCCGTTGACGGTGCTGTGCGCGGCCGCGGAGGTCGCGCAGGTCGAGGCGCTCGGCGACGCGGGGCTGCACCCGCGCAGCGACGTGGATGCGGCGGTGCTGGCGTCCTTCGAGGTCGTCGTGAAGTCGCCGGGGATCAGTCCCTACCGCCCCGAGGTGGAGGGCGCCGCGGCGCACGGCACGCGCTTCGTCGGCGCCAGCGCGCTGTGGTTCGCCGAGCACGCCGGGGCGCGGACGGTCTGCGTGACCGGCACCAAGGGCAAGAGCACGACCACGGCGCTGATCGCGCACCTGCTGCGGGCCTCGGGCCTGCGCACCGCGCTCGCCGGCAACATCGGCCTGCCGCTGGTCGAGCTGATGGACGTCGCCCCGCCGCCCGACGCCTGGGCGATCGAGCTGTCCAGCTACCAGACCCGCGACGCCTTCGCCGGGCACGACACCCGCGTCGGCATCGCCGTCGTGCTCAACCTGTATCCCGAACACCTCGACTGGCACGGCGGCGAGGCCCGCTACATCGCCGACAAGCTGGCCCTGCTGCGCGAGGGGCGTCCGGCCGTGGCCGTGCTCAATGCCGCCGATCCGCATCTCGCCGCGCTGGACGCGACGACCCTGGGCGGGGCGCGGGTGGCGTGGTTCGGCCGGGAAGACGGCTGGCATGTGCGCGAGGGCGCGGTGTGGCGCGGCGTGCGGCGGGCGTTCGACCTGGCCCGGCTGCACGCGCCCGGCGCGCACAATGGCGGCAACCTCTGCGCCGCCCTGGCCGCGGTCGAGGCCATGGGCCTGGATGCCGTCGCGCTCGCCGCGGCCGCGGAAGGCTTCCGCCCGCTGCCGCACCGCCTGCAGCCGCTGGGCCGCCGCGACGGCATCGACTACGTCGACGACTCCATCAGCACCACCCCCCACGCCAGCATCGCCGCGCTGCGGTGCTTCGCCGGACGCCGCACGGCCATCCTCGTCGGCGGGCACGACCGCGGCCTGGACTGGACGCCCTTCGCCGAGCACGTGGCGGCGCAGCCTCCCGAGGCGATCGTGACCCTGGGCCGCAACGGCCCGCGCATCCACGCCCTGCTGGCATCGGCGGTGGACCCGGAGCGCTGCCGCCTTGTGCAGGCGCAGGACATGCGCAGCGCCGTCGGCGCCGCCCAGGCGGCACTGCGGGGGGAGGGGCTCGTCCTGCTGTCGCCGGGCGCCCCCAGCTTCGACGCCTACCGCGACTACGCCGCCCGCGGCCGCGACTTCGCCGCCTGCGCGGGCTTCGACGTCGCCGCGCTCGACGCGATCCCGGGGCTGGGCGTGGCTTGAGGGGGAGTGAGGAGGCCTTGGGCCCCTGCGCTCCAGTCGTTTCTCACTCCTCGTGCCTCACTCCTCACCGAAGAGTGCGCCTTTCCCCGCCTGCGGGAAGGCCGGGATGGGGGGAGCGCGCGTGTAGGAGTGGGAAAACGAGTGCGGGCAGACCCGCGCCCGCGCGTTTGCCCATTCCTCATATCTCACTCCTAAACTGCGGTCTCCCCACCCGGAGCCGCCGTCATGCGCTACGTCCGCCTGTTCGCCCTCTGCCTCGCGACGCTGCCCTTCGTCGCCTCCGCCGCGATGCAGTCGCGCACCCTGGAGTGGCGCGTCGGCGAAACGACGTTCGAAGGCGTGCTGGTCTACGACGATGCGGGGCCGCAGCGGCCGGGCATCGTGATGGTGCCGAACTGGATGGGCGTGACGGACGACGCCGTGGCCCAGGCCCGGCGCATCGCGGGCGACCGTTACGTGGTGCTGGTCGCCGACGTCTACGGCAAGGGCGTGCGTCCTGCCGACGCGGGCGAGGCGCGTGCGCAGACGACGCGCATGTATGCCGATCCGGCAGAACTCCGCCATCGGGCGGCTGCCGCGGTCGAGGCGCTGCGCGCTGCGCCGGACCTGCCTCTGGACGCGGGCCGCGTCGCCGGCATGGGCTTCTGCTTCGGCGGTACGGCGGTGCTCGAGCTGGCACGGGCCGACCTCGGCGGCCTGGCGGGGGTGGTCAGCCTGCACGGCGGCCTGACCTCGCGCCTGCCGGCCGAGGGGCGCGTGCGCACGCCGATCCTGGTCCTCAACGGCGCCGCCGACAGTGCGGTGGGTGCGGAGGACATCGCGGCCTTCCAGGCCGAGATGGACGCCGTCGGCGCCGACTGGCAGTTCGTCAACTTCGCCGGCGCCCGACACTGCTTCGCGGAACCGACGGCGACGGGCGAGGCCAATCCGAACTGCGTGTACGACCCCCGCGCCGCCGGCCGCGCGCGCGCCATGGTCGAGGTTTTCCTCGACGAAGTGCTCTGACTGTGCGGCATCCCGGAGCCGTTCGGCCGCCGATACGGCGGTCCGGACGCTGTAATCGTTTTCCGTCAGTGTTTCTGGACTGACAGCGAGACTATCATCCACATGTCCGGTTCCGCTGACCGCGGCGGGCAGAGATGGTCAGAATCCGAGGACGAAACACGTCGGCGTCAGTGATACTGATCGACCGGCCTGTTGCTGACATGGGGCTGAACACATAACGTTCGCTTCGTCGCCGCCCGGCGGCACCGGGCTTCTGGCCGAAAGGCGCCGCCACAGGGAAGTGGCTCCCGGATCTCTTCCCGAGATGGTCCACGGCGCGTCCGCAGCGGTGTCTCCGCCCGCCACCGGACAGTGCCGCAGCATCGGAGCAGGGGACTGCCGATGCAGGTGCGCCTCGCTGACGTCGCGACGCACACGGAACGTCCGCCAGCCGCAGTTTGGGGAAACCGCGGCACGGCGTCAGAGCAGTTCCGACTCCACGATGTGAACGCCCGGCCGTGCGGCGATCACACTGGCGAGCAGGGCGTGCGCGACGCGCTCCGCCCGCACGGCACGATAGCGCCGCGGCACGAGGGGGGCCAGCGTGCGCATCGCGACACCCGCCGCGCGCTCGAGGGGACGAGTGCGCGGCCGGTCGCCCTCCAGCAGGGCGGGCCGCAGCAGGGTCAGCGACTCGAAGCCGAGGCGGGCGGCGTCGAGTTCCATCTGCCCCTTGGTGCGCAGGTAGAGCGCGCGGGCATCCGCATCGGCACCGACCGAGGACACGACAGCCGCCACCCGGCAACCGTGGCGCCGGGCGATGCCCAGCGCCTCGACCACCGCACCGTGGTCGAGGGCGCGGAAGGCCTCGGCGGAGCCGGCCTCGCGGCGGGTGCTTCCCAGCGCGCAGATCACGGCGTCCACGGACCACCAGGGCGCTCCGGGCTCCAGGGCCGCGACGTCGAGCGGCGGGTTCTCCACGCCCGGCCGGGGTGGGTCCAGCGGGCGGCGGGTAGGGGCGACGATGCGGCCGACCCTCGGGTCGGCCGTTGCCTGTGCGAGGGCGTGTCCACCGACGAGACCGGTGGCGCCGAGGATCATCAGCGAGTTCATGCGTGGTGGGCGGGGCGGCAGCGGCGTCGAGAGGCATGGTGCCCGACGGGCGTGAGCGCGTGCGTGCCCGCTCTGCCCGCGCGGGCGTCCGACACATTCTCCTGCCTACAATGGCGGACCCCCGTGTCTCCTCCACCATGCCCACGCTCGCCGATCGCGCCGCCGACCGTCCCGCTCCGACCGCCCCTGCATGGCGGACCGCGGCGGCGTATCGTCCCGCGTCCGGCCACGCGTCGCGCGGCGATTGATTCCGGACCGCGATGCTCGGCTTGGCTTTCCGGCCCCGATGCGCCCCGCGCCCTGCGCGTCCGCCGCGATGGGGCCCGTCGTTCCTCTGCCTTCTCGTCCTGGCGCTCGTCCCCGGGCTCGCGACGGCCGCCGCCCCCGCCGCGCCGCCGCTGCGCGACTACGTCGTGGACCGCTGGACCTCGCGGGAGGGGCTGCCGCACAACTCCGTGCGCGCGCTCGCGCAGACGCCCGACGGCTATCTCTGGTTCGCGACCTGGGAGGGGCTGGTCCGCTACGACGGCCTGGACTTCACGGTGTTCGACCGCAGCACCGCCGATCCCGCGCTGCCGGACAACGGGGTCGGCGCGTTGTACGTCGATCCCGCGGGCGCCCTGTGGTTCAGCGATTCCCGAGGCAACCTCGGCCGTCGCGCGGCCGACGGAAGCTGGCGCTTCTGGCACAGCGGCGGCACGTGGCCGGGCGTGCTCATCCATGCCATGGCGATGGACGATGCGGGGCGGCTGTGGCTGTCCTTCGAGGGCCGTGGCCTGGGCTGCCTGCACCCCGACGGCCGCTTCGAGTACGCCGAGGCGCCGGAGGGCGTGCCACTGGCGCTGAGCTTCCCGCGCATGGCCGCGGATGCCGACGGCCGCATCTGGATCGGAGGCATGGACGGGCTGATGGTGCGCGAGGCCGACGGCGCGCTGCGCCGCGCGCCGGAGTCGTTCCGGCTCCCGCGCGGGCTCGCCTGGCCCTATCGCGCGCCGGACGGCGCCATCTGGATCGCCGCGGGCGACACGCTGTACCGCCTGCGTGGCGACGGGATCGAACCGGTGCATCGCGTCCCCGGGCGCGGATCGCTCACCGCCCTGCTGCAGGACCGCTACGGCGATCTCTGGCTCGGCACCGAGAACCGCAGTCTGGTCCGGATCGGCGCCCGCGGCCTGGAGCGGCTGCCGGGAGGCGAGGTGCAGCCGCCGGGCCGCATCGTGAACCTGCTCGAGGATGCGGAAGGAAGCATCTGGGCCGGCGCCAACGGCGGTCTGTTCCGCCTGCGCGAGACCCTGTTCACCCGCCTCACCCAGCGCGACGGCCTGAGCGGCGACTACGTCCGCGCACTGCTGGAGGACGATGCGGGCGACCTCTGGGTCGGCAGCGCAGGCGGGCTCGACCGCGTGCGGGCCGACGGGCGGATCGAGCCGCTCGTGCTGGACGCGGAGGTGCCGCCGTCGGTCCTCAGCCTCGCGCGGACCGGGGATGGCGACCTCTGGGTGGGCGCCTTCGGGGGCCGCGTGTTCCAGGTGCGCGGCGGCAGGCTGCTGCGGCAGTACGACGCGAGCGACGGGCTGCCCCGCGGGCACGTCCGCGCGATCGCGGCGGAGCCGGACGGCGGTGCGGTCTGGGTGGCGACCCAGCTTGGGCCGGCGCGCATCGTCGACGGACGGGTCGAGCGGCCGCTGATGGGCGCGCTGCCGGGCGGGCTGATCACCGCCCTGGCCTGGATCGACGGTGCGCTGTGGGTCGGGTCGGTCCAGGGCGCGAGCGTGCTGCGCGACGGGCGTGTGCGCAGCGTCCCGCTCGCGGACCTGAGCGGCGCCCGCACCGTGTTCGGGTTCCAGGCGATCGGCGACGACGTGTGGATCGCCACCGACCGCGGGCTCTACCGCGACCAGGGCGGCGTGCTGGCACGGGTGGGGCTGGAGCAGGGGCTGCCGGTGGACACCGTGTTCCAGGTGGTCGCGGACGGCATCGGCAATGCCTGGATCAGCAGCAACCGCGGCATGCTGCGTGCGCGGATGGACGACCTGGATGCGGTGGCCGACGGCCGCCTGGCGCGCCTGCCGGTGGACCGCTACGACGAGACCGACGGCATGTCGAACGCCCAGGGCAACGGCAGCTCGGGGCCGAGCCTGCTGCGCCGCCGCGACGGCAGCGTATGGATGGCGACCGCAGGCGGCATCAGCGTGGTCGACCCCGAGCGCTGGCTGGGCGTCCGCGGCCGGCCCGCGCCGGTGCCGCAGATCGCCTCGGTGTGGGCCGACGGCCAGCCGCTGGCCTGGCGCGACGGGCAGTCCCTGCCGGGCGGCGTGCGCATCGCGGTCGCCTACGTCGGCCTGAGCTTCCTGCTGCCGGAGCGGATCCGCTTCCGCACCCGCATCGAGGGGCTGGACCCGGACTGGATCGAGCGCGGCCGCCAGCGCAGCGTGGACATCATCGGCCTGCCGCCCGGCGAATACACGCTGCGGATCGCGGCGGCCCACCCGGAAGGCGAGTGGAGCGCGCGCGAGGCGGTCTGGCGCTTCACCGTGGCTCCGCTCTGGTGGCAGCGGCGCAGCGTGCAGGCCGCGGGCCTGTTCGCGCTGGCGCTGCTGCTGACCGCGCTGTACCGCCTGCGGATCCGCCGCTACCGCGCCATCAACGACCGACTCGTGAAACTGGTGGACGAGCGCACGGCGGCCCTGCAGCGCCAGGCGGACCGGCTGCGGCAGGCCGACAGCGACAAGAACGTCCTGCTGGACCGGCTGCGCAGCCAGGCCGAGACCTTCGAGCGGCAGGCGCGCGAGGACGTCCTCACCGGCCTGCCCAACCGGCGCAGCTTCGACGAGGCGCTGGCGCGCGGCGTGGCGGCCGCCCGTCGGACGCAGCGGCCGCTCGGGGTGCTGCTGCTGGACGTGGACCGCTTCAAGGCGATCAACGATGCGCACTCGCATGCCGTGGGCGACGAGGTGCTGCGCCAGGTCGGGCGCCTGCTCGCCGAGGCGTGCAGGGGCACGGACACCGCCGCGCGCATCGGCGGCGAGGAGTTCGCGCTGGTCCTGCCCGACACGGGGCTGGACGAAGTGCTGGCGGTGGCGGGGCGTCTGCGCGCCCGCTTCGGCGCGTATCGCGGCTGGGGCGGGATGGATGCGCTGCGGGTGACCTTCAGCGCCGGTGCCGCGGTGCTCGTCGCGGAGGATGCGGCGCCCGCGGACCTGATGCGGCGGGCGGACGAGGCGCTCTACCGGGCCAAGGTCGGCGGCCGCGACCGCATCTGCACCGCCTAGTCGCCGGCGCCGGAGTCCGGCGCGGGAGCGCCCCCCGCCGGGAGGCGCGGCTCCGCTTTCGCGACTAGTGTTCGCGCTCCACCGCGTAGCGCGCCAGGCCTCGCAGGGCCTCGAACCAGGGGTTGTCGGGCAGGTCGGCGAGCGCGGCTTCCGCGGCGGCGCCGTGCCGACGCGCCACGCTGCGGCTGTACTCCAGCCCGCCGCTGGCGCGGATGGCCGCCAGGACCTCCGGCATCGCCCCGACCTCGCCCTGCTCGATGATGGCGGCCAGGCGCGCGCGCTGCGCGGCATCGGCGTGGCCCAGCGCGTGGATCAGCGGCAGGGTCGCCTTGCCCTCGGCGAGGTCGTCGCCGAGGTTCTTCCCCAGCGCGCCGGCGTCGCCGGTGTAGTCGAGCACGTCGTCGGCGATCTGGAAGGCGTAGCCCAGCTGCATCCCGTACTCGCGCAGGGCGGCTGCGGTCGGCGCATCCGCCCCGGCGAGCAGGGCGCCGAGCTCGGTGGCCGCGGCGAACAGGACGGCGGTCTTGCGCTCGATGACCCGCAGGTAGGCGGCCTCGTCCGTGTCCGGGTTGTGCACGTGCAGGAGCTGCAGCACCTCGCCTTCGGCGATGGCGTTGGTGGTGTCGGCGAGGATGCGCATGACCTGCATCGAGTCCAGCTCGACCATCAGCTGGAAGCTGCGCGAGTACAGGAAGTCGCCGACCAGCACGCTCGGCGCATTGCCCCAGAGCGCGTTGGCGGTCCGCCGGCCGCGGCGCAGGTCCGACTCGTCCACCACGTCGTCGTGCAGCAGGGTCGAGGTGTGGATGAACTCCACGATCGCGGCCAGCGTGTGGTGCGCGGCGCCCTCGATGCCCAGCGCGCGCGCGGCCAGCACCACCAGCATCGGGCGCAGCCGCTTGCCGCCCGCGGCGACGATGTGCTCGGCGACCTGGTTGATCAGGACCACGTCGGACGCCAGCCGGTGCCGGATCAGGGCGTCCACCGCCTCCATGTCGGGCCGCGCCAGGCGCTGGATCGCAGGAAGGTCGAGGGCGGCCTGGGGCAGGGATGCGGACATGGGCGGTGCGGGCGCGAAAACAGCCGCCGAGTATACGGTGCGCGCCCTGCGCGGCGGCGGCGCGGTCCGGCGGCGGGCGCGAGCTTTTCCTACCCCTCGGCGCGTGCCCCCACGGGGACGCCGGGCCGGCGCAGGGGTATCATCGGCGCCCGTTTCGCCCCATTCCGGGGCCATTTGCTAAGGAATCCGAAGCCCATGGCGCGCGGCATCAACAAAGTCATCCTCGTCGGCAACCTCGGCGCCGATCCCGAGACCCGCTACACCCAGAGCGGCTCCGCGATCACCAACATCCGCATCGCGACCTCCGAGCAGTGGCGCGACAAGCAGACGGGCGAGAACCAGGAGCGCACCGAGTGGCACCGCGTGGTGCTGTTCGGCAAGCTCGGCGAGATCGCCGGCGAGTACCTGAAGAAGGGGCGCCAGGTCTACATCGAGGGCTCGCTGCGCACCAACAAGTACACCGACAAGGACGGCATCGAGCGCTACACCACCGACATCGTCGCCAACGAGATGCAGATGCTCGGCGGCCCCGGCGCGGGTGGTGGCGAGGGCGGCGGTTACAGCCGCGGCGGCCAGGGCGGTGGCGGCGGCTACGAGCGCAGCGGCGGTGGCGGCAGTGCCGGTGGCGGCTACTCGCGCGGCGGCGGTGGCGGTGGCTACGACCGCGGCGGCCCGCGCAACGAAGCCCCGCGGCAGGCACCGCCCCCGCAGCGCGACGATCCGTTCCCGGACGACGACATCCCGTTCTGATCCTCTCCCAACGAAGAAGGCCCGCTCGAGCGGGCCTTCTTCCGTTCGGCCGGTTCGGAGTTCAGGCCGCCTCTGTCTCCGTTTCCTCCTTCCTCGACGGAAGCCGGCCTTCGAGCACCTCTTCCGCCGTGGCGCGGTGGTTCTTCACCGAGCTGGTCCACTGGCCCCAGACGTCGGGGTCGATGGTGTCGCCGTTGTTGCCGAGGTTTTCGAGGCGCTTCTGGTCCTCCTCGGTGAGCACCTGGCCCTTGAGCGGCTCGAGGTGGCGCACGTCGTCCGCGCTCATGCCGAGCTTCTCCGCCACGCCCTGGCCGTACTGGTCGTGGACCAGGAAGAAGTGCCACAGCATGCGCTCCTGCACGTCGCGTTCGCAGGCGGAGAGCAGGGTGCCCATGTTGTGGATCAGGTCCTCGCGCTCCCAGTCCATCATGGTGTTGAAGCGGCCGCGCGCCTGGACGTAGTCGTTGCGGCGCTCGATCACGCTGCGGGTCAGCGCGCCGCGGATCTCCGGCGGGTTGTTCGGTCCCATGTCCGGCGCCTCGTGCAGCCCGTTGTGGATGGACGGCTCGAAGTTGATGTGCGGGTTCTGGCCCGGCGCCAGGTCCACGCCGTAGGACATCTGGCCGCCGCGCAGGTTGGTCTGCACGCGCTTGACGCCCTTGGGCTGGTTGACCGGCAGTTGCAGGTAGTTCGAGCCCACCCGGTAGCGCTGGGTGTCGGAGTAGGAGAAGGTGCGGCCGACCAGCATCTTGTCGTCGGAGAAGTCGAGCCCGTCCACCAGCACGCCGGTGCCCATGGCGATCTGCTCGTTCTCGTTGTGGTGGTCCTCGACGTTGCGGTTGAGCGTCATCACGCCGACGTGGCGCAGCGGGAAGTCCTTCTCCGGCCAGATCTTGGTGTCGTCCAGCGGGTCCCAGTCCAGCTCGGGGTGCTCGTGGTCCTCCATGATCTGCACGTACATGTCCCACTGCGGGTAGTCGCCGCGTTCGATGGCCTCGTACAGGTCCTTCGACGCGGAACCGAGGTCCTGGCCCTGCACCTTGGCGGCCTCGTCCGCGGTGAGGCTGGCGATGCCGCAGCGCGGGTGGAAGTGGTACTTCACCAGCACGGTCTGCCCTTTCGCGTTGACCATCTTGTAGGTGTTCACGCCAAAGCCTTCCATGTGCCGGTAGCTCGCCGGGATGCCGCGCGGGCTGAACAGGTGGGTCAGCATGTGCATCGACTCCGGCGTCTGGCTCATGAAGTCGAAGATGCGGTTGGGCTCCTGGCGGAAAGTGACAGGATCCGGCTTGAGCGAATGGATCACGTCGGGGAACTTGATCGCGTCGCGGATGAAGAACACCGCGAGGTTGTTGCCGACCAGGTCCCAGTTCCCGTCCTCGGTGTAGAACTTCACCGCGAAGCCGCGCGGGTCGCGGGCGACCTCGGAGGAGTCGCGCCCGCCGATAACGGTGGAGAAGCGGATCGCCAGCGGCGTCTTCTTGCCGGCCTGGGAGAAGATCTTCGCGCGGGTGTACGTCGCAGCGGGCTCGTCGCCGATCTTCCCGGTGGCCTCGAACTCGCCGTAACAGACGAAGCCCCGCGCATGCACCACCCGCTCCGGGATGCGCTCGCGGTCGAAGTGGCTGATCTTCTCCAGGAACTGGTAGTTCTCCAGCGTTGCGGGGCCGCGGCTGCCGACCGTGCGCTGCGACTGGTTGTTGCAGATGGGGTGGCCCTGGCGGTTGGTCAGCACGCGCTCGCCGGGGGCGTTGTCCTTGGAGTCTTTCATGGTCCTGCTCCTCCCTGCCGTCTGGTTGGGTCGGGCCAGCATCCGTCATGTCGCGTGCACGCGGCGGCACGTTTCCATGATTTTTTTCGATCACTCCGATAGGCGGGCCGCGGCTGCCTGCGCGCCCATCCCCAGCGCGAGGTCGAGGGGGCGGGCGCCGTCGTCCGTGGCGAGGCCCGGGTCCGCGCCGTGCGCCAGGAGGAGTTCGAGCACTGCGGTCCGGTCGAACATGGCGGCCAGCATCAGCGCCGTCCGGCCGCCCGGCATCCGCGCATCCACCGCCGCTCCGCCCTCGAGCAGGGCCCGCGCGACCTCGGCGTCGCCCTTGAAGGCAGCGGCGCCCAGCGGGGTCTGGCCGCGGTCGTTGGCGAGCTCCGGGTCGGCGCCGTGCCGCAGCAGCAGGCGCACCAGGTCGGCGTGGCCGTGATAGGCGGCGAGCATCAACAGGCTGTCGCCCTTGCCGTCGCGCAGGTTGGGCACGAGCCCCATGCCGAGCAGGCGCTCCAGCGGAGCGTGCTCGCCGCTGCGCACCAGGTGGAACAGCGCCTGGACCTTGGCGTGGGTCTCGTCGTCGAGGTGCGGCGGTGAGGGGCTGCTCACATGTGCCTCCATGGCGTCGGAATGGCGTGGCGCGCGTTCGCCCGGCTGCGTACTCGTAGCGCTGCCCGCGAGACGGCGGCGTCGACAGCGCCTAGGATGCACGCCTTCATGGATGCAGGGGAGAGGAAGGGATGAGGGGAGTGCTGTGGTTGTTGGCCGGGCTCGTGCTGGGGAGCGCGGCGGCCGCGGAGCAGGACGCGGCGCCGCCGGCGCTGGAGGCGTTCCTGGCCAAGGACGTGTTCGAGACGATCAAGCTGTCGCCGACGGGCCGCTACTATGCGGTCTCGCAGCCCTCCGACGACCACGGCACCGTGCTTGTGGTCTACCTGACGGAGACACGGCGACCGCATGGGGCCTTCTCGCTCGGCGAAACGTTCCACGTCGCCGACTTCTGGTGGGCGAACGACGAGCGCCTGGTCGTTTCGGGAGGCGAATCCAGCGGCAGTCTCGAACAGCCGGTGCCGACGGGGGAGCTGTTCGCCGTCAACGCGGATGGGAGCGGGGCGAGCAATCTGTTCGGCTATCGCGCCAGCCAGGGGCAGCAGGTCGGGAGCAACATCCCCAGGCGGCAGGCCGCCTATGCCTCGGCATTCGTGATCGATCCGCTGCCCGACGTGCCGGACGAGGTCCTGATCGCGGTGTGGCCCTGGCAGGAGCGTGGCGCGCGCTCCGATCCGTATACGCAGGTCGAGCGGCTCAACATCCACAACGGTCGTCGGCAGCGCGTGGCGCGGGCGCCGGTGCAGAGGGCGTCCTTCGTCGCCGACCAGCGAGGCGAGGTGCGACTGGCCGTCGGGGCAGGCGCCGACAACAACACCCGCACCTACTACCGCGACCGCCGCGGCAGCGACTGGCAGTTGATCAACGACGAAGCGGCGTCCGGCGTCGGCGTGTATCCGCTCGGCTTCGACGTCGGCGGCCGCCACGCCTACCTGCAGGTCGAGATGGAGAGCGGGCCCGACGCCATCGAGCGCCTGGACACCGAGACGGGACTGCGTACGCAGGTGCTCCGCCACGAGGCCTCCGATCCGCGTAGCCTGATCTGGTCTCCGGATGGGCGGACCCTGCTGGGTGCCCGCTTCGAGGCGGGGCACCCCGAGTCGCGCTACTTCGACCCGGAACACCCCGATGCCCGCCTGGTGCGCTCGCTGGAGGCGGCCTTCGAGGGCCACACCGTGGTCCTCTCCAGCTTCACCCGCGATGGCGCGACCGGCCTGCTCTACACGGAGTCGGACCGCAGCCCTGGCGACTACTACTTCTTCGACGCGGAGCGGAAGAGCGCCGACTTCTTCCTCTCGCGACGAGCGGGGATCGACCCGCGGCGGATGGGCGAGCGTCGGCCGGTCGCCATCACCGCCCGCGACGGCCTCCTGCTGCACGGGTATCTGACGCTTCCTGCAGGCAGCGACGGCCGGAACCTGCCTCTGATCGTGAATCCCCACGGCGGGCCCTTCACGATCGTCGACACCTGGGCCTTCGACCTCGAGCCGCAGTTGCTGGCGGCGCAGGGATACGCGGTGCTGCAGGTCAACTTCCGCGGCTCTGGTGGCTACGGCCGTGGTTTCGTCCGCGCGGGCTTCCAGCAGTGGGGCCGGGCGATGCAGGACGACCTCACCGACGCGACCCGCTGGGCGGTGGACCAGGGCGTGGCGGATCCCGCGCGCACCTGCATCTATGGCGGCAGCTACGGCGCCTACGCCGCCCTGATGGGCGTCGCGAAGGAACCCGGCCTCTACCGTTGCGCCGTGGGCTACGTGGGCGTCTACGATCTCGCCCTGATGCACCGGCGCGGCGACATTCCGCAGCGTCGCTCCGGTCGGACCTTCCTCCGCGACGCCCTCGGGAGCCAGGACCTCGCCGCACATTCGCCGACACGGCTGGCGGATCGCATCCGCGTGCCTGTATTCCTGGCCGCCGGCGGTGCCGACAAGCGTGCTCCCGTGGACCACACGGAAGCGATGGCGCGCGCGCTCGAGGAGGCGGGGGTGCCGGTGGAGACCTTGATCTACCGCACGGAAGGTCACGGCTTCTACGGGCGCGAGAACCGGCTCGAGTACTACCGTCGTCTGCTGGACTTCTTCGACGCCCACATCGGCGAGACGCGGACGGCCGCACGCTGAGCGGGACGGCGGCTGCGGCGTTGCCGCGGCCGTCTCCGCCCGCCGCTTTGCGCCCGCGCGCGGCGCTCGCCTACCATCCGGCGACTTTTCGTCCGACCGGAGTGCGTCGATGGTCCGTCCGCTTTCCCTTGCCCTGGCCGCCGCCTGCGCCTGCCTGGCCCTGCCCGTCGATGCCGCGACCCGCGGCCTCGACGTGCGCGATCTGCAGTCCTTCGACCGCGTCGGCGCGCCTTCGCTGTCGCCGGACGGCGGCATGCTGGTCTTCCCGGTGCGCGAGGCCGACCTGGAGGCCAACAGCGCGCGCAGCGGCCTGTGGATCCGCAACCTGCGCACGCGCGACCTCGGGCCGCCGCGCCGGCTGACGCCGGAGGACATGGCCGCGAGCAGCGCCAGCTTCTCGCCCGACGGGCGCACGGTCTACTTCCTGTCCTCGCAGTCCGGCAGCAGCCAGGTCTGGGCGCAGCCGGTGGACGGCGGCGCGCCGAGGCAGGTCACCGACTATCCGCTGGACGTCGGGACCTACAAGCTGTCCCCGGACGGCCGCCACCTGGCGCTGAGCTTCGAGGTCTTCCCCGACTGCGGCGCCGATCTCGCCTGCACCTCGCAGCGCCTGGACGAGGTGGAGGCGCGGCAGGCCTCCGGCGTGCTCTACGACGCGCTCTTCGTCCGCCACTGGGACGCCTGGCGCGATGGCCGCCGCAGCCAGCTCTTCGCTGCGCCGCTCGGCGAGGACGGCGCCGGTCGGCCGGTGCTGGTGAGCCGCGGCATCGATGGGGACATCCCCTCCAGGCCGTTCGGCGACGCCGGCGAATACGCCTGGAGCCCGGACGGCAGCGCGCTCGCCTTCAGCGTGCGCATCGCCGGGCGCAGCGAGCCCTGGTCCACCAATTTCGACATCTTCCTCGCCGGGATCGGGGACGAGACGGCGCCGCGGAACCTGACCGAGGCCAACCCGGCCTGGGACACCGGGCCCGTGTTCTCCCAGGACGGCAGCACGCTGTACTACCGGGCGATGCGCCGGCCTGGCTTCGAGGCGGACCGCTTCGCGGTGATGGCCATGGACCTCGCCAGCGGCCGCACCCGGGAGATCGCCCCGGACTGGGATCGCTCGGCCGGCAGCCTCGCGCTGTCGCCGGACGGCCGCACGCTCTACACCGCGGCGGATCACCTGGGTACGCACCCGCTGTTCGCCATCGACGTGGCCAGCGGCAGGGTCACCGATGTCGTCGGCGGCGATACGGTCGAGGGCTTCAGCGTCGCGGGCGAGACCCTCGCCTACACCCGCGCCAGCCTGCAGTCGCCGGCGCGCCTGTTCGTCGCGCGCGCCGACGGCAGCGCGGAGCGCCGCATCGACGCCAGCAACGACGCGCGGCTGGCGGAGCTCGCCCTCGGCGACTTCGAGCAGTTCAGCTTCCCCGGCTGGAACGGGGCGACCGTGTACGGCTACGTGGTCAAGCCGTGGAACTACCGCGAGGGCCAGCGCTACCCGGTCGCCTTCCTCATCCACGGCGGGCCGCAGGGCAGCTTCGGCAACGGCTGGAGCTACCGCTGGAACCCGCAGACCTACGCCGGCCAGGGCTACGCCGTGGTCATGATCGACTTCCACGGCTCGACCGGGTACGGCCAGGCCTTCACCGATTCGATCTCCGGGGACTGGGGCGGCAAGCCGCTCGAGGACCTGCAGAAGGGCTGGGCCGCGGCCCAGCAGCAGTTCCCCTTCCTCGACGGCGACCGCGCCTGCGCGCTCGGCGCCAGCTACGGCGGCTACATGGTCAACTGGATCGCCGGGCAGTGGAACGCGCCCTGGAAGTGCCTGGTGAACCACAACGGCGTCTTCGACACCCGCTCGATGGGCCTGGTGACCGAGGAGCTGTGGTTCACGGAGTGGGAGCACGGCGGCACCGTCGCCGAAAATCCCGAGGGGTACGAGCGGCACAATCCCGCGCGCCACATCGCCGAGTGGCGGGTCCCGATGCTGGTGGTCGCCGGGCAGAACGACTTCCGCGTGCCCATCGACCAGAGTCTCTCGACCTTCACGGCGCTGCAGCGCCAGGGCATCGAGTCCCAGCTGCTGTACTTCCCGGACGAGAACCACTGGGTGCTGAAGCCGCAGAACAGCGTGCTCTGGCACGACACGGTCAACGCCTGGCTGCAGAAGCACATCGGGCGGTAGGCGCGGTCCCGACCGGCCGGGGCATTCGACTTTGGTCGAAACCGCCCCGGTCGGGAGTTCCTTTCACGCGGCGGTGCGACCATGCTGCCGGATCATCTCGAGGGCGGCGCGGCCGCGGCAGGGGAGCAGATTCCATGAACTCGATCGTCCTGATGATCGTCGGCCTGGCGGCGATGTCGGCCGGCTATCTCTTCTATTCGAAGTACATCGGCCAGCGGATCTACCGCCTCGACGCGAGCTTCCGCACGCCCGCGCACGAGTTCAACGACGGCGTGGACTACGTCCCGACCAACAAGTTCGTGCTCTGGGGCCACCACTTCACGTCGGTGGCGGGCGCCGCCCCCATCGTCGGCCCGGCGATCGCCGTGATCTGGGGCTGGGGCCCCGCCTTCCTGTGGGTGACCCTGGGCACCATCTTCTTCGCCGGCGTGCACGACTTCGGCGCGCTGTGGGCGAGCGCCCGCAACAAGGGCAAGTCGATCGGCATCCTCGCAGGCAGCGTGATCGGCGCGCGCGGGCGCAACCTGTTCCTGGTGGTGATCTTCCTGCTGCTGCTGATGGTCAACGCCGCCTTCGCGGTGGTGATCTCCAACCTGCTGGTCTCCACCCCCACCTCGGTGATCCCGACCTGGGGCGCCATCCTCGTGGCGCTGGTGATCGGCCAGCTGTTCTACCGCTTCAAGGTCGGCCTGCTGTGGCCGTCGGTGGTGGGCGTGATCGTGCTGTACGCGCTCATCATCGTGGGCAACTCCTACCCGGTCGTGCTGCCGGAGAGCATCCTCGGCCTCAGCCCGCGCTCGTTCTGGATCCTCCTGCTGTTCACCTACGCCGGCATCGCCTCCCTCCTGCCGGTCTGGGTGCTGCTGCAGCCGCGCGACTACATCAACGGCCTGCAGCTCTTCGTGGGCCTCGGCCTGCTCTACGTCGCGGTGCTGATCGCCTCGCCCGACGTGGTCGCGCCGGCGTTCAACGACGCGGTGCCCGAAGGCACGCCGTCGCTCGTTCCGCTGCTGTTCGTGACCATCGCCTGCGGCGCCATCTCCGGCTTCCACGGCCTCGTCGCCTCGGGCACGACCTCGAAGCAGCTCGACAAGGAGACCGACGCGCGCTTCGTCGGCTACTTCGGCGCCGTCGGCGAGGGCATGCTGTCGCTGGCGACCATCATCTGCTGCACCGCGGGCTTCGCCACCCTGGTGGACTGGCAGGCGGTCTACACGCAGTTCGGCGGGGGCGGCGTCAACGCCTTCGTGGCGGGCGGCGACGCCATCCTGGTGGCCGGCCTGGGCCTGCCCGCCGACCTCGGCGCGACCATCCTGGCGACCATGGCCATCCTGTTCGCCGCGACCACCATGGACACCGGCCTGCGCCTGCAGCGCTACGTGGTGCAGGAGGCGGGCGAGCTCGCCGGCTGGAAGATCAACGGCGTGGTGGGCACCCTCATCGCCCTGGGCATCTGCCTGGCGCTGGCCTTCGGCGTGGGCGAGGGCGGTACCGGCGGCATGATCATCTGGCCGCTGTTCGGCACCACCAACCAGCTGCTCGCCGGCCTGACCCTGTCGATCATCGCGGTGATCCTCATCAAGCTGCGCCGCCCGGTGTGGATGGTCGTGATCCCGCTGGCCTTCCTGCTGACGATGTCGATCATCGCCCTGGTCGTGCAGCTCGGCGAGTTCTACCGGCAGGAGAACTGGCTCCTGCTGGTCATGGACGTCGTGATCCTGGTCGCGGCCCTGTGGGTCGCGCTGGAGGCCGCCATCGCCATGCGCCGCAGCAGGCGTGCCGACGCGGCGCCGTTCAAGGACGAGACCTACGGCTGACCGACGATGGGCGCGCACGAGTCCTCGTGGCTGGCCCGCCTGCAGGCGGGCCTCGCGGAGTTCTACGCCGCGCCCTACCGGCGTACCTTCGCGCGCGCGCAGCGCGACGAGGACGACCTGTTCATGCTGCTGGTCTACTCCGAGGCGCTGGGCGTGCCGAACCCGGCCGCCTTCTACACCCTCGAACTCATGCCGGTGATGTACGAGCGCTTCCACGACTGGCACCGCCGCATGGGCATGGAGCGCTCGCCGCTGGACCACATCGGATGCTGCTAGAGCTCGCCGCCTCGCGCCGCGTGCTGTTCTTCGGCGGCAAGGGCGGCGTGGGCAAGACCACGGTCGCGGCCGCCGTGGCGCTGGCCGCGGCCGACGCCGGGCGCCGCGTCCTGCTGGTCTCCACCGACCCGGCGCACAACCTGGGGCATCTCTGGGAGCGCCCGGTGGGCCCGGAGCCGGTCCGCGTCGCGCCGGGCCTCGATGCGCTGGAGATCGATCCGGAACGGAGCGTGGACAGGCACCTGTCCGAGGTCGAGGACGCGCTGCGGCGGATGATGCCGCGCGAGATGGGCGGCGAGATCGAGAAGCACATGGCGCTCTCGCGCGACGCCCCGGGGATGCACGAGGCCGCGCTGCTGGAGCGCATTGCGGAGACCGTCGAGACCGGCCTCGGCGGCTACGACCTGCTGGTGTTCGACACCGCCCCGTCCGGTCACACCGCCCGCCTGATGGCGCTGCCCGAACTCATCTCGGCCTGGACCGAGGGCATGCTGCACCGGCAGGAGCGCAGCGCCCGCTTCGGCGAGGCGCTGCGCAACTTCGGGCGCGACGAAGGCATGGGCGACCGCATCATCGGCCGTGACCCGGACGCGCCGGTGCCGCCGGACGACCGGGTGGCCCGCATCCGCGGCATCCTGCACCGCCGCCGCCACCGCTTCGCCCATCTGCGCGAGACGATGACGGACGCGGAACGTACCGCCTTCGTCATCGTGCTCGCCGCAGAGCGCCTGCCGGTGCTGGAGACCATCGAGTTCGAGGCACAGCTCCGCCGTTCTGGGGTCCATGTCGGCGGCCTGGTGGTGAACAAGCGCGCGCCGGCCGACGCCGGCGACTTCCTCGCCCATCGCCGGGCGCAGGAGGCGCGCTACCTCGACATGCTCGCGGAGGCCCTTCCCGCCCTGCCGGTGCAGGAGATCCCGCTGCAGCCCGACGAGGTGGTGGGCGGCGAGGCCCTGCGGGGATTCGCGCGCGTGCTCGGCGTCTCCTAGGCCCGGTCGGCGCCGGGGTCGCGGCTGAAGCCGCTCCTACCGGCCCCGGTCGGACGAGCCGCCCCCGTCGTGGCTGAAGCCGCTCCCACCGGCCCGGGTCGAGGCGAGCTGCTCCCAACGGCGTGGCGCAGTCCTACAGCCAGCGGGCGCGGCGGAGCACGACGTACAGGCCGCCGGCGATGGCCACGGTGAGCGCGATCGCCACGGCGTAGGACCAGCGTCCGCCCAGTTCCGGCATGTGCTCGAAGTTCATGCCGTACCAGCTGGCGATGAGGGTCGGCACCGCGGCCAGGGCGGCCCAGCCGGCGAGGCGCTTGACGATCTCGCCCTGCGCCACGGTGACCAGGGAGAGGTTCACGTTCATCGCCGCGGTGAGCATCTCGCGCTGCACGTCGATGGCGTCGTTCACGCGGACCACGTGGTCGTGCACGTCGCGGTAGTAGGGCCGGATCTCCCGGGGAATCATGTCCGCGTACGAGCGGCTCAGGGCCGAGACGATGTCGAGCAGCGGCGAGACGGCCATGCGTGTGCGGATCAGCTCGCGCTTGAGGCGGTACAGGCGCTTGATGGTCTCGTTGCGGTAGTTGGCCGAGAAGATCGCCCGTTCCAGGCGGTCGAGATCGTCCTGGTACTCCTGCACGATCGGCTGGAAGTTGTCCACGATGAAGTCCAGCACCGCGTAGGCGGCATACGCCGGCCCAAGGCCCAGCAGCCGCGGCTCGCGCTCGCAACGCGCCCGGACCGGCGCGTAGGAGAGGGAGGCGCCGTGGCGGACGGTGACCAGGAAGCGCCGCCCCACGAAGAGCTGGGTCTCGCCGAAACGCACGGCGTCGTCGATCCGCTGCACCGTGTGCACCGCGACGAACAGCGAGTCGCCGTAGGCCTCGATCTTCGGGCGCTGATGGGCCTTGTGCGCGTCCTCGACCGCGAGTTCGTGCAGGCCGAACTCCTCCTGCAGGCTCGCCAGCAGGTCGGCGCCCGGCTCGTAGAGGCCGAGCCAGACGAAGCTCCCGTCGTCGCTCGCCAGGGCGTCGCTGATGGATGCCACGGGGATGTCGCGGCGGCGGCCGTCGCGGTCGTAGACGGCGCAGGTGACGACGCCGGCGGGAAGGGCGGAGCTGTCCATGCCCCGCATCATCGCGCGGGCGGCGGCCCCGCGCCCAGCGGGCTCAGCGCGGGCGCCGGCTGGCGACGATCAGGAGGGCGATCTGCACCGGCAGCAGCAGGGCCACCCAGTCGAGGTTGTCCTGGATGCGGAACGGCAGGAGCTTCAGGAAGCCGGCGGTGGCCGCGAGCAGGGTGACGAGATGGAGCAGGACCAGGAAGGCGCGCCCGGGCCTGCGTCCCCTCGCCAGCGCCAGCGCGCCCGGCACCAGGGCGAGCGCCAGCGGGCTGGCCAGCAGCAGGTTCTCGTTGGCCCAGCCGGCGACGTGGTCGGTGAACAGCCACAGGGAGGCCAGGCCCACGCCGGCGAGGCCGGTGAGGGTCCAGTAGCCGGCGGCGACCGTGGCCACCGCCCGCGGCGTGCGGGTGGCGAGCAGCAGGAGGGCGACCGCGGCCGCCAGCCCGAGACCGAAGAAGCGCCAGACCCAGCGCGGCTCCTGCGCGGGCTCGGGCGCGATGCGGTGCGGCAGGATCTCGGTCTCGGCCACCACCAGGGGACCGCCGGAGGCGCCGCGGACCTCGCGCAGGCTCTCCGCCAGCCGCGAGGGCACGAAGGCCTCGTCCCAGCGCGACAGCGGCCGGTCGGCGTGGGGGCCCAGGCCGAAGTGCATGCCGAGTGCCAGCCACAGGGTGGGCTGCCCCAGGCGCAGCGCCTCGCTGCGGTAGGTCAGCCCGCGCGAGCGCGTATCGAGCTGCCGGCGCAGCGCGCCGTCGAGGGCGCGATCCACCGCGTCGCGCACGCGCGTGGAGCAGTTGTCGGTGAAGTAGTCGTAGCGGTAGGTCGCGTTCTCCGGCCGCGCGTTCCATTCGAGGAAGTCGGCCAGCTCGCGGGCCGCCTCGGGCGCCACGTCGAGCCACTGCACGACGGCCCCGCGTCCCTCGTGGTCGTACCGGGCGAGGTCCTCGCGCGCGGGCAGGGCCACGAGCAGGTACGCCATCTTCCCGCGCAGGAAGTTGGGGAGGAAGCCGGGCGCCTCGAAATCGAAGAACCCGTAGTTGTACATGACCGGCTCGGGCTGGGCCGGGTCGTCCACGATCACCGCGTTGTGTCCGAAGCGCGACCAGTACTCCGTGCCCGGGGCCATGGTCACCACGCCGATGCGCGGCGCCTGCGCGGCGGCGCTGGCGCAGCAGGCGAGCAGGAGCAGGGCGGCGAGCAGGGCCCGCAGGCTGGCGGCGCGCACGCTCAGGCGGCGGCCTGCGGGCTGACCAGGAAGGCCTGGACGCGGCGCCCGTCCGCGCGCGAGACGCGGAAGTGGAAACGGTCGAGCACGAGCTCCTCGCCGGCCTCGGGCAGGTGCCCGATCGCCGCGGTCACCAGGCCGCCGACCGTGTCGTACTCGTCGTCGGAGAAGTCCGCGCCGAACACCCGGTTGAAGTCCGCGATCGGCGTCAGCGCATCGACGATGAACTGGCCGTCGGCCTGCGCGGCCACCAGGGCGGCGGCGTCGCGGTCGTCGTCGTCGTGCTCGTCGTCGATCTCGCCCACGATCTGCTCCAGCACGTCCTCGATGGTCACCAGCCCGGCGACGCCGCCGTACTCGTCGACCACGATGGCCATGTGGTTGCGCGACTGCCGGAACTCGTTGAGCAGCACGTTGAGGCGCTTGGACTCGGGAATCAGCACCGCCGGGCGCAGCAGTTCGCGGATGCTCCCCGGCCCCTTGTCCTCGACCACCCCGCGCAGCAGGTCCTTGGCCAGCAGGATGCCGAGGATCTCGTCCTTGTCCTCGCCGTGCACCGGGAAGCGCGAGTGGCCGGAGGCCACCACCTGCTTCATCGTCTCGAGGAAGGGGGCGTCCACCGGCAGCGAGACCATCTGCCCGCGCGGCACCATCACGTCGCCCACGGACAGCTCGGACACGGCCAGCGCGCCCTCCATCATCTTCAGGGTGTCTGCGGCGAACAGGCCCTTGGCCTGGGATTCGCGCAGCTGCGCGACGAGTTCCTCGCGGCTGTGAAGCTCGCCGGAGAGGGCCTGGCTCAGGCGCTCGAACCAGGAACGGCGCTCGGGGGCGGGCAAGGGGCTACTCGAAGGGTCCTCGGACATGGTGCGGTTGGAGAATGCGGGAAGGGGAGTCTAGCGGATCGGGCCTTCGCGGCCCTGAAAGGGGGGCTCAGGCGTCGGCATAGGGGTCGGCGATGCCGAGCTCGGCCAGGATGCGTCGTTCGAGCGTCTCCATGGCCTCGGCCTCGCGCGGGTCGTCGTGGTCCATGCCCAGCAGGTGCAGCACGCCGTGCACGGTGAGGTGGGCGTAGTGGGCGTTGAGCGGCTTGCCCTGGGCCCGCGCCTCGCGGGCGACGACCGGGGCGCAGATCACGATGTCGCCCAGAATGGGCAGGTCCACGCCGTCGGGCAGCTCGGCGGGGAAGCTGAGCACGTTGGTGGCGTAGTCGCGCCCGCGGTAGTGCCGGTTCATGGCCAGGCCCTCGCGTTCGTCGACGATGCGGATCGCGAGATCGGCGCGCTTGACCCGGTCGGCCAGCGCGGCCGCCACCCAGCGGCGGAAGCTCACCGCGGCGGGCACGCCGGCCCGTGCGGTGCCGTAGCTCACGCAGACGTCGACTTCGGGCGGGCGGCGGGGCATCGCGTGGGGCTCGGGAGGGTCCGGCGGAGAATCCTAGCGCAGCGCGGTGGCGGCGCCGGCCTCGGCGTCGCGGCCGTCGTAGGCGCGGACGATGCGGGCGACCAGCGGGTGGCGGACCACGTCGCGGGCGTTGAACAGCGTGAACGAGATCCCCTCCACGTCCTTCAGCACCTCGAGCGCGTCGCGCAGGCCCGACTTCACGTGCCTGGGCAGGTCGACCTGGCTGAGGTCGCCGGTGACGACCGCGGTCGTGCCGAAGCCGATGCGGGTCAGGAACATCTTCATCTGCTCGACGGTGGTGTTCTGGGCCTCGTCGAGGATCACGTAGGCGTCGTTGAGGGTGCGTCCGCGCATGTAGGCCAGCGGGGCGATCTCGATCACCGACTTCTCGATCAGCTTGGCGACCTTCTCCACGCCCAGCATCTCGTAGAGCGCGTCGTACAGCGGGCGCAGGTAGGGATCGACCTTCTGCGAGAGGTCGCCGGGCAGGAAGCCGAGCTTCTCGCCGGCCTCCACCGCCGGGCGCACCAGCACGATGCGCTGCACGCGCGAGGTGTTGAGCGCCTCGACCGCGCTGGCGACGGCGAGGAAGGTCTTGCCGGTGCCGGCGGGGCCGATGCCGAAGTTGATGTCGTGGGTGGCGATCGCGTGCAGGTACCTGGCCTGGTTGGGGCCGCGGCCCTTCACGGTGCCGCGCTTCACCCGGATCGCGACCTCCTGCGCCTGCGCGGCCGTCTCCACGGCGAGCTGCTCCAGGTTGGCCTCGCCCAGGCGCGCGTCGACCACCTGCGGGGTCAGGGTTTCCGAACCGGCGTCCTCGTAGAGCTGGCGCAGCAGGCGCTCGGTGGCGCCTGCGGCCTCGGCCTCGCCGATCACGCGGAAGACGTTGCCGCGGTTGGCGATCTCGGTGCCGGTGCGCAGCTCGATCTGGCGGAGGTGGGCGTCGAGGGCCCCGGTCAGGTTCGCCAGCCGCTCGGTGTCGGCCGGCTCGAGGGTGAAGTCGCGCTGCGAGAGGGATGCGGTCATGCGCGCCAGATGGGGGCGGTTCGTCGGCTTTCCAGCGGCCGGTTCAGTCGCCGCCCGGTCCGGCGGCGCGCCGGCGGGAGCGCAGCGCGTGCATCGCCATGGCAACCGCGGCGAACACGAACAGCTTCCCGGCCACGAGCAGGGTCCAGGCCAGCGGCGTCGGCCGCAGCTGGGTGTCCTGCAGGGTGAGGTGGTAGACCCCGACCATGCACAGGGCGCCGAGGAGGGCGGCGAGGGTGGCGGCGATGAGGAGGCGGGGCATGGGCTTGGGTGTGGGGGGCGTTGGGGGGCGGGCTTGGGGCTTGGGGCTTGGGGTGAGAATTGGGGACGCTACTCTGCCCTGAGCCCTGAGCCCTGAGCCCTGAGCCCTGAGCCCTGAGCCCTGAGCCCTGAGCCCTGAGCCCTGAGCCCTGAGCCCTGAGCCCTGAGCCCTGAGCCCTGAGCCCTGAGCCCTGAGCCCTGAGCCCTGAGCCCTGAGCCCTGAGCCCTGAGCCCTGAGCCCTGAGCCCTGAGCCCTGAGCCCTGAGCCCTGAGCCCTGAGCCCTGAGCCCTGAGCCCTGAGCCCTGAGCCCTGAGCCCTGAGCCCTGAGCCCTGAGCCCTGAGCCCTGAGCCCTGAGCCCTGAGCCCTGAGCCCTGAGCCCTGAGCCCTGAGCCCTGAGCCCTGAGCCCTGAGCCCTGAGCCCTGAGCCCTGAGCCCTGAGCCCTGAGCCCTGAGCCCTGAGCCCTGAGCCCTGAGCCCTGAGCCCTGAGCCCTGAGCCCTGAGCCCTGAGCCCTGAGCCCTGAGCCCTGAGCCCCGAGCCCCGAGCCCCGAGCCCCGAGCCGCCTCAGGCCGCGCAGTCGGCGTCCACCGCCACCAGGCGGCCGCGGAGGGAGTTGGTCATCACCTCGGTGATCTCGACATCGACGAACTGGCCGACCAGGCGCGGGTGGCCGGGGAAGTTCACGTAGCGCATGTTCTCGGTGCGCCCGGTGATCTCCGTCGCGCGCTTGGCCGAGACCTTCTCCACCAGGACGCGCTGCACCGTGCCCAGCATGCCTTCCGAGATGCGCCGCGCGTTCGCGGTGATCGCCGCCTGCAGCCGGGCGAGGCGGGAGCTCTTCTCCGCGGCCGGGGTCTCGTCCGGCAGGTTGGCCGCAGGAGTGCCGGGCCGTGCCGAGAAGATGAACGAAAACGACTGGTCGAAGCCCACGTCCTCGATCAGCTTCATGGTCTTGGCGAAGTCGGCCTCGGTCTCGCCGGGGAAGCCGACGATGAAGTCCGAGGAGATCGAGATGTCGGGCCGCACCGCGCGCAGCCTGCGGATCTTCTGCTTGAACTCGAGCGCGGTGTAGCCGCGCTTCATGGCCGCGAGGATGCGGTCGGATCCGGCCTGCACCGGCAGGTGGAGGTAGTTGGCCAGCTGCGGCACGTCGCGGTAGGCCTCGATCAGCGAGTCGGAGAACTCCAGCGGATGCGAGGTGGTGAAGCGGATGCGGCCGATGCCGGGGATCTGCGCGATCGCACGGATCAGCAGGCCGAGGTCGGCGGTGTCCTCCGACTCGAACATGGGGCCGCGGTAGGCGTTGACGTTCTGGCCGAGCAGGTTGACCTCCCGCACGCCCTGGCCGGCGAGCTGCGCGACCTCGGCGAGCACGTCGTCGAACGGGCGGCTGATCTCCTCGCCGCGCGTGTAGGGCACCACGCAGTAGCTGCAGTACTTGCTGCAGCCCTCCATGATCGAGACGAAGGCGGTGGGGCCTTCGGCGCGCGGCTCCGGCAGGCGGTCGAACTTCTCGATCTCGGGGAAGGAGATGTCCACCTGCGGCTTGCCGGTCGCCCGGCGCGCGGCGATCAGCGCCGGCAGGCGGTGCAGGGTCTGCGGGCCGAACACCAGGTCCACGAACGGCGCGCGCTTGATGATGGCCTCGCCCTCCTGGCTGGCCACGCAGCCGCCCACGCCGATGAGCACCGGGCGCCCGTCCGCCTTGTGCTGCTTCCAGCGGCCGAGCTGGGAGAACACTTTCTCCTGCGCCTTCTCGCGGATCGAGCAGGTGTTGACCAGGATGACGTCCGCCTCGGCCTCGTCCTGGGTCAGTTCCAGTCCGTGCTCTGCCGCGAGCACGTCGGCCATCTTGGCCGAGTCGTACTCGTTCATCTGGCAGCCGTGGGTCTTGATGAAGAGCTTGCCGGCCATGGAAGGGCGTCTGGGAGAGAGCGGCCGGATAGTGTAGTGGCCGTCACGAAACCGGCCAAATCCTTCACGCACAAGAACTTGGCAGTCGGTGCAGGCGCGGTTAAGGTGCGCGGCATGGGGATTCGCGCGACGCTCACACTGTGCCTGTTCGCGATGGCCGCGCCTGCGGGCGCCGGCACCCTGTACCGCTGCGTCGGCGCCGACGGCGTCAACAACTACAGCAGCACGCGCATGCCCGGGGCCCAGTGCAAGGTGGTGGCGACCTACTCGCCGGAACGCGCCCAGGCCCAGCGGGCTCGTCCGGCCGCCTCCGGGGACGCCGCCGCGTCCTCGCCCCGGGTGGACTTCCGCACCTCGACGGGTCCCGTGGCCGCCGCGCCGGCGAACGTGCCCGCCGGTGCGCGGGTGAGCCGCGGCGCGGTCTACCGGTACGAGCGCGGCGGCGTGACCCACTACACCAACGTCCGCCCCGCCGGCGTGCAGAGCGCGCGCATGCTGTTCTCCTACATCGAGACCTGCTACGCCTGCGGCGCGCGGCCGGCGGTCGACTTCGGCAACGTGCGGCTCAACCTCGATGCCTACGCGGCCGAGATCTCCTCCGCCGCCGCCCTCTACGGGGTGGACGAGGCCCTGGTGCGCGCCGTGATCCACGCCGAGTCGGCCTTCAACCCCAACGCGCTGTCGCACAAGGGCGCCCAGGGGCTGATGCAGCTGATGCCGCCGACCGCGGCGCGCTTCGGCGTGACGGATGCGTTCTCCGCCAGCGAGAACATCCGCGGCGGCGTCCAGTATCTCGCCTGGCTGCTCAAGCGCTTCAACGGCGACGTCCGGCTCGCCACCGCCGGCTACAACGCGGGGGAGGGCGCAGTCGACCGCCACGGCGGCGTCCCGCCCTACGCCGAGACGCAGCGCTACGTGGAGCGGGTCGCGGTGCTGGCCGAGCGCTACCGCGGCGCGCGCGCCGGTGCGGCGGCGACCGTGGCCGCCAGCGGGGTCGGCGGCGCGCAGTAGCCTGCGGCGGCGGCCGGTCGGCTCCGCGCGGTGCGTTCCCGGGCCTTCCCGGGCGGCTCCGCGCCCGTTCCGTCGTGCCCGCGGCGTCCTCGGCGAAGCATCCGGACGCAGCAGCGCGTTGTCGCGCGGTTCACGCTTCCGCTAGACTTCGCGGTCTTTGTTGCCGGGTGTCGTACGTCCGGCAGCGGCAGCTAAACCAGCCACCTAAGACGTTTGCGGAGAGCCGGATGGCTAATCCTGGGGTCAACAACGGCCGACGCCGCTTCCTAACCGCCTCCACAGCAGTGGTCGGGGCGGTCGGAGCGGGCTTGGTCGCCGTTCCTTTCGTGAAATCCTGGCTTCCCAGCGCGCGTGCGCAGCTGGCGGGCGCGCCCACCGAGGTCGATATCAGCCGTATCGACAACGAGCCGGGCATGCTCGTCCGTGCCGAATGGCGTGGCCAGCCGATCTTCGTGTTCAAGCGCTCCGAGCGCCAGATCGAGGCCCTGCCCGGGCTGGAGGGCCGCCTGGCCGATCCGGCCTCGGACAACGCCGACTTCACTCCGGCGTGGGCGAAGAACCAGACGCGCTCCCTCACGCCCGAGATCGGCGTGCTGGTCGGCATCTGCACCCACCTGGGCTGCGTGCCGCTGCACCGCCCCGAGGTCCAGCCGCAGCCGTGGGACGCGAACTGGCAGGGCGGCTTCTTCTGCCCTTGCCACAACTCGTTCTACGACCTCGCAGGCCGCGTCTACCAGGGCATGCCCGCGCCGGACAACCTCCGCGTGCCGCCCTACCGGTTCGTCGGCGACGACGTCGTCCTGATCGGTGAAGCGCCTGAAGGAGCCGCCTGATGTCGTCCAAGTATCCGATGTCCAACTACGACACCCCGCCGGCCGCCAAGGCGCCGCCGCAGGGTGGACGGGTTTCCCGTGCGATCGCCGGCGTGGGTGAGTGGTTCAACGCCCGCACCCCGGGGCTGGGCCCGTTCTACAAGAAGCACATGACGGAGTACTACGCTCCGAAGAACTTCAACTTCTGGTACTACTTCGGCTCGCTCGCGCTGCTGGTGCTGGTCAACCAGATCGTGACCGGCATCTTCCTCACGATGCACTACAAGCCGAGCGCCGCCGAGGCCTTCGGCTCGGTCGAGTACATCATGCGCGACGTGCCGTGGGGCTGGCTGATCCGCTACATGCACTCCACCGGCGCCTCGATGTTCTTCGTCGTGGTGTACCTGCACATGTTCCGCGGCCTGATCTACGGATCGAGCAAGAAGCCGCGCGAGCTGGTGTGGGTGATCGGCATGCTGATCTTCCTGGTGCTGATGGCCGAGGCCTTCTTCGGCTACATCCTGCCCTGGGGCAACATGAGCTACCACGGCGCCCAGGTGATCATCAACCTGTTCGGCGCGATCCCGTTCGGCATCGGCGAGCCGCTGACCGAGTGGATCCGCGGCGACTTCGTGGTCGGCGACGCCACCCTCAACCGCTTCTTCGCGCTGCACGTCATCGCCCTGCCGCTGGTGCTCCTGCTGCTGGTGGTGATGCACCTGGGCGCGCTGCACGAGGTCGGCTCGAACAACCCCGACGGCATCGACATCAAGAAGGTCAAGGAGAACGGCAAGCCGGCGGACGGCATCCCGTTCCACCCGTACTACACGGTGAAGGACCTCTTCGGCGTGGCCTTCTTCCTCACCCTCTGCGCGTTCGTGATCTTCTTCGCGCCGACGGTGGGCGGGCTGTTCCTGGAGCCGCCGAACTTCACCGCGGCCAACCCGCTGGTGACGCCGGACCACATCGCGCCGGTGTGGTACTTCACGCCCTTCTACGCGATGCTGCGCGCGGTCCCGTCGTTCTTCGGCACCTCGCTGTGGGGCGTGCTGGTCATGGGCGCCGCGGTCATCATCCTGTTCTTCCTGCCGTGGCTCGACCGCAGCTCGGTGCGCTCGATCCGCTACCGCGGGCTGCTGTCGAAGGTGCTGATCGGCATCTTCGTGGTGTCCTTCGTGGTGCTGGGCTATCTCGGCATGGTGACCGGCTCCGACCTGCGCACCCTGCTGGCGCGCATCCTGACCGTCTACTACTTCGCCTTCTTCCTCACGATGCCTTGGTGGTCGGCCATCGACCGTACCAAGCCGGTGCCGGAGCGGATTCCCCAGCATGACTAAGCCCAGCACGTTCGCCAGGCGCCTGTTCGCGCTCGTCCTCGCCATCGCCGCGCCCGCGGCGCTGGCCGCCGATCCCTACGCCGAGCTGCAGAGCGCGGGGACCGACATCGGCAACACCGCGTCGCTGCAGCGCGGCGCGGCGCTCTACATGAACTACTGCGCCGGCTGCCACTCGCTGCAGTACCAGCGCTACTCGCGGATCGCCGAGGATCTCGGCCTGCCGGAGGAGATGGTGCAGGAGCACCTCAACTTCGTCGGCGTGCAGTTCGGCGACGTGGTCAAGACCGGCATCGATCCCGGCCACGGCGTGGCCTGGTTCGGGCAGGCGCCGCCGGACCTGAGCCTGATCGCGCGTTCGCGCGGCGTGGACTGGATCTACACCTACCTGAAGTCGTTCTACATCGACGAGGAGCGTCCGCTCGGCTGGAACAACACCCTGTTCCCCGGCGCGTCCATGCCGAACCCGCTGTGGCAGCTCCAGGGCATCCAGCGCGCGGTCCTCGTCGAGGAGAACGGCGAGACGCACGTCGAAGGGCTGGAGCTGGCCGAGCCGGGCCGCCTGAGCGAACGCGAGTTCAACCAGGTGGCGCGGGACATCACCGCCTTCCTCGAGTACGTCGGCGAGCCGGCCGCACTGCAGCGCCGCGCCCTGGGCGTCTGGGTCCTGCTGTTCCTGGCGGTGCTGACCGGCCTGACCTGGCTGCTCAAGAAGGAATACTGGCGGGACGTGCATTGATCGGGCCGGGCGAACCAGCCCCGGCCCTCCGGTGCCGCGACGGCCGACGGTCGGCGCGTGCGGCGGATCAGATGCTGTAATCGATACCAGCGCCCGGGCCGGCTTGACGTCGCCCGGGCGTTTTTTTAACCCTTGCGCGTCGGTGACGGGGGCAGTGGGCCCGCGTGCCGCGCGCCCGGGATGGACCCGGCGGAGCTAAGCATGATGGCCACGAGCCCGAGGTTGCGGAACGCCCTCACCCTGTTCTCTGGACGCGACGATGTGCTCAGTCACCGGGTGCGCCTGGTGCTGGCGGCGAAGGGCGTCAATTACGAGATGGTGCTGGTCGATCCCACGGATCCGCCGGAGGAGCTGGCCGAGCTCAACCCCTACCGCTCGCTGCCGACGCTGACCGAGCGCGACCTGGTGCTGTACTCGGCCTCGGTCGTCACCGAGTACCTCGACGAGCGCTATCCGCACCCGCCGCTGATGCCGGTGGACCCGCTGGCCCGCGCGCGGCTGCGCCTGGCGATGCTGCGCCTGGAGCACGACTGGGTCCCCCACGTGCAGGCCATCCAGTACGGCAACAAGCAGCAGCAGGATGCAGGCCGCAAGCGCCTGCGCGAGATCCTCGTGGCCTCGCTGCCCCTGTTCAAGGCCTCGCGCTTCTTCCTCAACCCAGAGATGAGCCTCGCCGACTGCGCCATCGCGCCCATCATCTGGCGCCTGGAGGCGCTGGGCGTCGCGCTGCCGAGGGACGCCAAGCCGATCGAGGACTACGGCATGCGGATCTTCCGCAGCCCTGGCTTCGTGCGCAGCCTGACGCCCGAGGAGAAGGCGCTGCGCGAACTGCCGGCATGAGCACGCCTCCCGCCATGACCTCGAACCGCCCGTACCTGCTGCGGGCGCTCTACGAGTGGATCGTCGACAACGACATGACGCCCTACCTGCTGGTCGACGCCTCGCGCACCGGCGTGCAGGTGCCCGCTTCGGCGGTCAAGGACGGGCGGGTCGTGCTCAACATCGCCCCGCGCGCGGTCGCCCAGCTCGACCTCGGCGACGACCAGGTCCGCTTCATGGCGCGCTTCGGCGGCGTCAGCCAGCCGGTGCGCGTGCCGCTGCCGGCGGTGCAGGCGATCTATGCGCAGGAGACCGGGCAGGGGATGGTGCTGCCGGAGGACGTGCTCGCCGGCGATGCCGCCGACGACCTCGCCGACGAACCGGCACGCGGACGCCCGGAGCTGGCGCTGGCCTCGGAGTCGGACGGTCCGGACGACGGCGACGACACGCCGCCGCCATCGCCACCGCGCCGGGGCGCGCACCTGAAGATCGTGAAGTAGGGCGTTCAGCCCGCCCGTGGGAAGGCGAGCGGCTCGGCGTCGCCGCGGCCCGGCCCGACGAACTCCCGCAGTTCCGAACCCAGCATGACGATGCGCCCGCGGTGACGGTCGTCGCCCGCGCGTGAGTAGTCGAAGTGGTAGCTGCGCTCGATGCCGATCCAGCCGCTGGGGTGGCGCCGCAGCCGCATGCCGGCGAGCTGCACGCTCTGGTCCAGCCATTGCACGTCGGCCGCGGCGCAGGCGTTGCGGCCGATCCGTAGCGCGGCTTCCGCCGCGGCACGGTGCGCCGACCAGAATGCGGCCACGATGCCGAAGACGATGAGGAAGACGAGCGCGCTGGCCATGCCCGGAAGTGTGGGGCTGGGTGCGGCCGCGGACAAGGCACGCCTTCGTCTTCGTCACCCGCCCGCATGTCCCGGGCCGTGCGCTGCGCGCCTTACTCCCATCCCGACCTTTACGGCGAGGAGTGAGGCAGGAGGAGTGAGAAACGAGAGAAGGGCCAGCCGGCCCGCCCTGCGTTTCTCGTTTCTCCCCACTCACTCCTCAAGCCAACCAGCCCCCTCCCCGCGGGGAGCGGGGCAGGGCTGGGGAGGGGGCGCTTTCGACGCTTCCCCGCGGAGAGCGGGGGGAGGGCTGGGGGAGGGGGCGCTTTCAACGCTTGGGAAGTGAGGGATGGGAGAAGCGAGGTGCAACCGCACCCGCGCACCCGCGTCGTCCTTCTTCGCCTCCATGCTCAAGGCAGCGCGCTGCGCGCGCTTTGCCCCCATCCCGGCCTTCACGGCGAGGAGTGAGGCAGGAGGAGTGAGAAACGAGAGAAGGGCCAACCGCCCCGCCCCTGCGTTTCTTACTTCTCGCCACTCACTCCTCAAGCCAACCAGCGCCCTCCCCTGCGGCCAGCGGGGGAGGGTTGGGGAGGGGGCGCTTTCGACGCTTGGGAAGTGAGGGATGGGAGTGGGAAGCGAGGTGCAACCGCACCCGCGCACCAGCGTCGTCCTTCTTCGCCCCCACGCCCCAGGCAGCGCGCTGCGCGCGCTCACCCCCATCCCGGCCTTCCCCCGCAGGCGGGGGAAGGAGCTCTACAGCGAGAAGTGAGGGACGAGAGGTGAGGAAACGAGAGACAGCGTGGTCCTCCAGCCTCGTTCCTCACTCCTCGCCACTCACTCCTCAAGCCAACCAGCGCCCTCCCCTGCGGCCAGCGGGGGAGGGTTGGGGAGGGGGCGCTTTCGACGCTTGGGAAGTGAGGGATGGGAGTGGGAAGCGAGGTGCAACCGCACCCGCGCACCAGCGTCGTCCTTCTTCGCCCCCACGCCCCAGGCAGCGCGCTGCGCGCGCTCACCCCCATCCCGGCCTTCCCCCGCAGGCGGGGGAAGGAGCTCTACAGCGAGAAGCGAGGGATGAGGAGTGAGAAACGAGAGGCAGTGTGGTCCTCCACTGTCGTTCCTCGCTCCTCCCACTCACTCCTCGAGCCAACCAGCCCCCTCCCCCGCGGCCAGCGGGGGAGGGTTGGGGAGGGGGCGCCTTTGACGCTTGAGAAGTGAGGGATGGGGAGTGAGACACGAGAGACAGCGCGGTCATGCCCCCCCTCGTTCCTCACTCCTCTCCACTCACTCCTCAGATCCCCCGACCAGCTTCAGCGACAGGTCGATCGCGTGCACGTGCTTGGTCAGGCCGCCGATGGAGATGCAGTCCACGCCGGTCTCGGCGATGGCGCGCACCTGTTCCAGGGTGACGCTGCCGGATACTTCGAGCGGCACGCGTCCTCCGGCCAGGGCGACCGCGGTGCGCATGTCGTCCAGATCGAAGTCGTCGAGCAGGATGCGGTCGCCGCCCGCAGCCAGCGCTTCGCGCAGTTCGTCGAGGTTCTCGACCTCCACGATCAGCGGCAGGGCGGGCTGCGCCGCCCGCGCGGCACGGATCGCCGCCGTGACCGAGCCCGCGGCGCGGACGTGGTTCTCCTTGATCATCACTGCATCGAACAGGCCGATGCGGTGGTTGAGCCCGCCACCGGCACGCACCGCGTACTTCTGCGCCATGCGCAGGCCGGGGAGGGTCTTGCGGGTATCGAGGATCCGCGCACGGGTGCCGGCCACCGCCGCGACGAAGCGCGCGGTGGCGGTCGCGGTGCCGCTCAGCGTCTGGATGAAATTGAGCGCCGTGCGCTCGGCGGAGAGCAACGCGCGCGTGCGCGCGTGGACGAGGGCGATGGGGTGCGGCGCGTCGACGCGGTCGCCCTCCGCCACCTGCCACTCGACACGCGCGTCGGGGTCGAGCGCGCGCAGCGCCGCCTCGAACCACGGACCACCGGCGACGACGGCGGGCTCCTTGCAGAGCAAGCGCGCCTGCGCCGGCAGGTCCGGCACCAGGGCCGCTGTGACGTCGCCGCTGCCGACGTCCTCCTCCAGGGCGCGCGCGACGTCCGCCGCGACCGTCCGTGGATCCGGCGGGGCGAACGCGAGGCCGCTCACGCCAGTCCGGCGACCTGGGCGGTGGCGATGCCTTCCTCGGCCAGCAGGACGGGAATCCCGTCGTCGACGCGGTAGGCGCGGCGGCGATCGGCGGTGATGAGGCCCTCGCGCCAGCCTTCGGTCTGCGGCGCGCCGTCGCTGCGCTGGACCTGGCCGGCGGCGATCGCACGGTTGAGTGCGTCGAGCTCCTCGCCCGACATGAGCGCGAGCGGCTGCCGGGTCTCGGGGCAACACAGCAGGTCCAGGAGGCGACGATCCATGCGGGGGCAGCTCATCAAAGCGGGGCAACGCCGCTAGAATACGCTTTTGCCTCCGCGGCCTGCCAATGCAAAGCACCGGTTCCGCCCCTCTCGTCGGCGTGGTGATGGGATCCCGTAGCGACTGGGAGACCATGTCCCAGGCGGTTTCGCGCCTCGAGGCGCTCGGCGTGCCGCACGAGGTGCAGGTCGTCTCCGCGCACCGCACGCCCGATCTCCTGTTCGACTACGCGGCCGGCGCGGAGGCGCGCGGCCTGCGCGCCATCATCGCCGGCGCGGGCGGCGCGGCCCACCTGCCGGGCATGCTCGCGGCCAAGACCGCGGTGCCCGTGCTCGGCGTGCCGGTGAAGAGCAGGGCGCTCAACGGGCTGGATTCGCTGCTGTCGATCGTGCAGATGCCTGCCGGCGTGCCGGTCGCGACGTTCGCCATCGGCGAGGCGGGCGCGGCCAACGCGGCGCTGTTCGCCGCGGCCATGCTGGCGCCGGGACACCCCGCCATCGCCGAGGCGCTGGCGGCGTTCCGGCGCAGGCAGACCGACGACGTACTCGCCGCGCCCGATCCGCGGCCCGGTGCCGGGGCATGACGGCGACGCCGCATCCCGGCCGCGTCGGCATCCTGGGCGGCGGCCAGCTCGCGCGCATGCTCGCGCTCGCGGGCGCGCCGCTGGGCCTGCGCTTCCTCGTGCTCGACAGCGCCGAGGAGGCCTGCGCGGCGCAGCTCGTGCCGCAGCTCAGGGCGGATTATGACGACGCTGCGGCGCTGGCCGAGTTCGCGGCGAGCGTGGACGTGGCCACCTTCGACTTCGAGAACGTGCCGGCCGCAGCGGCCGAGTGGCTGGCCGGGCGCATCCCCGTCCATCCCGGCCCGCGCGCGCTCGCCGTGGCGCAGGACCGTCTCGCCGAGAAGTCGCTGTTCCGCGAGCTCGGGATTCCGGTGCCGGCCTTCGAGGCGGTGGATTCGCGCGAGGCGCTCGACGCCGCGCTGGCGCGCGTCGGCGCGCCGGCCATCCTGAAGACCCGGCGTTTCGGCTACGACGGCAAGGGCCAGTTCCGCCTGCGGAGCGCGGCCGACGCCGACGCAGCCTGGGCGGCGCTGGGCGGGCCGTCGGCGGCACTCATCCTCGAAGGCTTCGTCCGCTTCGACCGCGAGCTCTCGGTGGTCGCCGTGCGCGCCCGCGACGGCGAGTTCCGCGCCTGGCCGCTGAGCCAGAACTGGCACGAGGACGGCATCCTCGCCGCCACCCTCGCGCCGGCGCCGGCCGGCGCGGAGATCGAGGCCCTGGCGCTCGGGCACGCCCGGCGCCTGGCGGACGCGCTGGACTACGTCGGGGTGTTCGCGCTCGAGCTGTTCCAGTGCGGCGACGCACTGCTGGCCAACGAGATGGCGCCGCGCGTGCACAACTCCGGCCACTGGACCATCGAGGGGGCGGAGACCTCGCAGTTCGAGAATCACCTCCGTGCGGTGCTGGGCCTGCCGCTGGGGGACACCCGTGCGCGCGGGCATGCCTGCATGCTGAACTGGATCGGCGCACTGCCGGACCGGCAGCCGGTGCTGGCCGAAGCGGGCGGGCACTGGCACGACTACGGCAAGAGCGCGCGCGCCGGCCGCAAGGTCGGCCACGCGACGCTCCGGGCCGACGACCTCGAGGCCCTTGCCGACGCACTGGAGCGCGTCGGCAGGGCGCTGGGCCGGCAACCGCAGGTCGCGCCCGTCATCGCGTGCCTGCGGGGCGGTTGACGCCCCGGCGCGCGGCGCAGGCGGTCGCGGCCGAGGGCGCTCCGCACGAAGGATGGCGCCTTGCGCCGGCGCTGGCCGCGACCGCCTCGCGGCGGCGGCGCCCCGGGGCCTGCTCCGGCGGCACCTGCGCCTACCGCAGGCGCGAGGACACCACGCGCCAGTCCACGTGCTTCCAGAAGGCGTCCAGATAGGCGGCACGGCGGTCCTGGTAATCGAGGTAGTAGGCATGCTCCCAGAGGTCGCAGGCCAGCAGCGGCGTGTCTTCCGGCCCGGCCGGCAGGCCGCTGCCGCGCACGGCGACGATCGCCAGCGGGCCGTGCCCACGGCGGACCAGCCAGACCCAGCCCGAACCTTCCAGCGCAAGGGCCGCCGCATCGAACTCCCTGCGCAGGCCGGTGGACCCGCCGTAGTCGCGCTCGATGGCGGCGGCCAGCGCGCGCGATGGCGTGCCGCCACCGAGGGGGGCGAGCGCGTCCCAGTAGAAGGCGTGCGACCACAGCTCGGCCGCGTCCCGGTGGAGCGCGCCCTGCGCCCGGTCGAGGAGTCCGTCGAGACCGACCTCGTCCAGTGCTGTCCCCGCGATGCGCGCGTTGATCCGCGCCAGCAGCGTCCGTGCGATCTCTTCCTGTGCGGCCAGCGTCCGGGCGGACAGGCGCGGCGCGAGCGCGTCGCGGGCGTGGGGCAGGGTGGGCAGGTCGATCGGCATCGGGGCGGGTGGCGCGGGCAACAGGCTAGAATATCCCGTTCCCCGCGGCACGGCGCCGTGTGGAAGGCGTCCGCCCATGCGGGCGCGGGCATCGACGACAGAGGTAGCGCATGAGCGTCATCGAACGGATCCAGGCCGAAGTCCAGGGTCACCCCATCGTGCTGTTCATGAAGGGCACGCCGCAGTTCCCGATGTGCGGCTTCTCCAGCCGCGCGGCGCAGGCGCTGAAGGAGGCCGGGGCCGGCCGTTTCCACCACGTCAACGTGCTGGAGGACCCGGAAATCCGGGCGAGCCTTCCCCGCTTCTCGAACTGGCCGACCTTCCCGCAGTTGTTCATCAACGGCGAGCTGATCGGCGGCTGCGACATCACGCTCGAACTGCACCAGAGCGGCGAGCTCGCGCGCATGGTCGCGGACACGCAGAAGGCCTGAGGATGGACAGCACGCAGGAAGCAGGCGAGGGCGTCCTCGCCGGGCGGGTGGTGCTGATCACCGGGGCCAATGGCGGGCTGGGCGAGGCCGCCGCACGCGCCTGCGCCGCCGCCGGGGCCACGGTCGTGCTGGTCGGGCGCCGCGTCCCGAAGCTCAACAAGCTCTACGACGCGCTCGCCAGCATCGGGCCGGAGCCCGCGGCCTACCCGCTCGACCTGGAGGGGGCTGGGCCGGAGGACTACGAGACGATGGCCGAGGCGCTGCGGAGCCAGCTCGGCCGGCTGGACGGCATCCTGCATGCTGCGGTGGACTTCAAGGGGCTGACGCCGCTCGCGAACACCGCGCCGCTCGACTTCGCCCGTGCGCTGCACGTCAACCTGACCGCGCCCTGCCTGCTGACCCAGGCCTGCCTGCCGCTCCTGAAGCAGGCGCCGGATGCGGCGGTCGTCTTCGTGCTCGACGAGCTGGAGCGCATCGGCAAGGCCTACTGGGGCGGCTACGGCGTCTCCAAGCACGGGCTGCTCGGCCTGATGCGGATCCTCCATGACGAGACGCGCGACGGCCCGGTGCGGGTGAGCGCGCTCGAGCCCGGGCCGATGCGTACGGGGCTCCGGGCGAAGGCGTTCATGAACGAGGCGCTCAACGGCGCCCCCGGGCCCGGCGCCTACGCCGCCGCCTGCGTCCACCTGCTGTCGCCCGCCGGCGCCGCGCAACGCGGCACCGTGCACGTCGTCCGGGAGGGCGCTTCCCCCGGACAGGCGCTCAGCTAGAGCCGCACCGCCCGCCCGGGCTTTCCCGCGGCGGGGCTCCGCGCGCCGGGTGGCCCCGGCGGGCTCCCGCGGCACGCGTGCCTGCTCTAAGCGCCTGTTCCCGCCGCGAATGTTGCGGCGCGGCATCGAGCACGCAGCCTGTCAAGGAAGTGTCATCGGGCGTCGCTATGCTGTTAAACTCTAGTTAACCGCAGGCGGCGCAGGGCAGCGCCCCCGCGGGGCGGGATTCCCAGCGCTAGACGAGACGGCCGCGACGGCCGTCGATCGCTGCGGCAGCGTCACAGCCGCAATCACCAATTTCAAAGCAACGACCCACAGGGCACCCAACATGATGAACCGTAGCCAGGTCCGACTCTCGCGCCTGTCCATCTGTCTGCTCGCCGCTCTGGCGACCGCGCCCGCCATGGCGCAGCAGACCTCCGCCGGCGTCGGTGGCGTGATCACCGACACCGCCGGCGCGCCGGTTTCCGGCGCGCAGGTGACGATCCTGCACACGCCCTCGGGCACCGTCAGCAACACGACCACCGACGCCAGCGGACGCTACTCGGCGCGCGGTCTCCGCGTCGGCGGCCCGTATACGATTACGATTACCGGCAACGGTCGCACCGAGGTGCGCGAGAACGTCTACCTGACCCTCGGCGACGTCTCCAACGTCAGCGCACGGATCGGCGCGACCACGCTCGAGGCGGTGCAGGTGGTCGGTACGGCGATGAACGTCGACACCTTCAGCCCCGACCGCATGGGCGCGGGCACCACGGTGACCCTGGAGCAGATCGAGGGCCTGCCGACGATCCAGCGCAACATCCAGGACCACATGCGCCTCGACCCGCGCATCGCGCAGTCCGACAAGGGCCGCGGCGAGATCACGGTCGCCGGCCAGAACCCGCGCTTCAACGCCATCCGCGTCGACGGCGTCAACACCAGCGACACCTTCGGTCTGGAGTCGAACAACTTCCCGACCATCCGTCAGCCGGTCTCCCTCGACGCCATCGAGTCGATCCGCGTCGACGTCGCCAACTACGACACCACCATCACCGGCGCGACCGGTGCAGTGGTCGATGCGGTGACCAAGTCGGGCACCAACGAGTTCGGCGGCTCGGCCTACTACGTCTACCGCGACAACAGCTGGGTCCGCGACAACGAGGACGGCACCGACTTCGCCGGCTTCCAGGACGAGGAGACCTACGGCGCGACCTTCGGCGGCCCGCTGATCAAGGATCGCCTGTTCTTCTTCACGAACTACGAGAAGTTCACTCGCACCAGCCCGGGCAGCTCCTACGGCCCCATCGGTTCGGGCGCCTCCAACATCGTGGACGTATCCGCGGCCGACATCGCCGAGGCGCAGCAGATCGCCCGCGACGTCTACGGCATCGACATCGGCGACCTCAGCATCCCGAGCAGCCTGAAGCAGGAAGTCGAGGAATACGCCGCCAAGATCGACTGGAACATCACCGACGACCACCGCGCCTCGCTGCGCATCTCGCGCGTCGAGCAGACCGATCCCGTCATCGCCGGATTCGGCAACAACTCGCTCGGCCTGAGCTCGCGCTGGTACAACATCGACAAGACCGTCGACCAGCAGGTGCTGCAGCTGTTCAGCGACTGGAGCCCGAACTTCTCGACGGAGATGAAGGTCGGCCGCCGTACCTACGATTCGATCAGCAACGTCAACGCGCGCCTGCCGCAGGTCGCGATCAACGTCACCCCCGACAGCGTGGACGCCGATCGCTTCCAGAGCAGCCGCCCGACCATCGGTTTCGGTACGGACCAGTTCCGTCACGGCAACCAGATCGAGACCGAGACGCTCGACGTGTTCTTCGCGGGCAACCTGTACGTCGGCGACCACACGCTGAAGTTCGGCTTCGACTGGACGTCGAACGACATCTACAACATGTACGCCCAGAACATCTGGGGCAGCTACGAGTTCGCGAGCCTGGATCACTTCCGCAACGGTCAGTACTGGAACTACCGCCTCAACGCACCGGTGCCCGGCTTCGATCTCGACTCCGTGGCCATGCGCTACAAGCACCGCAACACCGGCCTGTTCCTGCAGGACACCTGGGCGGTCAACTACAACCTGAGCCTGATGTTCGGCCTGCGCGTCGACATTCCGGATCTCGACGACGTGCCGATGCACAACCAGCTCGTCCAGCAGATCTACGGCTACGACAACCGCCAGACGCTCGACAGCAACTTCTGGCAGCCGCGCTTCGGGTTCAACTACACCTTCGACAGCGATCGTCCGACCCAGCTGCGCGGCGGCCTCGGCCTGTTCCAGGGCGCTGCCGCCAACGTCTGGGTGGGCAACTCCTACCAGAACAGCGGTTTCGGCCTGATCGGCTACGACGCGCTGCTCAACACCGACATGACCCAGGCCGAGCGCGAGGCCATCTGGGCGTCGCTGCCGTTCAACCCGGATCCGGACAACCCGACCACGCCGCCGGCGGCCGCGGGCTACGCGATGATGGTCAACCTGATGGAGCCGGGCATCAAGCAGCCGTCGGTGTGGAAGGCGAACCTGGCGTTCGACCATGAGCTGCCCTGGGCCGGCATCGTCGCCAGCGCCGAGCTGATCCACATGCGCAACAAGGACGGCCTGATGTTCGAGCGCCTGGACCTCGGCGCGCCGACGGCCATCGGCCAGGACGGCAGGCCGATCTACTGGGGCAATCCGGCGACAGCCGGCGGCGGCTTCCGCGCCAACCAGAACGCCGAGCTCGCAGCGCTGCGCGCTGCCGGTCAGCTGCCCCCGGGCTACGAGAACGTCACGGGCTGGCACAACGACGGTGTCATCCTCATGAAGAACACCGACAAGGGCGACAGCACCTCCCTGACGGTGAGCCTGAGCAAGCCGCTGACCGACACCTGGGGCTGGTCGCTGGGCTACACCCACACCGAGGCGACCGAGGTGAGCCCGCTGACCTCCTCGCGTGCGATCTCCAACTGGAACTCGCGCGCCGTGGTCGATCCGAACGAGGACGTCGCCGCCACCGCCAACTACGAGATCCGCGACCGCTTCATCGGTACGCTGAGCTGGCAGAAGGCGTTCTTCGGCGACTACCGCACCTCGGTCACGGTGCTCTACGAGGGGCGTGCGGGCCGTCCGTACAGCTGGCGCTTCCTCAACGACATGAACGGCGACGGCTACGTCAACGACCTGCTGTACGTGCCGGCCGGCCGTGGCGACGTGCTGTTCACCGGCGGCGCCGAGATGGAGAACGCGTTCTTCGAGTGGCTCAACCAGCACCCGGACCTGGCCCGCTACGCCGGCGGCCCGGCCGAGCGCAACGGCAGCCGCAACAGCTGGGTGAACACGTTCGATATCCGCGTCAGCCAGGAGTTCCCGGGCTTCTTCGCCGGGCACAAGAGCGAGCTGGTGCTCGACATCATGAACGTCGGCAACCTGATCAATAAGGACTGGGGCCGCGTCGAGGAGCAGTCGCCGTTCTCCGACCTGCGTGCGGTGAACTTCCGGGGCGTCGACGAGGCCACCGGCAAGTACATCTACGACTTCAACGAGAGCCAGGTCTGGACCCCGCGTCTGTACGACGACAACGGCCTCTCGCGCTGGTCGGCGCAGCTGACGTTCCGCTACCGCTTCTGATCCGGGCGACCTGATCGAAGCAGGCGACACCCGAAGGGCCGGCGGAAATGCCGGCCCTTCTTCGTTCGGCGCTCATGCGCGCGCGGGGCGGGCGGTGCTACATTCGCCGGCTCGCTCACGCATGCCCAGCACGATGACCGTCAACCGTTCCGGCCTCCCCACCGTCAGCACCCGCGTCTACCCGCGTGGCGGGCTCACCGTCCTCTCGCGCCACGAGGTGGCACGCCTGAGGGACGCCTCGACCGGGGGGCGGCACGAACTGCTGCGGCGCTGCGCCCTGGCCGTGCTGACCAGCGGCAGCCAGTCCGACGATCCGCGCGCCGCGCAGGAGCTCTACCCGGACTTCGACATCGAGGTCCAGCAGCAGGAGCGCGGCATCAAGCTGATGCTCGAGAACGCGCCGGCGATGGCCTTCGTCGACGGGCGCATCATCGAGGGCGTGGCCGAGCTGCTGTTCGCGGTCGTCCGCGACATCGCCTACACCGCGACCGAGATCGAGGACAGCGGCCGCTTCGACCTGCAGACCTCCGAGGGGCTCACCAGCGCCGTCTTCGAGATCCTGCGCAACGCCCACCTCCTGATCGCCAACGCGGACCCGAACCTCGTCGTCTGCTGGGGCGGCCACTCGATCGGCCGCGAGGAGTACGAGTACACCAAGGCCGTCGGCTATCAGCTGGGCCTGCGCGGGCTCGACATCGGCACCGGCTGCGGCCCTGGCGCGATGAAGGGGCCGATGAAGGGCGCCAACATCGCGCACGCCAAGCAGCGGCGCACGCACAACCGCTACATCGGCATCACCGAGCCCGGAATCATCGCGGCGGAGTCGCCCAACCCGATCGTCAACGAGCTGGTCATCCTGCCCGACATCGAGAAGCGCCTGGAGGCCTTCGTCCGCCTGGGCCACGGCATCATCGTGTTCCCCGGCGGCGTGGGGACGGCCGAGGAGATCCTCTACCTGCTCGGCATCCTGCTGCACCCGGCGAACGCCGAGCTGCCGTTCCCGCTGGTCTTCACCGGCCCCCGCTCGGCGGCAGGCTACTTCGAGCAGATCGACCGCTTCCTCCGCCTCACCCTGGGCGAGGCCGCGACCTCCCGCTACCGGATCATCATCGAGGATGCCGCCGAGGTGGCCCGCGAGATGCTCCAGGGCGTGCGCCGGGTCCGGCAGCACCGCCTGGAGACGCAGGACGCCTTCTTCTTCAACTGGACGCTGCACATCCCGTTCGAGTTCCAGCAGCCGTTCGTGCCGACGCACGAGGCGATGCGGGGGCTGGACCTGCACCGCGACCGGCCGGTCCACCTTCTGGCGGCGGACCTGCGCCGTGCCTTCTCGGGCATCGTGGCGGGCAACGTCAAGGAGGACGGCATGCGCCGGATCGAGGCCCACGGGCCGTTCGAGATCCATGGCGACCCGGAGTTCATGCAGCACCTCGACGCGCTCCTGCGCGCCTTCGTCGAGCAGCGGCGCATGAAGATCGCCGGCGACTACAAGCCCTGCTACCGCGTCGTCGCGTAGGGACGCGACGGCCCGGCGGGCTGTCTGTCTGCGACCGGGAGCGCCCGTCCGGCGCGCCGGCGCGAGGAACGCGGGGAAGGCACCACCACGCGTCCACCTGGGACGGGCTCTTCCACGTGATTGCGTCCATCGGTCGGTTCGCGACGCCGGCGCCTCTGCGCGCATCGTCCGGGGGGGGGCGACGGCTTCTGCCGCCCTCACACGACGTTCATCGCCCTTCGGCCGCCGCTTGTCGCCCGCGGCGTGCGCCTGCCGCGTCGAGTGCCTAGGATCGCCGCGCCGACACCAGGGGAGACACCGGCATGGCACCGCGCACCCGCGGATTCACCCTCATCGAGCTCATGGTCACGATCGCGGTGCTCGCGATCATGGTCGCGATCGCCTTCCCGAGCTTCCAGGGCGTCATCCGCAGCAATCGCGCCGCGACGGCGACCAACGAGATGATCGCCGCGATCAACCTGGCGCGGACCGAGGCGCTGCGAAGCAACTACGCGTTCAACGATCCGATGAAACGCGAGATCGTGCTGTGCGGCAGCAAAAGCGGCGACGCATGCGAGGAGGGGACCTCGCTCGCGGAGGGCTGGATGGTGGCGCGGCGCAGCGAGGGCGAGGCGGGGAGCACGGCGAGCTACGAGGTGCTGCGCCAGGCGGCCGCGTCCGCCAACGTGCTGGTCGAGAGTTCGCGCACCCGCTTCGCCTTCGACAACCGGGGCAGGCTGCAGGGTACCGCGGACGCGACGATCGCGATCGAGCCGACCGGCTGCAAGGAAGGGGAAAACCTGCGGCGCGAGATCACCATCACCCGCATCGGGCGGGTCAAGACGGAGAACAAGCCATGCGCCGCATGACGCTTTCGCCGCGCGGCCTGCGCGCCCAGGGCTTCTCGCTCATCGAAGTGCTGATCGCGCTGCTGATCCTCGGCATCGGCCTGCTCGGCCTCGCGCTCCTGCAGACCATGGGCCTGCGGTTCACGCAGAGCTCGAACTACCGCACGGTCGCCACCAACCTGGCCTACGAGATGCTCGACTCCGTGCGCGCGACGCATCGCCTGCGCGGCCTGTACGCGGACGCCGGGCTGACCGGGTGGACGGGCACCGGCGCCTGCCAGGTCGCCGGCACCATGGGGCCCGAGACCTCCCGCGACCAGTGGCGCTGCAGGGTTTCGCGCGCGCTGCCCAACGGGCGTTCGCAGGTGACGGTCGTGGGCAACCACGCCACGGTCCGCATCGCATGGACCGATGCGCGCTGGGAGGAAGCCGAGAACCGGCAGATCACCGAGTTCGTCCTGGAGGCGACGCTATGAGCCATCCTGCGCGCCCCGCCGTCCGCGGCGTTTCCCTCGTCGAGCTGATGGTCGCGCTGGCCATCGGGGCCGTGCTCATGCTGGGCCTGGTCCAGATCTTCGCGGCCTCCCGCGCGGCGTACCAGCTTTCCGAGGGCGCCTCGCGCGTGCAGGAGGGCAGCCGCTTCGCGGTGGACTATCTGCAGCGCGACCTGCGCATGGCCGGGCACTTCGGCTGCGTCAACGACCAGACCCATCTCCTGCAGGGGCCGGCCACCTTCACGCTCGCCAGCGCGACGGCGGGGACCGAGGCGGCCTACAACGCGCTGCCGGCGCACCAGCAGTTCCACATCTCGATGCAGGGCTACGAGGCGAACGGCACCGGTTCCGGCGCCGCCCGGACCCTGCCCGCCACGCCCAGCATCGGCGACGCCAGTCAGTGGACGCCCGCACTGCCTCCGGAAGTCGCCGGTCGCGCCGTCGCCGGCAGCGACGTGCTTGCGCTGCGCTTCCTCGCGCCCGACGGCGTTCCGGTGACGGGCTTCAACCCGGGAGCAGGCAATGCGCCGACCATCGGCTTCGACGCGGAACGGGGACCGGTGCTTCGCGCCGGGCTGGCGGGGACGCCGCAGTTCCTGGGCGTCGCCGATTGCTCGTTCGTGACCGTCTTCACCAGCCCGGGCATCGCCGAGGGCAGCAGCAGCGTCGAGGCGGTGGTGGGCGCGGGTCAGCTCGGTTTCCGCAACCACTTCGAGCCGGGCAATGCGCAGCTGTTCCGCGCCGAGAGCATCTTCTACTACGTGGGGCTCAACCCTGTGGGCGAACCGGCCCTGTACCGGCTCCGCTACACCGGCCCGGGCAGCAGCGAAGTCGAGGAGCTCGTCGAGGGGGTGGAGACGCTGCAGTTCGCCTACGGCATCAGCGGAACCAGCGCCAACCGGCCGACCGGCTACATCGGCGAGGTGCATCCGGCCGGGAGCGGTGGCCTGGGCAATGCCGCCACCAGCGAGGCCGCAGCCGCCACCTGGCGCCTGGTGGGCGCCGTGCACATGGGCCTGCTGGTGCGGAGCCCCAATCCGGCCGCCGTCGTGCGGGGCGAGGAGGGGAGCGAATACCACGTCCTCGGCGTCCAGCTGACGCCGTCCGCCGGCGATACGCGCGCGCGCAACGCCTACGAAACCACGGTTGCCCTGCGCAACCGGCTGTTCGGGAACTGAGCCCATGGCCGTCCGGAATCCAATGCGCCGACCGATCCTCGAACGCCCGGGCCGGCAGCGCCAGCGCGGCGCGGTGCTGTACGTGGCGCTCGTCCTGCTCATCCTCCTTGCGCTCATCGGCGTCACCGGCATGCAGGTCGCCAGCCTGCAGGAGCGGATGACGGGCGCCTACCTGGCGGCCAACCGGGCCTTCCAGAACGCGGAGAGCCTCGCGCGCCAGCAGGAGAACGACATCCTGCACGCCCTCGGTCCCGGCAGCGGCTCGTTCAACGCCGACCAGGAGCGCTGCGATCCGTCGTTCGACCCGGCCGCCTGGTCGGAGGCCATCGACATCGCGGCGCTGCGCGAGGTGCGTACGCGCCGCATCGACCAGTGCAGTCCGGGTGGCGGCGGGCTCGGCCAGGGCGTGCGCCCGCTGAGCGAGAACACGGACCTGACCTACCAGATCTCCGCCTTCGCTGCCGACGTCCAGCCGTCGGACGCCACGAACCCGCCCACGGCCAGCGCCCGCGTGGTCGTCGATACCGTCTACCTCCCATAAGGACAGCCATGACTGCGAACAAATTCGCGCTCGGCGCCCTGGTCTTCCTCCTCAGCGCCCTCGGGGGCCTCTCGGCGCCCGTGCGCGCTGCGCAGGGGCAGGGACAGCTCGCTCAGTATCCGCTCAGCCTCGGCACCCCGGTCGCGCCCGCCTTCATCATGGCCGTGGACGACTCGAACTCGATGACGTTCGAGCGCCTCTTCCCGGGCGGCGACGGCAGGATGCAGTGGAACAGCTCGAACTCGAGCTTCTTCGCCAACAACGGTTCGTTCTTCAACGTCGGCGCGGCCTGCAGCAACAACTCGACGGACTGCTACCTCTACCTGTTCCCCCACGACGGCTACAACAGCTCGTACAGCCCCGGACGCGCCATTCCCCCGCTGGATGCGTTCGGCTTCGCCCGATCGCACGTCTACAACGCGGGCTACTTCAACCCCGGCATCACCTATGAGCCCTGGCGGAACGCCGACGGCAGCCTCTGGCCGAACGCGACCCCCAGCGCCACCCGTGCGGACCCGCGCAACCCGGCGATCTACGGCAACAGCTTCTCGCGCGCCTACAACGTCGTCTACAACCTCACGGCCAACCGCGCGAACACCGGCGAGACCTTCCAGATGCTCAATGGCATGAGCATCCCCGATCTCGCGGGGCGGGGGATGCGGCACCGCCAGGGCAACAGCTGGTCGACGGCCGCCAGGAGCATCACCAGCAACACGACGGTCGCCTTCGACTACTTCCCCGCGACCTTCTACCTGCCGGCCAACGATCCGGCCCCTCCCGGGTACCGGACCCAGGACCAGTACCGGCCGATCGTGAACAACGCCTGCGGCCCGGGCTGCAACATGCGCCGCTACGAGATCAAGCTGGCGAACTACACGACGCAGCAGGCCTACAACGCCGCCATCCAGAACTTCGCCAACTGGTTCCAGTACCACCGCAGCCGCCTGCTGGCGATGGTGGGTTCGATGACGCACGCGGTGTACAGCGTCAACAACATGCGGATCGGCTACTTCACGATCAACAATCGCGTCAACGTGACGATGCACGAGATGCCGACGGAACGCGCCCCGCTGTACCAGAGTTTCTTCGGTCTGCAGGCAGGCGGGTTGGTGAACGCGGGGGGCGGCACGCCGAACCGCGACGCCGTGGCCCACCTGGGCGAGCAGTTCCGTCGCACCGACGCTGGGGCGCCGATCGTCTACGCCTGCCAGAAGAACGGCGGCATGCTGTTCACCGACGGCTTCACCAACAGCAACACCGGGCCTACCAACGTCGGCAACGTGGACGGCAACATGGGGGCCCCGTTCGCGGACAACTTCAGCAACACGATCGCGGACATCGCCGCGCGCTACTACCTCGACACGGCCAGCGGCGGCCTCGCGCCCCTGCGTACCGGCGCCGGCTTCCCCGCCGGCCAGGTCCCGGTGCCGGACGCATGCCGCGGCGCGAACCCGGACCCGCGCCTGGACTGCCAGTCCAACCTGCACATGAACTTCTACGGCGTCACCCTGGGCGCGCGCGGCGCGATCTTCGACGTCAACGAGGCGGCGACGGCCGACCCGTTCGCGAATCCGCCGAACTGGAACGCCGCCGGGAATCCGAGAAGCTCGGATGGCGCACCCACCGTCGACGAGATCTGGCACGGGACCATCAACGCCCGCGGCGACTTCGTGAACGCGAAGACGCCCGTGGACGTCACCGAGGCGATGCAGCGCGTGCTCGCCTCGGTCGGCGGCGGCGAAAGTCCTTCGGGCAGCCTCGGTCTCACCGGCGCGCGCGTGGGCGAGAGCTCGTTCACGGTCACTCCGAGCTTCACCTCGGGCAACAACGGGACCGACTGGTACTCGCGCCTCATCGCCGAGCGCCCGGTCGCGACGGCGGGTGAGATCAGCTATACGCGCCTGTGGGATGCGGCGCAGCGACTGCCGGCACCGGACGTGCGGGCGCGGAACACGGTGGTCGGCCGGGGGCACGGCAACAACGACGCCAGGCCCCAGCTGGCGCCGTTCGCGCCGGCCGCGTTCGGCGCGAACGACACGGAGCGTCGCGCTCTGCTCTGCAGCAACGGCAGGGCGCGCTGCACCGGCAGCGATCTTGCGCAGCTCGGCTCGGTGCAGGATTTCCTGAGGTACCTCATGGGCGACGCCTCGCGGGAAGTCCGCAACGGCGGCACCTTCCGCGACCGCACCACGCCGCTGGGCGACATCGTCAACTCCACGCCGGTCATCGCCTCCCCCCGCGACAACTACGGCTACGCCGGGCTCGCCGGCACCGAACAGGACCCGTTGCGCTACCGCGACTATCTGGCGCGCAAGGCCGACCGCGCGCCGCTGGTGCTGGTCGGCGCCAACGACGGCATGTTCCACGCCTTCAACGGCGACAGCGGCACGGAAGCCTTCGCCTACATCCCGACGACCGCCGTCGGGCACCTCGGGAACCTGGCGTTCCCGTACCGCCCCGAGGACCGCGACAACCAGAAGTTCCAGCACCGCTACTACGTGGACGGCCCGGTGACCGTGTCCGACGCCTATTTCGGTGCGAACGACTGGCGCACCGTCGCGGTGGGGACCGCGGGCGCCGGCGGCAGGGGCGTGTTCGCGCTCGACATCAGCAATCCCTCCAGCTTCTCCGCCAACGCCGTGCTGTGGGAGATCAGCGACCAGATGCGCGGGCGCGAGGTCTGGCGGGACATCGGCCACGTGGTGAGCAAGCCCGTCGTCGTGCCGGTGCTGCGCGGCAACACGCCGACCTGGGTCGCGGTGTTCGGCAACGGCTACGGCAGCGACAACAACGACCCGGTGCTGTTCGTGGTCGACATGAGGACGGGCCAGACGCGCACCATCGCGGCGACCCGCTCGCATGGCGCGGATCGCGACCGCGTCCAGAACGGCCTCGGGAACATCATCGTCCTCGATCGCTGGCGGTCCAGCCCGGACAATGGCAGCCAGATCCAGGGCACCGACGGCTACGCGGATACGGTGTATGGCGCCGACCAGCGCGGCAACATCTGGAAGTTCGATCTCCGCGACGACTCGCTGGCGTACGACCAGCCGCTGTTCACGGCGACCGACGACCAAGGCAACCCGCAGCCCATCACTGGCGGTCTCGAGGCCGCGACCGGACCCGGCGGCGGCGTCATGCTCTACTTCGGAACCGGCAGCTTCGCGTTCGAGAACGATGCCGCCGACACCAGCCTGCAGCGCTTCTACGGCGTCTGGGACAACGGCGAGCCGGTCACGCGGCCGCTGCAGCGCCAGACGCTCTCGCCGAGCGCGGCCGACCCTGACGTCCGCAATGTGACCGCCAGTGCCGTCAACTACATGAGCCATGCCGGCTGGTACCTGGACCTCGCCTTGGTCCAGAACGAGAGGGCTACCCTGGCGGGCGAGCGCTTCGTGGGCTACCCGAGGCTGCAGAACGGCATCGTCTTCTTCACCACCTTTGAGCCGGGCAGCTCCGATGCCTGCGCCGGCGGCGGCCGGAACTGGCTCTACGCGCTGAATGCGCTGAGCGGCCTGCCCTCGCTCGGCAACCTGCGCATCGGCAGCCCCACCGCGAGCCCGCTCGGCGAACCTGCCGGCGGCGTCGCGCTGGAGACGGGCGGCGATGCGCCGGTGACCGAGATCGCGGTCGTGCTGCCGCCGCCGCCGCAGGCCCTCGGCGCGGGCGCCACGGCGGAGCAGATCGAGGCGGAACTCAACCGTACCTGCGACCTGGTGGTGCAGACGGCGGGCAGCCAGCCCATGTACCTGGCGCGCGGCTGCGGCCGGCAGTCGTGGCGCCAGATCCGATGAACAACGCGACGGCCTCAGGGGGCGCGGCAATGAAGACGAACAGGAACTCCGGATTCACCCTCATCGAGCTGATGATCGTGGTGGCGGTGGTGGCGATCCTCGCCGCCATCGCCATCCCGAGCTATCAGGACAGCGTGCGCAAGGGGCGCCGCGGGCAGGTCAAGGCCGACCTCGTCGAGTTCTCCCAACTGCTCGAGCGGCATCACACCACCAACAACTCCTATGTCGGCGTCAACCTGCCGACGCACTCGCCGCGCACGGGCACGGCGTTCTACAGGATCGATGCGGCCGTGACCGACCATGCGTTCACGCTCAGCGCCCAGCCGCTGGCCGCTGGCGGGCAGGAGAAGGACCGCTGCGGCATGCTGACCTTGCGGAACACGGGTGCGAAGACGGCGAAGGGCAACGACAGCAGCCCGGCGACGCTGCAGGAGTGCTGGTAGCGCTGCATCCGGCCACTAGACCGGAACCCGGAACCCGGAAACGAAGAAGCCCCGCCGATGGCGGGGCTTCTTCGTTGGATCTTGGCGCCCGAAGCTGGACTCGAACCAGCGACCCCCTGATTAACAGTCAAGTGCTCTAACCAGCTGAGCTATTCGGGCGGGGTCGCACATTTTAGCCTGCCGATGATGCGGGTCAAGCCCCGTGCGTGCTCACGGCACGAACGGGCAGGGCTCGGTGCCGGCGGGGCGTTCGCTGCGCGTGCGTCCGCTGTTGCTGACCACCACCCGGCCCAGCAGGCGGGCGCGCGGCCCGGTGCTGCACAGGCGGATGCTCAGGTTGCTGCCGCCGCTGCGGCCGTCCGGCTGGAAGCGCACGCGCAGGCGGCCCGCCGTGGTGGCGAGGGCGATGCGACGGTCGCCGTCGATCCTGCGCAGCACGTCGGCCTCGCTCGCGGGCTGGTCCCTGCGTCCGGGATCCAGGTAGATCAGCCAGCCGCCGCTCCACGTCGGGTCGTTCCGGCAGCGCCCGTCGGGGCCCGCGGGGCAGACCGTCACCGGCTGGCGGCGGTGGATGGCGGTCGTCCTGGCGCTGGCCAGCGTCGCGCTCAGGTGGTGGAGGGCATTGCTCGCGCGGGCGCGGTCGCCCACGTCCCGCAGCGCAGGCAGGCCAAGGCCCGCGATCGCCGCGACGACCGCGAGCACGGTCAGCAATTCGATCAGGGTCAGGCCCCGGCTGTGCGTCCTCTGCATCGTGCGCCGTCCTGGCGGGTGCGGACGCACAGCCTGCCGCGCGGCCCCGGGCGCCCGCCGCCCGACGATGGCGCCGCCGGCGGTAGGAAATCCGCCTGCCGCGGGGCGCGCGTCCTCGCAAAGCCTGCTGCAAGCTGTCCCCACCGCGACGCGCAGGGGCCTGGCTGCTGTACTTTCGGCCCCGCCGCCCCCATGTGCCGTCGTCATGAGCGAACGTTTCGAGCTGGTCTCCCCGTACAAGCCCACCGGCGACCAGCCGGCGGCCATCCGTCGCCTGATCGAGGGCTTCGAGGCCGGCCTGGCGCACCAGACGCTGCTGGGCGTCACCGGCTCGGGCAAGACCTTCACCATCGCCAACATGATCCAGGCGGTGCAGCGGCCGACCATCGTCATGGCGCCGAACAAGACCCTGGCGGCCCAGCTCTACGGCGAGTTCAAGTCGTTCTTCCCGAAGAACGCGGTCGAGTACTTCGTCAGCTACTACGACTACTACCAGCCGGAGGCCTACGTCCCGGCCTCGGACACCTACATCGAGAAGGACAGCTCGATCAACGACCACATCGAGCAGATGCGGCTGGCCGCGACCAAGGCCCTGCTTTCTCGCCCGGATGCGCTGATCGTGGCTACGGTGTCGGCGATCTACGGCCTGGGCGACCCCGAGGACTATCTCTCCCTGCGCCTGATCCTGGCCAAGGGGGAGCACATCGACCAGCGCCAGCTGATCCGCCAGCTCACCGAACTGCAGTACACGCGCAACGACGTCGAGCTGCGGCGCGGCACCTACCGCGTGCGCGGGGAGGTCGTGGACGTGTTCCCGGCCGAGTCCGACGCCGAGGCCGTCCGCATCGAGCTGTTCGACGGCGAGATCGAGAACATGAGCCTGTTCGATCCGCTCACCGGCGAGATGCTGCGCAGGATCCCGCGCTACACCATCTACCCCAAGACCCACTACGCCAGCACGCGCGAGAGCGTGCTCAACGCCATCGAGACGATCAAGGTCGAGCTGAAGGAGCGGCTCGAATGGCTGTACGCCAACAACAAGCTGGTCGAGGCCCAGCGCCTGGAGCAGCGCACCCGCTTCGACCTGGAGATGATGGCCGAGGTCGGCTTCTGCCAGGGCATCGAGAACTACTCGCGGCACATGACCCGGCGTGCGCCCGGCGAGCCTCCGCCCACGCTGTTCGACTACCTGCCGCCGGACGCCCTGCTGGTGCTCGACGAGTCGCACGTCACCGTGCCGCAGATCGGCGGCATGTACCGCGGCGACCGCGCGCGCAAGGAGACGCTGGTCGAGTTCGGCTTCCGGCTGCCGTCGGCGCTGGACAATCGCCCGCTGCGTTTCGAGGAGTGGGAGCTGCGCGCGCCGCGCATGGTGTTCGTCTCCGCGACGCCCGGGAAGTACGAGCTCGAGAAATCGGGCGACCAGGTGATCGAGCTGGTGGTGCGGCCGACCGGCCTCGTCGATCCCGAGGTGGAGATCCGCCCGGTCGCGACCCAGGTCGACGACGTGCTGAGCGAGATCCACGCACGCGTGGCGATGGGCGACCGCGTGCTGATCACCACCCTCACCAAGCGCATGGCGGAGAACCTCACGGAGTACCTCGCCGAGCACGAGGTCAAGGTGCGCTACCTGCACTCCGACATCGACACCGTCGAGCGCACCGAGATCATCCGCGACCTGCGTCTGGGCAAGTTCGACGTGCTGGTCGGCATCAACCTGCTGCGCGAGGGACTGGACATGCCCGAGGTGTCGCTGGTGGCGATCCTCGACGCGGACAAGGAGGGCTTCCTGCGGTCGTCCGGCTCGCTGATCCAGACCATCGGCCGTGCCGCCCGCAACGTGCGCGGCAAGGCCATCCTCTATGCCGACCGGATCACCCGCTCGATGCAGGCCGCGATCGAGGAGACCGACCGCCGCCGCGCGAAGCAGGTCGAATACAACCGCGAGCACGGCATCACGCCGCAGTCGGTGCAGCGCGCGATCATGGACGTCATGGAAGGCGCCCGCGCCGAGCCGGAGATGGAGAAGGTCGGCAAGGGACGCGGCAGGAAGAAGGCGACCGCCGTGGCGGAGGAGCGCATCGACTACGCGGCGCTTTCGCCCGCCGAGCTCGCCACCCGCATCAAGCAGCTCGAACAGGCCATGTACAGGCACGCCCAGGACCTGGAGTTCGAGGAGGCCGCGCGGGTGCGCGATCAGATCCAGAAGATCAAGGCCGAGGCGCTCAGGGCCTGACAATCGGTCCGGGATCCGCTCGAGGCGCCTCGCCGCCCGGTGTCGGACGCTGCCGGAAATAGCGGTGGCACTGGAGGTAGTCGATGCCCATGCCGATCTGGAAATAGGCTTTTCCGCCGCGGCGACCAGGCTGCAGGCAGGGCAGTTCGTACTCTGCTTCGGGATTGTTCGTATAGTGGACTGGGATCTTCTCGGCGAAGCGCCCTAGCAGAGCGCCGTCGCACTTGATGCCGTTGTAGCTGTCGAAGCCAAAGCGCGGATGGCCTATGTCGAAATCGTCGACGCACACCACGCCGACATTGATGAGCGCCAGTTCGCGCTCCAAGGGCCACGCGTCGTACCAGTGCGCGTCGAGGTAGAACAGCGGCCTCCGGAATCGGGGTGCGTACTTCCTGATCAGGTCGGGCGAATCCATCTTCTCCACGATCGTGTTCGGCATGAAACCGACCCGGCGCCGCACCAGGTCGACGTATCTGTCGACGACATCGCAGGTGATGATCGTTCGGTTCGGATAGGCGCGTGCAAGATACTCCGTGGTATCACCGACGTTGCTGCCGGTTTCTATGATGACGTCGCAATCGTAGCGTTCGATGAGATAGTCGAATTCGAGAGCGGTTGTGACGTCGAAGCCGAATGGGCCTCCACCATCACTGAGCTCGGCGGCACCGAGCCGCAGTGTCCTGTAAAAGTGGCGATACACGTTCTCTGCCGACATGATCTCCCCAGACGTTCCCTCGCGAAGAGCTTCGTTCTACGGCAGCGTGCGCCGAGCGGGAACCAGTTGTGCACAGGGCCAGCTCCCGCTACACTGCGCGGCCCGATCAGGGCGGTTAGCTCAGCGGTAGAGCACTACCTTGACATGGTAGGGGTCACAGGTTCGAACCCTGTACCGCCCACCACCTCGGCGCCACGGCCCGGGTGGACCTGATCGGAAGGCCGGCCATTCCCTGGGCCGGCGGCGCCAGGGCCGAGGCCGCAGGCGAACCGCACAGCACAGCACTCCCGACTCCGCTTGTCGCTTCCCGACGGCGACGAACGCGCGCCTGCATCCGGCGTCTCGGAGGCGACTGCCCACCGGAAGGCCCGGCCGCAGCAGCGAGGAGGGCGCTCCCATCGCGCAGGGCCTGCGTCGCCACGGAAGACCGGGTCGAATGCGTGCCGCATACCTCCGCGCGCCCTGCATGGCGTGTGTCTGCCGCCCTGTCTCCGGATACCTGTCGGATATCGGCCGACGCCATCCTGCCCGTGCCCGACACGACGTGCCCCCGGGAACCGCAGCGGCGCGCCGTGGCGCGGTGCCCTGTCGCCCCCCCCGTACCGCCCGAGCGCCACCCGTCAGCGCGAGCCGGCGGCCAGGGCGACGCGCTCCATGTGCTCGGGGACGCGGCAGGCGCGGTCGAGGGTGTGGCGGACGCGCAGGCGCAGGGCGTCGGCCGCGTCCGGCTCGCCGTGGGTGAGGTAGGTGATGGCCGGTGCGTCGCGCTGCGCGCCCATCCATGCGACCAGCTCGGCGGCGTCGGCGTGGCCGGACAGGCTCTGCAGCTGGACGACCTCGGCGCGGATCGGAACCTCCCGGCCGAACATGCGCAGGGAGGTCGCGCCGCCTGCGAGGGCGGCGCCACGCGTGCCCGCGGCCTGGTAGCCGGAGAGCAGGATCGCGTTGTGCGGCTCGGGCGCGAAGGCGGCGATGTGGTGCAGCACCCGGCCGCCGGTGGCCATGCCGCTGGCGGAGAGGATGATCATCGGCCCGCGGCGCCGGTTGAGCGCGATGGACTCCTCGACCGTGCGCACCAGGGTCGCGATCCCGTACATGCCGCTGCACTCGGTCTCGGGCACGCAGTGTTCGTCGTGGTGGCGCCGGTACAGCTCGGTCGCGTCGATCGCCATGGGGCTGTTGAGGAACACCGGCAGCGGGGGGATCTCGCCCTTCTGCCGCAGGCGCGCGATGTCGAGCATCAGCGCCTGCGCGCGGCCGACCGCGAAGGCCGGCACCACGATCGTGCCGCCGCGCGCCGCCACACGCCGGATCACCGGCGCCAGTTCCTGCTCGGGGTCCATGGCCGGGTGGACCCGGTTGCCGTAGGTGGATTCGCAGACGAGCACGTCGCAGGCCGGCAGCGGTGCGGGCGCGCGCATCAGCGGGTCGTGCGGGCGCCCCAGGTCGCCGCTGAAATGCAGGCGGATACCCTGGACCTCGAGATGGATCTGCGCGGCGCCGAGGATGTGCCCGGCGTGCAGGAAGCGGGCGCGGATGCCGGGGCCGACCTCGAACGCTGCGTCGAAGGGGCGGGTACGGATGTGGCGCAGGCTGGCGCGGGCGTCCTCCTCCGTGTAGAGCGGAATGGGCGTGGCGTGCTTCGAATAGCCCTTGCGCAGCGCGTAGCGCGCCTCCTCCTCCAGCAGGTGTCCGCTGTCGGGCAGCAGCAGTTCGCAGAGGTCGCGCGTGGCCGGCGTACACAGCACCTCGCCGCGGAAGCCGTCCCGCACCAGGGCCGGGATGTAGCCGCTGTGGTCGAGGTGGGCGTGGGTGAGCAGGACGCAGTCGATGCTGGCCGGGTCGACCGGGAAGTCGGCGCGGTTGCGCTCGCGCAGCTTCTTGTAGCCCTGGAACAGGCCGCAGTCGACGAGGATGCGGCGTCCGCCGGCCTCGACCAGGTAGCGCGAGCCGGTGACGGTGTCGGCGGCGCCGAGGAAGCGCAGGGTCGGCGGGGCGTCGGGCATCGGGGGGCCTCCGGTCGGCGGAGACCGCAGCATGCGGCCCGCGGCGCCGGGCCGCCGTGATCCGGATCAATGCGGTCGCATGCCGGGGCGCCCACACTGGTCGGCGGCGGGTCCACCGCCGCCGACCGTCACTGCCGAGGAACAGCGATGGAATCCGACGACGACCGGCCGAGGCCGGGTCCCGAGCTGTGCACCGAAGCCGAAGTGGAGCGGCTGGTGCACGGCTTCTACGCCCGCGTGCGTGCCGACGCCGTGCTCGGCCCGCTGTTCGAGCGCCACGTCGACGACTGGCCGGAGCACCTGGCCCAGCTCGTGGACTTCTGGTCGGCGATGCTGCGCGGCACGCGTCGCTTCCGGGGCGCGCCGGTGCAGCGCCACCTGGCCCTGCCTGGACTGGACGCCGGGCTGTTCGCGCGCTGGCTGGCGCTGTTCCGTGCCACGACCGCGGAGATGGGAAATCCCGTCATGCGCGAGGTGGCCGATGCCGCGGCCGAGCGCGTCGCAGGAACCCTGCTGGCCCGCTATCGCGTCCAGTCCGGGCGACCCGACGACGGAAACGCCGGCGCCTGAGCCTCCGGCGGGCGGCCCTCGCGGCTGCGCCCGTGCCGCTGCTAGAATCGACCGCCCTTTTCCGGAACCAGGTGGCCCGCGGAAACGCCGGTCGAGCGTGCGACATGAGCACTACCCGTCTCCAGCGCTAGCCGTCTACGAGGCCCGACCTCCGGAAGGCGCCCTCGTGGCGCCTTTTTCGTGCCCCGCCGCAGCCACCCGTTCCCGCATCCATGACCATGATCACGATCACGCTCCCCGACGGCAGCCGCCGCGAGTTCGACCACGTCGTCACCACGATGGAGGTCGCCCAGTCCATCGGCCCCGGCCTCGCCAAGGCCACCGTGGCCGGCCGCGTGGATGGCCGGCTGGTGGATGCCTGCGACCCCATCGACCACGACGCCACGCTGCAGATCATCACCCCGAAGGACGAGGAGGGGCTGGAGATCATCCGTCACTCCTGCGCGCACCTCGTGGGCCATGCCGTCAAGCAGCTCTACCCGACCGCGAAGATGGTGATCGGGCCGGTGATCGAAGAGGGCTTCTACTACGACATCTGGTACGAGCGCCCGTTCACGCCGGACGACCTCGCCGCGATCGAGCAGCGCATGCGCGAACTCATCGACAAGGACTACGACGTCGTCAAGCGGATGACGCCGCGCGCCGAGGTCATCGAGGTCTTCAAGGCCCGCGGCGAGGACTACAAGCTGCGCCTGATCGAGGACATGCCCGACGAGACCCAGATGGGCCTGTACCACCACGAGGAATACGTCGACATGTGCCGCGGCCCGCACGTGCCGAACACACGCTTCCTCAAGGTGTTCAAGCTGACCCGCATCTCCGGCGCCTACTGGCGCGGCGACGCCAAGAACGAGCAGTTGCAGCGCATCTACGGCACCGCCTGGGCGGACAAGAAGCAGCTTGCCGCCTACATCCAGCGGATCGAGGAGGCGGAGAAGCGCGACCATCGCCGGATCGGCAAGCAGCAGGAGCTCTTCCACCTCCAGGAGGAGGGGCCCGGCCTGATCTTCTGGCATCCCAAGGGCTGGGCGATCTGGCAGGTGGTCGAGCAGTACATGCGCGGCGTGTACCGCGATTCCGGCTACCAGGAGGTGCGGTGCCCGCAGGTGCTGGACGTCTCCCTGTGGAAGCAGTCCGGGCACTGGGACAACTACAAGGAGAACATGTTCTTCACCGAGTCGGAGAAGCGCACCTACGCGCTCAAGCCGATGAACTGCCCCGGCCACGTGCAGATCTTCAACCACGGCCTGCACAGCTACCGCGACCTGCCGATCCGCTACGGCGAGTTCGGCGCCTGCCACCGCAACGAGCCGTCCGGCGCCCTGCACGGCATCCTGCGCGTGCGCGGCTTCACCCAGGACGACGGCCATGTGTTCTGCACCGAGGACCAGGTCGAGGCCGAGGTCACCGCCTTCCACCGCCAGGCGCTGAAGGTCTACGCCGACTTCGGCTTCGAGGACATCCAGGTCAAGATCGCCCTGCGTCCGGAATCGCGCCTCGGCGACGACGCCACCTGGGACAAGGCCGAAGGCGCCCTGCGCGCCGCGCTGGGCGCCTGCGGCGTGGACTGGCAGGAGCTGCCGGGCGAGGGCGCCTTCTACGGCCCCAAGATCGAGTACCACCTGCGCGACGCCATCGGCCGCACCTGGCAGCTGGGCACCATGCAGGTGGACTTCATGATGCCCGGCCGCCTCGGCGCCGAGTACGTCGACGAGCACAGCCAGCGCCGCCATCCCGTCATGCTGCACCGGGCGATCGTCGGCTCGATGGAGCGTTTCATCGGCATCCTGATCGAGCACCACGCCGGCCAGTTCCCGGCGTGGCTGGCGCCGGTGCAGGCAGTCGTGATGAACATCACCGACGCCCAGGCCGATGCCGTGGAGGCCGTTCGGAAAACCCTTGCAAATCAAGGATTCCGGGTCGAAGCGGATTTGCGGAACGAAAAAATCGGCTATAAGATTCGCGCCCACACGCTCAAGCGGGTCCCGTATCTGCTGGTGATCGGGGACCGCGAGCGTGAGGACGGGACCGTCGCGGTGCGCACGCGATCCGGGGAAGACCTGGGCAGCATGGCCGTTGACGCGTTCTCCGCCCGGCTGCGTGCAGAATCCGCGCCGCAGGGCTCGCCCTGATGTCATTCCGCCGCCGCTCCCCGGGAGTGGCGGCGCCGAGAACTCCAAGAGGATCCACGAATCAGTACCGAGAAGCAGAACCGCAAGAACCTCGAGATCCGCGTGCCGCGCGTGCGCGTGATCGGTGCGGACGGCGAAATGGTGGGCGTGCTCTCGCGCGACGAGGCCCTGCGCCTCGCCGAGGAGGACGGCCTCGACCTGGTCGAGATCCAGCCGAACGCGGATCCGCCGGTCTGCCGGATCATGGACTACGGCAAGTTCAGGTTCGAGGCGCAGAAGAAGGCGTCGGCCGCCAAGAAGAAGCAGAAGCAGGTCGAGCTCAAGGAACTCAAGTTCCGCCCGACCACCGACTCCGGCGACTACGAGATCAAGCTGCGGAACCTGCGCCGCTTCATCGAGGAGGGCGACAAGGTCAAGGTCAACATCCGCTTCCGCGGCCGCGAGATGGCGCACCAGGAGCTGGGGCTGGCCATGGCGCAGAAGATCGAGGCCGACCTCGGCGACGAGGTGGTCATCGAGCAGCGCCCGCGCCTGGAAGGGCGCCAGATGGTGATGATGATCGCGCCGAAGAAGAAGACCTGAACGGTTCGCGGGGGAACCCGCTGAATTGCAAAGGCTTCCTGAGGCCTGCATAATGCGCGACCCGGTTTCGGCCGGGTCGTTCGTTTTCATGGAACCCGTCGCGCGCGCAGGCGTGCGGCCTACAAGCCGGCATGGGCAGGACGGAAAGCGTGGCCTCGCGCCACCGCCCTTGGCCAGTCACGAAGAACGTCAGGACACGACAATGCCCAAGATCAAGACCAACCGGGCGGCGGCCAAGCGTTTCCGGAAGACCGCTTCCGGGAAGTACAAGGCCGGCCACGCCTTCAAGAGCCACATCCTCACGAAGAAGAGCACCAAGCGGAAGCGCAACCTGCGGCAGACGAACCACGTCCGCGCCGAGGACGCCGGCCGTCTGGATCGCATGCTTCCCTATCTCTGAGTCGAGGATCTGAGTCATGGCACGAGTCAAGCGTGGCGTCACCGCACGTCGCCGCCACAAGAAGGTCATCAAGTCCGCGCGCGGCTACTACAACGCCCGTCGCAAGGTCTTCCGCGTCGCCAAGCAGGCGGTCACCAAGGCGCTGCAGTACGCCTACATCGGCCGCAAGCAGAAGAAGCGCAACTTCCGCAGCCTGTGGATCACCCGCATCAACGCGGCGGCCCGCCTGCACGGCCTGAGCTACAGCCGCTTCATGAACGGCCTGTCCAAGGCCGGCATCGGCCTCGACCGCAAGGTGCTGGCGGACATCGCCGTGCACGACGCGGCCGCCTTCGGCAAGCTCGCCGAGAAGGCGAAGGGCGCGCTCGCGGCGTAACACGAGGACGTTCCGCAGGTTGCCTCCGGCGACCTCTGCGCGACATCCTGGACGGACCACCGTCCACCGCATGGGGAAGAGCGCAAGCTCTTCCCCATGTTCGTTTCTGGGGATTCGATTCTTTTCCGGTGATCAGGAGCGCGCTCCGGCGCGACGACACGAAGGCGGCTGCATGAGCGACATCGACACCCTCACCCGCGACGCGCTGGAGGCCATCGGCGCGGCGCCCGACCTGCAGGCGCTCGACGCGCTGCGCGTCGGCCTGCTCGGCAAGCAGGGCAGCATCACCGCCCAGCTCAAGACCCTGGGCGGGCTGCCGGCAGAGGAGCGCAAGGCCGCGGGCGAGCGGATCAACCGCGCCCGCGACGCGCTGGGCGAGGCGCTGGCCGCGCGCAAGGCGGTGCTGGAGGACGCGGCGCTGGCCGCGCGCCTGGCGGCCGAGCGCATCGACGTGACCCTTCCGGGGCGCGACCCGGAGCAGGGCGGCCTGCATCCGGTCTCCCGCACCATCGAGCGCATGGCCGACATCTTCGCGCGGCTGGGCTACGAGCGCGCCGACGGCCCCGAGATCGAGGACGACTGGTACAACTTCGAGGCGCTCAACTTCCCGCCGCACCATCCCGCGCGGGCGATGCACGACACCTTCTACTTCCCCGACGGGCGCCTGCTGCGCACCCACACCTCGCCGGTGCAGGTGCGCTACCTGCAGACCCACACCCCGCCGCTGCGCATGATCGCCATCGGCAAGGTCTACCGCTCGGACTCCGACCAGACCCACACGCCGATGTTCCACCAGTGCGAGGGCCTGCTGATCGACGAGACCTCGAGCATGGCCGACCTCAAGGGCACGCTGGCCGAGTTCGTGCGCGCCTTCTTCGAGCGCGACTTCGAGATGCGCTTCCGCCCGAGCTACTTCCCCTTCACCGAGCCCTCGGCCGAAGTGGACATCGCCTGGCAGCAGCCGGACGGCTCCACCCGCTGGCTCGAGGTCCTCGGCTGCGGCATGGTCCACCCCAACGTCCTGCGCGCCTGCGGCGTCGACCCGGAGCGCTACACCGGCTTCGCCTTCGGCATGGGCGTCGAGCGCTTCGCCATGCTCCGCTACGGCGTCAACGACCTGCGGCAGTTCTTCGAGAACGACACGCGGTTTCTCAGGCAGTTCGCGTAGTTTCGAACGGCGGGAAGAGGGAATCGGGACCTGCAGGCCGTTCCAGCGCGGCGGCCCGCAGGAAGCGCTCCGCATCGGGCCCCGGGATCCTCCCGTTCCCGCTTCCCGATTCCCCATTCCCGCCTCTCCTTCTCATCCGCCTCTCCCGCTCCGACCATGAAATTCCCCGAATCCTGGCTCCGCGAACACATCCCCACCGACGCCCCGCGCGAGCGGTTGCTGGCGGCGCTGACCGCCATCGGCCTCGAAGTGGAAGAGGCGACCGAGCTGGGCGGCGGGCTGGACGGGGTGGTGGTGGCCGAACTGGTCGAGTGCCGGCCGCATCCCGAGGCCGACCGTCTGCAGGTGTGCACGGTCGATGCGGGCGGGCAGACGCTGACCATCGTCTGCGGCGCACCGAACGCCCGGCCGGGGCTGAAGGCGCCGCTGGCGACCATCGGCGCGGTGCTGCCGGGGGATGTCCGGATCAAGGCGGCGAAGCTGCGCGGCGTGGAGTCGGCGGGCATGCTCTGCTCGGCACGCGAGCTCGGGCTCGACCAGGACGCCGCCGGCCTGATGGAGCTGCCGCCGGACGCGCCGGCGGGGACCCCGCTGGCCGACTACCTGCGCCTGCCCGATTGCGCCATCGAGCTCAAGCTCACGCCGAACCGCGCCGACTGCTTCTCGCTGCGCGGCATCGCCCACGACGTGGCCGCGGCGCTCGGCGGCGCGGTGCGCCCCGTGCCCGTCGACCCGGTGCCCGCGACCCTCGCCGATGCACCCGAGGTGCGCCTGGAGGCCGGCGCCGACTGCCCGCGCTACGTCGGCCGCATCCTGCGCGGGATCGACCCGGCGGCGCGCACGCCGCTGTGGATGGCCGAGCGCCTGCGCCGTTCCGGCATCCGGCCCATCTCGCTGCTGGTCGACGTCACCCAGTACGTCATGCTCGAACTCGGCCAGCCCATGCACGCCTTCGACGCCGATGCGGTCGAGGGGGCGGTGGTGGTGCGGCACGCGCGGGCCGGCGAGATGGTGAAGCTGCTCGACGAACGCACCGTGGCCCCGGAGGCCCGCGACCTCCTGATCGCCGACGCGCGCGGCCCGCTGGCACTGGCCGGCGTCATGGGCGGCTGGGACTCGCGGGTCACCGGTGCCAGCCGCAACGTCCTGCTCGAGGCCGCGCACTTCGCGCCCTCGGCCATCATCGGCCGCGCCCGCCGCTTCGGCCTGCACACCGACGCCTCGCACCGCTTCGAGCGGGGCGTCGATCCCGCGCTGCCGCGCCTGGCCATCGAGCGCGCGACGCGCCTGATCCTGGATCTCGCCGGCGGCGAGGCCGGCCCGGTCGTCGAGGCCGAGCGCGGCGAGGACCTGCCGCGCCCGGTGCCGGTGACCCTGCGTCGTGCGCGGCTGGCGCGCGTGCTCGGCCTCGACGTGGCCGACGCCGAGGTCGAGCGCATCCTGCGCGCGCTGGGCATGCGCGTCGAGGCGACCGATGCCGGCTGGGCGGTGATGCCGCCGAGCAGCCGCTTCGACATCGCGATCGAGGAGGACCTCATCGAGGAGATCGCGCGCATCCACGGCTACGACGCCATCCCGACGCGCATGCCTGCCGGCGAGATCCGCCTGGCGGTGCCGAGCGAGACCCGGGTGGACGAGGGGGAGCTGCGGCGCCGCATGGTCGCGCGCGGCTACCTGGAAGCCATCGACTACGCCTTCCTCGATGCCGCCACGCTGGCGACCTGGGGGCTGGACACCGGCGCGGTGGCGCTGGCCAATCCGCTCACCTCGGAGCTGGGCGTCATGCGCAGCGCCCTGCTGCCCGGCCTGGTGGCCTCGCTGCGCGGCAATCGCGCACGGCAGCAGCAGCGGGTGCGCCTGTTCGAGATCGGACGCGTGTTCCAGGCGGCGCAGGCCGCCGGGGCCGCGCCGCAGGAGACCCCGCGCATCGCCGCCGTCGCCTGCGGTCCGGCGTCGGCCGAGCAGTGGAGCGGCGAGGACCGCGAGGTGGACTTCTACGACCTGCGCGGCGACCTCGAGAGCCTGCTCGCCATCGGTGGCGCCGGCGCGGTGACGTTCCGCCCGACCGACGCGCCGTGGCTGCATCCGGGACGCGCCGCCGAGGTCTGGCGCGGCGCCGAGCGCCTGGGCTGGATCGGCCACCTGCACCCGCGGCTGGTGCGCGCGCTCGACCTCGAGGGCGAGCTGGTGGGCTTCGAGATCGACCTCGCGCCGCTGTCGGTGCGCGCCCTGCCGAGCGCCGGCAGCGTCTCGCGCTTCCCCTCGGTGCGCCGGGACATCGCGGTCGTGGTCGAGGACGCGGTGCCGTGGGCGGCGCTGGAGGCCACCCTGCGGGCCGCCGCCGGCCCGGTGCTGCGTGAAGCCCTGGTGTTCGATCGCTACGTCGGGAAGGGGGTCGAACCGGGCTTCAAGAGCTTGGCTATAGGCTTGATTTTGCAGGACGTTTCGCGCACTCTGACCGACCGCGAGGTCGAAGCGCTGGTGGCGGCTGCGGTCGCTGCGCTGGCCGAGTCCCATGGGGCCAGGATCCGCGGATAGGCAACAGGGGGCGTGATGGCACTGACCAAGGCAGAGATGGCGGAACGGCTCTTCGAGGAGGTCGGTCTGAACAAGCGCGAGGCGAAGGAATTCGTCGACGCGTTCTTCGATGCACTGCGCGCCTCGCTGGAGCGTGGCCAGCAGATCAAGCTGTCGGGCTTCGGCAACTTCGACCTGCGCCGCAAGAACGAGCGGCCCGGCCGGAATCCCAAGACCGGCGAGGAGATTCCGATTTCCGCGCGGACGGTGGTGACTTTCCGCCCGGGACAGAAGCTCAAGGAGAGGGTCGAGGCCTATGCTGGATCCGGGCAGTAACCGCGAACTTCCGCCGATCCCGGCCAAGCGCTACTTCACCATCGGTGAGGTCAGCGAGCTGTGCGACGTCAAGCCGCACGTGCTGCGCTACTGGGAGACCGAGTTCCCAAGCCTCAAGCCTGCGAAGCGGCGCGGCAACCGGCGCTACTACCAGCGCCACGACGTCCTGATGATCCGCCAGATCCGTGGCCTGCTCTACGAACAGGGCTACACCATCGGCGGCGCGCGCCTGCGCCTGGAAGGCGAGGCGGGCAGGAACGAGTCGGCCATGTCGGCGCAGATCGTCCACCAGGTCCGGCTCGAACTCGAGGAAGTGCTGCAGCTGCTGCGGCGCTGAACCGCCCGCCGGGCCCTGTGCAGCGGGACGCATGGCGCGTATAATCCCGCCTCCGCGTTCCCCCACGCGGAACTCGAGGTCCCGTGTCGGGGCGTAGCGCAGTCTGGTAGCGCATCTGCCTGGGGGGCAGAGGGTCGTCGGTTCGAATCCGGCCGTCCCGACCACTTCGGAACTCGATCGCGAACGGCGCCCTTGGGCGCCGTTTTGCGTTGTGGGGGTGGAGGGCGGGCGCAGGGCAGGCAGGGGCATAGGGCATAGGGCATAGGGCATAGGGCGTAGGGCTCGGGGCGTAGGCATGAAGGCGCAGAGCCGGGCGCCATGCTCCTGCCCAAGCCCCAAGCCCCAAGCCCCAAGCCCCAAGCCCCAAGCCCTCAAGCCCCGTCCCCTCAATACAACGCCCGCGTCCGCAAGGTCCCCGGGATCGCCGCGAGGTCGGCGCGCAGGGGCTGGATGGCGTCCTCGTCGGCGGAGACGTCGATCACGACGTAGCCGACCTCGCCGCGGGTCTGCAGGTACTGGCCGTCGATGTTGACGCCGTTGGCCGAGAACGCCTCGTTGATGCGCGTGAGCACGCCCGGGACGTTGCGGTGGATGTGCAGGAGGCGGCGGCTGCCGGCGTGCTCGGGCAGGGCGACCTCGGGGAAGTTCACCGCCGAGAGGGTCGAGCCGTTGTCGCTGTAGCGGATCAGCTTGGCCGCGACCTCCAGCCCGATGCTCTCCTGCGCCTCCTGGGTGCTGCCGCCCACGTGCGGGGTCAGCAACACGTTGTCCTTGCCGATCAGCGGCGAGACGAAGGGTTCGGCGTTGGCGGTCGGCTCGACCGGGAACACGTCGATGGCGGCGCCCCCGATCTGCCCGTCGTCGAGTGCGGCGGCGAGGGCGTCGATGTCGACCACGGTGCCGCGCGACGCGTTGATCAGGCTGGCGCCGCGCTTCATGCGCGCGAGTTCGGCGGCGCCGATCATGCCGTGGGTGGCGGCGGTCTCGGGCACGTGCAGGGTCACCACGTCGGCGCGTGCGAGGAGGTCGTCCAGCCCCTGCGCCGGGCGGGCGTTGCCGAGCGAGAGCTTGGTCTCGATGTCGTGGAAGATCACCCGCATGCCCAGCGACTCGGCCAGCACGCCGACCTGGGTGCCGATGTGCCCGTAGCCGACGATGCCCAGCACCTTGTCGCGCACCTCGTAGCTGCCGGCGGCCGACTTCGCCCAGCCGCCGCGGTGGCACAGGGCGTTCTTCTCCGGGATCCGGCGCAGCAGCATGATGATCTCGGCGATCACCAGCTCGGCGACGCTGCGGGTGTTGGAGTAGGGGGCGTTGAACACCGGGATGCCGGCACGCTGCGCGTGTGCGAGGTCGACCTGGTTGGTGCCGATGCAGAAACAGCCCGCCGCGATCAGGCGCGGCGCGGCATCCAGGGCCGCCGCGTCGAGCTGGGTCCGCGAACGGATGCCGAGGATGTGGGTGTCGGCCAGGGCCGCGTGGAGCGCCGCCGGCTCCAGCGCCTTCTCGTGGCGCTCGATGCGGGTGTAGCCGGCGCTGCGGAAGGCCTCGACCGCGCTGGCGCTGACGCCCTCCAGGAGCAGGACCTTGATCTCGGACTTGGGAAAGCTCGTGCGGCGCATGGCGGGAACGGCGGGGACCGGCACCAACTATGCCAGAGCCCCGCGCTGCGCCGGCCGTGCCGCGCGCTACACTGCGTGGCGTGTCCATCCTGATCGAACCCGACGCGCTCGCCGCGCTGCGCGGCCTCCTCGGCGAGGCGCGCGTCCTCACCGAGCCCGCCGACCTCGCCCACTACGGACGCGACTGGACGCGCCAGGTCGCGCCGGCGCCTTCCGCCGTCGCGCTTCCCGAGTCCGCCGGCGAGGTGCAGGCCATCGTGCGCTGGGCCATCGCCCACCGGGTCGCCCTGGTGCCGTCGGGCGGGCGCACCGGCCTGTCCGGGGGCGCCGTCGCGGCGGCCGGCGAGGTCGTGGTCGCGCTGGACCGCATGAACAGGGTGCTGGACTTCGACCCGATCGACCGCAGCCTGACCGTGCAGGCCGGGATCGCGACCGAGGCCGTGCACAACGCCGCGGCCGAGCGCGGCCTGTTCTACCCGGTGGACTTCGCCAGCAAGGGGTCGAGCCAGATCGGCGGCAACGTCAGCACCAACGCGGGCGGCATCAAGGTGCTGCGCTACGGCATGACCCGCGACCGGGTGACGGGGCTGAAGGTGGTCACCGGCACCGGGGAGGTGCTCGACCTCAACCGCGGGCTGGTCAAGAACGCCACCGGCTACGACCTGCGGCACCTGTTCATCGGTGCCGAGGGCACCCTGGGCATCGTGGTCGAGGCGACGCTGGCCCTGGCCGAGCCGCCGGCCGACCCCAAGGTGATGCTGCTGGCCCTCCCGGACGCGGCGGCGATCATGCGGGTGTTCGACGCCTTCCGCTCCGCGGTGGCGCTGACCGCCTTCGAGTTCTTCACCGACCGCGCGCTGGCGCACGTGCTGGCGCGCGGCGCGCAGCGCGCGCTCGACACGGACGCGCCGTTCTACGTGGTCTGCGAGTTCGATGCCGTCGGCGAGGCCGAGGCCCGCGCCCTGGCCGCGTTCGAGCGCTGCGCCGGCGACGGCCTGCTGCTCGACGGCGTCATCGGCCAGAGCGGCGCGCAGAACGCCGAGCTCTGGGCGCTGCGCGAGGGCATCTCCGAGAGCCTCGCCCCGCACCTGCCGTACAAGAACGACGTCTCGGTGCGGGTGTCCGCGATGCCGGCCTTCATGGCCGAGGCGCAGGCGCTGATCGCGCGGGAGTATCCCGACTTCGAGGTGGTGTGGTTCGGTCACATCGGCGACGGCAACCTGCACATCAACATCCTCAAGCCGCAGGCGCTGGCGCACCCCGACTTCGTGCGCGAATGCGGCCGCGTGACGGCGCTGCTGGGCGAGGTCATCGCGCGCCACGGCGGGAGCGTCTCCGCCGAGCACGGCGTCGGCCTGCTCAAGAAGCCCTACCTCGGGCACACGCGCAGCGCCGCGGAGGTCGAGCTCATGCGCGGCATCCGCCGCGTGTTCGACCCGCACGGCATCCTCAACCCCGGCAAGCTCTTCGACTGACGGACCGACCATGACCGACCCGCTCTACCCCGAGATCCAGCCCTACGACAGCGGCCGCCTGCGCGTGGACGACCGCCATTCGCTCGCCTACGAGCAGGTGGGCAATCCCGAGGGCAAGCCGGTGGTGATCCTGCACGGCGGCCCGGGCGGCGGCTGCAGCCCGAAGATGCGCCGCTTCCACGACCCGGCGGCCTACCGCATCGTGCTGTTCGACCAGCGCGGCGCCGGTCGCTCGACCCCGCATGCCGACCTCGTCGACAACACCACCTGGGACCTCGTCGCCGACATCGAGCGCCTGCGCGAACACCTCGGCATCGACCGCTGGCAGGTGTTCGGCGGCAGCTGGGGCTCGACGCTGGCCCTGGCCTACGCCGAGACGCATCCGCAGCGGGTGAGCGAGCTGGTGCTGCGTGGCATCTTCATGCTGCGCCGGTGGGAGCTGGAGTGGTTCTACCAGGAGGGCGCCTCGCGCCTGTTCCCGGACGCCTGGGAGCAGTACCTCAAGCCGATCCCGCCGGTGGAGCGGCACGACCTCATCTCCGCCTACCACCGCCGGCTGACCTCGGAGGACGAGGCCACGCGTCTGGCGGCGGCGCGCGCCTGGTCGGTGTGGGAGGCGGCGACCAGCTACCTGCACCAGGACCCGGACTTCATGGCCGCGCACGAGGACCCGCAGTTCGCCCTGGCCTTCGCGCGCATCGAGTGCCACTACTTCGTCAACGGCGGCTTCTTCGAGGTCGAGGACCAGCTGCTGCGCGACGCGCACCGCCTCGCCGACATCCCCGGCACCATCGTGCACGGGCGCTACGACGTTGTCTGTCCCGTCGCCAACGCCTGGGACCTGCACAGGGCCTGGCCGCAGGCCCGGCTGGAGATCTGCCCCACCTCGGGCCATTCCGCCTTCGAGCCCGAGATCGCCGCCGCGCTGGTGCGGGCGACGGATGGGTATCGGGTGGGGTGAAGCGGTTGGGGGGAAGCGGGAATCGGGAATGGGAGCGTGCGTTGACCGGTGGGACAGTGGCTCGGCGGCGGTCGCTCTGCCGCCTGAGGCGCTGCGGGCGGATCAATCCGTGCGCGTCGGTGTCGCCTTCGGGTCCCGATTCCCCATTCCCGATTCCCGCCCTCCAACCCCTCGCTCCACGAACCACAACCCCGCCCACACCTTGGCATCCATGACATAGCCCTCCGCCATGCGGGCGGCGAGCCAGGCGGGCGCGTCGGCGCGGGGGATCGCGTGGACGACGATGTCCTCGCTCGCGTCGCCGCCGCCGTCGTGGATGCGGGTGAGCCCGGTGGCGCGGACGAAGGCGACCTTCTCGTTCGACATGCCGGCCGTGCTCGGGCCCGTCATCAGCAGCTCGCAGTACGCGGGGCGCCAGCCGGTCTCTTCCTCCAGTTCGCGCGCGGCGGCGAGTTCCACGCTCTCGCTGCCGTGGACGTCGCCCACGAGGCCGGCGGGCATCTCGATGGTCTTCGCGTCGACCGGCACGCGGTACTGCTCGACGAACAGCAGTTCGTCCTGCGGCGTCACCGCCAGGATGATCACCGCGATGCCGTCGGCGTTGGTGCGCTCGACGAACTCCCAGGTCCCGCGGCGCTTGATCCGCAGGTACTTGCCTTCCCACAGGGTCTCGATCTGGTCCATGGCGCGTGCTGACGGGCTCGGTTCGGGTCTACAGGGCCGCCGCCTCGCGCAGGCGCCGCCGGCTCATCGGGCCGAAGCGCACCTGCTCCATCAGCGCGTCGAGCGCCGCGGCATCCGCCGGCCGGCGCTCGGCGCCACCGAAGTCCTCGGGCAGCGGGGCGTCCAGCGCCAGTGTCGCCAACTGCCGTGACAGCAGCGCCTGCGCGCGGTGGGTGCGCAGGCGCTCGGCACAGGTCGCGGCGCCGCGCAGGCGCAGGTAGGGCACTTCGTCGATCCGGTCGAGCAGGGCGTCGAGGCTGCCGAAGTGCGCCAGCAGCACCGCGGCCGTCTTGGCGCCGATGCCGGGCACGCCCGGGATGTTGTCGATGGCGTCGCCGGTCAGGCCGAGGTAGTCGGCGATCTGGTGCGCATGCACGCCGTAGCGGGCCTTCACCTCGTGGGCGCGCCAGCGCAGGTTGCGCGCGTAGTCCCACTGCTCATCGTCGCCCACCAGCAGCTGCGACAGGTCCTTGTCGGCCGAGACGATGACCCCGTGCGGGATGTCCGTGCGCAGCCGCGCCAGCGCGCTGCCGATGAGGTCGTCGCCCTCGTAGCGGGTGTCCGCCAGCACCGTCAGGCCCAGCGCGCGGCACAGCGCCTGGCAGTGCGCGAACTGCCGGCGCAGGTCGTCGGGCGGCGGCGGCCGGTTCGCCTTGTAGGCAGGGAACAGCGCATTGCGGAAGCCGGTGCGCAGGGCCTCGTCGAAGGCCAGCAGCATGCGCACGGGGCGCTGGCGCTCGAGGAACTCCAGCAGGAAGCGCGCGAAGCCGTGCACCGCCCCGGCGGGCTGGCCCTCGGCGTCGACCGCGTCGAGGTCCGCCGCGTGCCAGGCACGGAACACGTAGAGGCTGGCGTCCACCAGGTACAGCGGTGCGTGCGTCGGCGCGTGCATGTCAGAGCGGCCGCCAGGCGCTCAGGCGGGCATCCGGGTCGGGGCGCTCGCGATCGGGCACGACCTCGGTGGGCGTGCCGATGTGGACGAAGCCCAGGAGCTCCTCGTCCGGGGCCAGCCCCAGCTCGGTGAGGAAGGGGCGATCGTAGGCGGCCCAGCCGGTCAGCCACTGGGCGCCGAAGCCGAGGGCATCGGCGGCCTGAAGCAGGGCGAAGCACACGCAGCCGGTGGTGAGCTGCTGCTCGATCACCGGGACCTTGTGGTCGCGCAGCGGCCGGCAGACGACCGCGACGACCAGCGGCGCCTGCGCGAACCGCCGGCGCGCCTTCTCGACCACCGCGTCCGGCGCACCGGGATCGCGCACCCGCGCGCGCGCCGCGAGGCGCTCGCCCAGCGCGAGGCGGGCGTCGCCGTCGATGGCGATGAAGCGCCAGGGCGCGAGGTTGCCGTGGTCGGGCACGCGCGAGGCCGCTTCGAGCATCCGCCGCAGTTGCGCGGCGTCGGGGCCGGGCGCGGCGAGGAGACGACTCGGGACCGAACGACGGCTCAGGAGGCGCCCGAGCGCGCCTTGAACGGAGTGAGGCATGCGGGCACTCTAGCAGCCGCCCGACCGCACATGGACTGTGACGCGCATCGCAGCCGGTTTCGATACGTGCCGGCTATGGTGCGCTGCCTGCGCTTCAGGCGCATCCCCCCGCCCCCCGATGGTTGTCATGGACCGCGCACCGCGCCCTGAAAACGTGGTGGACATCACTGGCCGCCGCACGGGTGCGTCGCCCGCCGCCCGCGCCGCGCTGGCGCAGGTCGCGGAGATCACGCAGTCGCGTTTGGTCGCCATGCTCGCGGAGGCCCTGGGGCAGGTCGACGACACGCTGTTCGATTTCCTCCAGGGCGGAGCCGCCGGCGGGCACGGGCGGCACCAGCAGTACTTCGACGCCATGCGCGAGCTCCGGCTCAAGCGCGAGCAGGTGCTGGGCGCCTACGGCGAGCACTTCCGCGCCGGGTTCCGCGCGCTCGAGGCGGGCGAACCGCGCTCGGCGGAGCGCCTCGGCGATGCGCCCGCGCGCGAAGGCGAGCTGCGCCTCGTGGCCGAGGACGATCTCGAGGAGCAGCTCGCGATCGACATGCTCGCGCAGACGCTGCAGCGGCGGCTCGGGCGCAGCCTGCAGACGCTGGACCAGCGCGTCGCCGCGGCGGCGGGGCTCGCCAGCCTCGATCCCGCCCAGAATCCCGCCGGCGCGGCCTACGTCGCGGCCGGTCTCGGCGTGGCCCTGCGCGGCCTCGAGATCGGCATCGCGGTCAAGCTCGTCCTGTTCAAGCTCTACGAGCGCGCCCTCGGCGGCCGCATCGATGCGCTGTGCCTGGACCTCAACCAGCGTCTCGCCGAGGCGGGCGTGCTGCCGACGGTCCCGGACCCGGCGGCCCCGGCCCGACCGCGCACGGGCGCGTCGCGGGCGATCGACGCCGACGGGCGGGACGTGCGCGAGGTCGTCGCCGACGCGCGCGCCGCGCTGCAGGCCGCGGGCGTGTCCGGCGCCGCGGGCGAGGGCGCGCGCGGTGCCGAGGCGCAGGACGACCTCCTCTACGAGACGCTCTCGGAACTGCTGCAGGCCTACCGCGAGCAGCGCGTGGCGGCGCCGGGCGCGGGCGCGCCCGCCGTGGCGCCGGGGCTGCCGGCCCAGGCGGCCGGCGGCGGCAGCGGGGCGCGTCCGCTGAGTTCGCGCGAGATGCTGTCGATCCTCTCCCTGCTGCAGGCGCACCCGCCGCTCAACGTGCAGGCGGCCATCGAGGATCCCGAGCAGTCCGTCACCGGGCTGCTCAAGAACGAACTGCTCAAGAACGCCGAGCGCCTCGGCCTGAACCCGGGCGAGACCCGCGTCGACCCGACGGACGAGGACGCCATCGACCTGGTCGGCATGCTCTTCGACGTGCTGCTCGACGAGCGCGACCTGCCGACCGGGGCGCGGCCCCTGTTGGGCCGGCTGCTCGTGCCCTACGTCAAGGTCGCCCTGCTCGACCGGCGCATGTTCCTGCGCAAGACGCATCCGGCGCGCCGCCTGCTCAACTCGCTGTCGGAGGCCCTGGCCGGCGGCGAGCCGGAGCGCGACCGGGAACTCCTCGACCAGGTCGAGCATGCGGTGGACCGGCTCACCCACGAGTTCAACGAGGACATCGCGATCTTCGAGGCGGTGGAGCAGGACTTCAACGAGTTCGTCGAGCGCTACCGGCGCCGGGTCGCCCTCGCGGAGAAGCGCGCCGCCGAGGCCCAGCAGGGCCGCGAGCGCCTGGACCGCGCGCGGGCGCGCGCCATGGCCGACCTCGACGCCACCCTGGCGGGGCGAGAGCCCTCGCCGGCGGTGCGCATGCTGTTGAACAACGCCTGGCTGCACCACCTCACCATGGTGATCCTGCGCGGCGGCATCGGTGCCACCGCCTACCGCGACGCGCTCGCGCTGGGCGAGCAGGTACTGACCCTGACCGCGAACTGGCCCGCCGACGAACAGGCCCGGGTGCAGGCGCGCGAGGTGCTGCAGGCCGCGATCGACACCATGCTCTCCACCGCGGGCGGCGATCCCGGCGCCGCGGCCGCGCAGGCCGACGCCATCGCCGCCGAGCTGTCGGGGGCCGAGGGCAGCACCGCACGGGTGGTCGAGGCGCTCGCGGTGCCGATGCCACGCATGGAGCAGGCCTCTCCGACCGAGGAGGAGCCGGTCGAGGTCGGCACCCATCTGCCGGAGGAGATGGAGCGCCTGCGCGCGCTCAAGGTCGGCACCTGGATCGAGCTGCGCGACGCCGACGGCGAGATGAAGCCGGCCAAGCTGTCCTGGATCAGCCCCATCTCGAGCAAGCGGCTGTTCGTCAATCGCCGCGGCCTGCGCATCTGCGTGGCCTCGCTCGAGGAGCTGGCGGCCAAGCTGCACGCCGGCGAGCTGGTCATCCGCGAGGGCGACACCGCCTTCGAGCAGGCCATGCACCAGGTGCTCGGCCGCCTCGGCGCGGCGGTCAACCGGAACGGCGCGCCGGTCGCCTGAGGCCCACCGCGGCCAGGACCGCGCGCGGGGAGTCCATCGTCGAGATCCCGCCTGCCGGGCGTGTCGCCCCGCGCAGAACGGGGACGCATGCGCCGCCGTCGGCGCACGCCCGACAGGCGGCCCCGGCGCCGTTTCGCACTTGCCCCGAAGGGTGTGGCAGGCTGTGGCGTGGGCCGCCATCTCTGGAGGGAAGCATGGCCGTCGAGATCGTGGTGCTGCGCGAGAGCGCGGCGGGCGAGCGCCGGGTCGCGGCGACGCCGGAGACCTGCCGCAGGATGCGGGCCGCCGGGGCGCGGGTGCGCCTGCAGGTGGGTGCCGGGGCGCGGGCCTTCTTTCCCGACGACGCCTATGCCGAGGCCGAGACCGTCGCCGACGGTGCGCTGCCGGAGGCCCTGGCGGACGCGGACGTGGTGCTCGCCGTGCAGGCCCCGCCGCTCCCGGTGCTGGAGCGGCTCAGGCCCGGCGCGGTCGTGATCGGCCTGCTCGCGCCCCACGCGGACGCTGCGCGGGCAGAGCGCTACGTCGCCGGCGGGCTCACCGCCTTCCCGCTCGAACGCCTGCCGCGCACCACGCGCGCGCAGGCGATGGACGTGCTCAGTTCGCAGGCCGGCATGGCCGGCTACAAGGCCGCGCTGATCGCGGCCGAGCGCGCGCCGCGCTTCTTCCCGATGCTCACGACCGCGGCGGGCACGATCAGGCCGTCGAAGGTGCTGGTGATCGGCGCCGGCGTCGCGGGCCTGCAGGCCATCGCCACCGCGCGCCGCTTGGGCGCGCAGGTCGAGGGGTTCGACGTCCGCCCGGAGACGCGCGAGCAGATCGAATCCCTCGGCGCGCGCTTCCTCGACCTCGGCGTCAGCGCGGCGGGCGAGGGCGGCTACGCCCGGGAGCTCGACGCCGAGGAGCGTGCCGAGCAGCAGCAGCGCCTCGCCGAACACCTGAAGGGCGTGGACGTGGCGATCACCACGGCCGCGGTGCCGGGGCGCCCGGCGCCGCGCATCCTGAGCCGCGCCATGGTGGAGGGGATGCGGCCGGGCAGCGTCGTCGTCGACCTCGCCGCCGAGACCGGCGGCAACTGCGAGGCGACGGTGCCGGGCGAATCGGTCGAGGTCGGGGGCGTGGTGGTGATCGGGCCGCTCGACCTGGCCAGCAGCGGCGCGCTGCACGCCAGCGAGATGTACGCGCGCAACGTGTGGAACTTCCTCGCGCCGATGCTGAAGGACGGCGGGCTCGTGCTGGACTTCGACGACGAGCTGATCGCGAAGACGGCCTACGCGCACGCCGGACGGCTGCTCGGCTGAGCGGGGGCACATCGCAGGCCATGCGGCGGCGGCCGCGCGACAACGGGACGGGACGACGATGATCGACGGGTTCGTGGCGCTCTACATCTTCATGCTGGCGGCCATCGCCGGCCACGTCATCATTTCGCGGGTGCCGGTGATCCTGCACACGCCGCTGATGTCGGGATCGAACTTCATCCACGGCATCGTGCTGATCGGCGCGATGGGCGTGCTCGGCCACGCCGAGACCACGCTGGAGAAGGCCATCGGCTTCGTCGCGGTGGCGCTGGGCGCCGGCAACGCGGCCGGCGGCTACGTGGTCACCGAGCGCATGCTCGAGATGTTCAGGAGCTCGAAGAAGCCGGGCGCGGGCGGGGAGGGCTCGGCATGAGCGGCGCGCTCGGGTTCCTGATCGACGCCAGCTACTTCGCCGCCGCGACGCTGTTCCTCCTCGGCCTGCAGCGCATGGCCTCGCCGGCGACCGCGCGCAGCGGCATCCGCTGGGCCGGCCTCGGCATGCTGCTGGCGACCTTCGTCACCTTCCTCCTGCCCGACCTGCACAACCTCGGACTGATCCTCGTCGCGCTGGCGCTCGGCACGGTGCTGGCGTGGGTGTCCGGCAAGAAGGTGGCGATCACGGACATGCCGCAGATGGTCGCGCTCTACAACGGCATGGGCGGCGGCGCCGCCGCGGCGATCGGCGCGGTCGAACTGCTGCGCATGCTCAGCCCGGTGGCCGACCCGGCGGTCGTCGGCGGCATGACCCTGCTGCAGATCCCGCATCCGCAGGCCGAGCTGGCCCTGCTCGGCGGGCTGATCGGGTCGATCGCCCTGTCCGGCTCGGTGGTGGCCTGGGCCAAGCTCGACGGCCGCCTGGACAGGCGCCTGGCGCTGCCGGGGCAGAACGCGATCAACCTGGCGCTGCTGGCGGGGGCCGTGGTCCTCGCTCTCCTGTTCGCGGGACACGGCTTCCGCGTCGGCATCGACGCCATGCCCTCGGCCTGGATGGTGGTGGCCTTCTTCCTCGTCGCCCTGACCATCGGCGTGCTGGTGACGCTGCCGATCGGCGGGGCGGACATGCCGGTGGTGATCTCGCTCTACAACGCCCTGACCGGCCTGGCCGTCGCCTTCGAGGGCTACGTGCTGCAGAACGAGGCGCTGATCATCGCCGGCACCATGGTCGGCGCGGCCGGCCTGCTGCTGACCCGGCTGATGGCCAGGGCCATGAACCGGAAGATCTCCCGCGTGCTGTTCGCGCGCTTCGGCGGCGGCGGGCAGGCACAGGCGGTCGAGGGCGCGCAGAAGCCCATCGAGGCCGGCGACGTCGCCGCCATGATGGCCTACGCCGAACGGGTGGTGATCGTGCCGGGCTACGGCCTCGCGGTGGCCCAGGCCCAGCACAAGATCTGGGAGCTGTCGCAGAAGCTGATCGAGCGCGGGGTGAAGGTGCGCTTCGCCATCCATCCGGTGGCCGGCCGCATGCCGGGCCACATGAACGTGCTGCTCGCCGAGGCCGGGGTGCCCTACGACCTCATCGCGGACATGGACGAGATCAATCCCGAGTTCGCGACCACCGACGTCGCCCTGGTGATCGGCGCCAACGACGTGGTCAATCCGGTGGCGAAGACCGACCCCGCCTCGCCGATCTACGGCATGCCCATTCTGGACGTGGCCGCGGCGCGCAACGTCATCGTGATCAAGCGGGGGCGCGGCACCGGCTTCGCCGGGATCGAGAACGCGCTGTTCTACGCCGACAACGCCCGCATGCTCTACGGCGACGGCGCGGAGATGGCCAACCAGCTGGTCGCCGAGCTCAAGGCGCTCGACGGCGGGCATTGAGCGGAGCGACGCGGCGCGTCCGGTCCCCAGGGCTTCGCGTCCACATGGCGCGGCGAAGCGCCTCCCGGCTCATTCCTCCTTCTTTCCCGCGCCGAGCCACGCGGCGACGGGCAGGGAAAGCCCGACCCAGGCCAGGTCCGCGACGGTCGCCGCCTGCCGGACCAGCAGGACGGCGGTGTCCGTGCCGAGGCGCAGCACCGCGTCCAGCGGGCGCAGGCCGAACAGGGGCGCGAGTTCGCCGGCGACGCTGAACCAGGCGGCGAGCGCGGCGGTGGCCAGCGTCGCCAGGACCGCGGCCAGGCTCCGCACGCGCCCCGGGGCGACGCCGGCCAGGCGCAGCAGGAGGGCGGCATCGGCGGCGGCCACCAAGGCCATCCAGCCCTGCAGGCCGCCGAGCATCACGCTCGCGAGGGCCCAGACGGCGGCGACGCCGAGCACGCCCGCCGCGAGCGCGAACACGGCGAGGATCCAGCGCGAAGGGGTTGTACTCGGCACGCGGCGGCTACACCTGTTGGAGCGTGTCATGCACTTCGAGGTGAGTGCGAAGCGGGCTGGCGTGCGGCGTCAGCGGCACCGAGCCGGCGCCGCAGGGCCTGCCCCGGCGGGCAGCCAAGGCTGCGCCCTGCCACACCGGTTCCGCGCCGCAGACGGCCCACGCATCTCATCTCGAAGTGCTTAACGCGCTCTAGGGCGCCGTACCATAGCGACATCCCCCGCGAAGCGATACAGATGAGCTACTCCCGTACCAGCGAGCCGATCCGGTTCGAGCGAGACTGCGAGGTCGTCCTCGTTCCCCAGGGCGATCGCGTCACCATGCCCGCCGGCACCGCGGGCTACATCACCCAGGCGCTGGGCGGCAGCTTCACGGTCTTCGTCGAGGGCAATCTCGTCCGCGTCGCCGGGCAGGATGCCGATGCGATCGGCAAGGAGCCGGTCGACCCGCCCGAGCTGCCCCCCGAGGCCACCGACGAGGACGTCGAGCGGCTGGTCTGGCTGCAGCTGCGGACCTGCTTCGACCCGGAGATCCCGGTCAACATCGTCGACCTGGGCCTGATCTACGAGTGCGAACTCGGCCGCACCGAAAGCGGCGAGCGCCGCGTGGACGTGCGCATGACCCTGACCGCCCCCGGCTGCGGCATGGGTGAGATCCTGGTCGACGACGTGCGCAGCAAGCTGGAACTCATCCCGACCGTCGCCGAAGCCGACGTGGAGCTCGTGTTCGACCCGCCATGGAACCAGACCATGATGTCGGAGGCGGCGCGGCTGGAAACCGGGATGCTGTGAGCCTGTGGGCCGGGCCGGGCCGGGCCGGGGGCAGGTACTCAATGCCCAGGCCCTAAGCCCTAAGCCCAGGGCACAGGGCGCAGGGCACAGGGCACAGGGCACAGGCGCAGCCCCACCGCCATCGCTCACGACCGGGGCGTCCCCGCTTCACCCATCCATCGCGGTGCCTCGACCCCGGGCTCACGCCTGCGCGGGCGGTTCCCGAAGAACCTTGATCCCGTTCAAGGTTTGCTGGCGCCTGGCCGGCACAAGATCGTGACAGGGCTGTTTCAGCCACGCGCCGCAGGCGCGACAGGGGGCGGATGTGTGTACGTCGCGCGCTGCGCCCGGACGGGTGCGGCGAAACCTTGGACCCACGTTTTCAGGGACGCTCCCATGTCATCGATCCGCACCACGCTCCGCCGCGGCCTGCTCGTCGCCGCCGTCGCCACCGCCCTCTCCGCCGCGCCGGCGTTCGCCGCCCGCGTCGATACGTCCGCACTGGCCGACGAGGGCCGCTACCACCGCTTCATCGTGAAGTTCGCCGACGGCAGCGCCGAGGCGGCCGCGCCCGCCCGGGTCGCGGCCGTGCTCTCGGGCGCGGCCGCGCGTGCGGCGCCCCTCTCGGGCGCGCGCGTCGCGCCGCGACTCGAGCACATGCGCCGCCTGTCCGTCGGCGCGGACCTGGTCCGGCTCGACCGCGCGCTCGACCGCGATGCCGCCGAGGCCCTGATGCGGGAGCTCGCCAGCGTGCCCGGCGTGGAGTACGTCGAGGTGGACCAGCTCATGCGGCCGCTCGCCACGCCCAACGATCCGCGCTACGCCGAGCAGTGGCACTACCACGAGCCCACCGGCGGCATCAATCTGCCGCCGGCGTGGGACATCACCACCGGCGCCGGCACGGTCGTCGCCATCATCGACACCGGCAGCACGCCGCATCCCGACCTGGTCGGCAACACGCTGCCTGGCTACGACTTCATCAGCGACGCGGCGATGGCGCGGGACGGCAATGCGCGCGACGGCAACCCCAACGACGAGGGCGACTGGTACGGCGCCAACGAGTGCGGCATCGGCCGTCCGGCCAGCGCGTCGAGCTGGCACGGCACGCACGTGGCCGGCACGGTGGCGGCGGTCGGCAACAACGGTGTGGGCGTGGCCGGCGTGGCCTACGGCGCCAGGCTGGTCCACGCGCGCGTGCTGGGCAAGTGCGGCGGCTACACCTCCGACATCGTCGACGCGATCACCTGGTCCTCCGGGGGCAGCGTTCCCGGCGTACCGGCCAACGCCAATCCGGCAGAGGTCATCAACATGAGCCTGGGCGGCGGCGGCAGCTGTTCGTCGAGCTACCAGAGCGCGATCAACGGCGCGGTCAACCGCGGCACCACCGTCGTGGTGGCGGCGGGCAACAGCAACACCAACGTGTCGGGCGCGGTGCCCGCGAACTGCCAGAACGTCATCGCGGTGGCCGCGACGACCCGCCAGGGCGCGCGCGCGAGCTTCTCGAACTACGGTGCCGGCATCGACGTGTCCGCGCCGGGGCAGGGCATCCTCTCGACACTGAACACCGGCAGCACGACGCAGGGCAGCGCGGGCTACGCCTCCTACAACGGCACCTCGATGGCGGCGCCGCACGTGGCCGGCGTGGTCGCGCTGATGCAGTCGGTGGCGCCGACGCCGCTGACGCCGGCGCAGGTAGAGACCATCCTCAAGAACACCGCGCGGCCGCTCCCCGGCGCCTGCTCGGGCGGCTGTGGCGCGGGCATCGTCGATGCGCATGCGGCGGTGCTGGCGGCGCAGGGCGGCGGGGGCGGGAACCCGGAGCCGCCGCCGCCCAACCAGCTGGCCAGTGGCGTGCCGGTGTCCGGCCTCTCGGGCAGCAGCGGCAGCGAGCGCCGCTACACCATCGTCGTGCCGCCCGGTCGCAGCAGCCTGCAGGTGCGGATCTCCGGCGGCAGCGGCGATGCCGACCTGTACGTGCGCCGCGGGAGCGCGCCGACCACCAGCAGCTACGACTGCCGGCCCTACCTGTCCGGCAACAACGAGACCTGCACCTTCTCCAGTCCGCAGGCCACCACCTGGCACGTGCTGGTGCGCGGCTACTCCAGCTATTCCGGCGTGACGCTGGTGGCGAACTACTGAGTAGCGGTGCGGCGGGCCGCGGCCGGCGAGCCGGCGCGCGGCCCGCTCTCCTCCGCCGCGGGCCGGCACGTGCCGGCCGCGGCCGGAAGGGCGCGCGGGTTGCGCGCGCTTCCGTCTCCCGATCTTCCCTGCGCCGCTAGGTCGTCGTCGTCGCGGCGGCGGCAGCGGCGGCGCCTTCGCGCAGATGCGCGAGGCGCGCGTGGAGCCGCTCCGGCACCCGTGGCGCGTAGTCGGCGAAGAACGCCTCGATGTCCCGGAACTCCGCCTCCCATGCGGCGGGATCGACCTCGAGGAGGGCGTCCAGCGTCGCGGGATCGACGCCGGTGCCGGCGGTGTCGAGGGCTTCCGCCGCCGGCAGGCGGCCGATCGGGCTGTCCACCGCGTCGGCGCTGCCCTCGATGCGGCGCACCATCCACTCCAGCACGCGCATGTTCTCGCCGAAGCCCGGCCACAGGAAGCGGCCGTCCTCGCCCTTGCGGAACCAGTTGACGTGGAAGATCCGCGGCAGCTCCGCGCCCGGGCGCTCGAAGCCGAGCCAGTGGGCCCAGTAGTCGCCGAAGTGGTAGCCGCAGAAGGGCTTCATCGCCATCGGGTCGCGGCGCAGCACGCCGACCGCGCCGGTCGCCGCGGCCGTCGTCTCCGAGGCCATGGCGGCACCGACGAGGACGCCGTGGCTCCAGTCGAAGGCTTCGAACACCAGCGGCACCAGCGAGGCGCGGCGGCCGCCGAAGACGATGGCCGAGATCGGCACGCCCTGCGGGTCCTCGGCGTGCGGCGACCAGCTCGGGCACTGCCGCGCGGAGACCGTGAAACGCGAATTCGGATGCGCGGCCGGCGCGTCCCCGGCTGCGGGGTTGCCCTTCCAGTCCGTCACCGGGGCGCCGGGAAGCCCGTCCCACCAGGGGCGGTTCTCCGCGTCCACCGCGACGTTGGTGAAGATCGCATCGCGGTCGAGCATCGCCAGCGCGTTGGGGTTGGTCCTGGCCGAGGTGCCCGGGGCGACGCCGAAGAAGCCGGCCTCCGGGTTGATCGCCCACAGGCGGCCGTCGGGGCCGGGCGTCATCCAGCAGATGTCGTCGCCGACCGTCCACACCTTCCAGCCTGCCCGTGCATAGCGCTCGGGCGGGATCAGCATGGCGAGGTTGGTCTTGCCGCAGGCGCTCGGGAACGCCGCGGCGACGTAGTGCGTGCGGCCCTCGGGGTTCTGGATGCCGACGATGAGCATGTGCTCGGCGAGCCAGCCCTCCTGCCGCGCCTGGAAGCTGGCGATGCGCAGGGCGTGGCACTTCTTGCCGAGCAGGGCGTTGCCGCCGTAGCCGGAGCCGTAGCTCTTGATGGTGAGCTCCTCCGGGAAGTGCATGATGAAGCGGCGCTCCGGGTCGAGCTCGCCGGTGGAGTGCAGCCCGCGCACGAAGCGGCCTTCGCGCTCGATCCGCGCCAGGGCCGCGCTGCCCATGCGCGTCATCAGCCGCATGTTGAGCACCACGTAGGGGCTGTCGGTGATCTCCACGCCGCAGCGCGACAGCGGCGAATCGATCGGGCCCATGCAGTAGGGCACCACGTAGAGGGTGCGGCCGCGCATGCAGCCGTCGAACAGCGCGTCCATCTTCGCATGCGCGGCGTCCGGCGCCATCCAGTGGTTGTTCGGGCCGGCGTCGGCCTCCTCGCGCGTGCACACGAAGGTCAGGTGCTCGACGCGCGCGACGTCGTCAGGATGCGAGCGGTGCAGGGTGCAGCCGGGATGGCTGTCGGGGTTGAGTTCGATGAGTTCGCCGCGCTCGACCATCCTGCGGCGCAGGATGTCGGCTTCGGCATCGCTCCCGTCGCACCAGTGGATGCGGTCGGGGCGGGTGAGCCGGGCGACGTCGTCGACCCAGCGGTTGAGGCTGTCGAGGGAACTGTTCATCGCGCAACTATTCCGCACCGCAGCAGAAGCGGCACGCGGCGTCGCACAAGTAACCGGTGTCAGGAGCTTGAGGAGTGAGTAGGGAGGAGTGAGAAACGAGCAAGGGGAAAGCGGGCCGTCGCCCCGCACGCGAGCGCGGCTGGCCGCATTCGTTTTTCACTCCTCTCCACTCACTCCTGCCTCAAAGCGCCTCGAAGCGGTTGGCCTCGACGTTCTTGCGGACCTTGTGCGGGTCCCAGATGCGCCCGTTCATGGCGATGTAGACGCCGGGCGGCAGGGTCTGCACGGCGCCGACGGCGCAGCCGATGTTGAACTCGGCGTCCGATCCGCGGAAGCGCGCCGGATTGAGCGCGCCGGTCAGCACGATGGTCTTGTCGGGCACGTCGGCCAGCACCCGGGCCGTCTGCACCATGCTGTCGGTGCCGTGCGTGATCAGCACGTGCCGCGCCGGCTGGGCCAGGATGGCCTGGCGGATCAGGGCGCGGTCGTCGTCGGTGAGGTGCAGGCTGTCCTTGCGGACCAGCGGGATCACGGTGAAGCGGAAGGCGACGCCGAGCTCCTCGAGGATGCGCCCGATCTGGGGCTCGCCGACCTGGAAGTCCGACTTGTCGTCGAAGTAGACCTTGTCGATCGTGCCGCCGGTGGTGACGATGCACAGCTGGTCCATCGGGAGATTCCGCCTCGCTGAAAAGGCGGGATTCTACGGCGTCCGGCCGCGGCGCCGGGCGAAGCGCGCGCGCATGCCGGTCCAGCTCGCGGCGAGCACGATCCCGCAGGCCAGCGCGATCTCGATCAGGGCGAGCGGATTGACGCCGTCGCTGCCCCAGGCCTCGGTCACGCCGTGCACGAAGTAGAGCAGGGCGACGACCGATCCCCAGAAGGTCGTGCTCGGCCGGCGCAGCATGCCCAGCACCAGCACCGGCAGCAGGGGGAGGGAGAACAGCAGCGCGGTCATGCCGGGGTCGGCCTGCCGCGGCGGCATCAGCCAGACGTGCCAGACCGGCTGCAGGACGGTCAGCGCGATGATCCCGAGCAGGGCGAGGCGATGGGCATTCATGCCGCGAGCCTCCGCGCCGCCTCGGCCACGCGCCGTCCCAGCGCGCGCGCCAGGCGCTGTTCCTCGTCGGTCAGGACCGGGTCGTCGTCCTGGCCGGACACGTGGCTGGCACCGTAGGGCGTCCCGCCGCTGCGGGTGCGGCCGAGATCGGGCTCGGTGTAGGGGATGCCCATCACCAGCATGCCCTGGTGCAGCAGGGGCAGCATCATGCTGAGCAGGGTCGCCTCCTGGCCGCCGTGCAGCGAGGCGGTCGAGGTGAACACGCCGGCCGGTCGGCCGACGAGCGTGCCCATCGCCCATTCCGGGCCCAGGCTGTCGATGAAGTGCTTGAGCGGCGCAGCCATGTTGCCGAAGCGCGTCGGGCTGCCCAGCAGCAGGCCCGCGCACTCGGCGATGTCGGCCTTGGTCGCGTAGGGGGCGCCCTCGTCGGGCTCCGGCGGCCGCGCCGTCTCGGTCACCGGCGCCACCGGCGGCACGCTGCGCAGCCGTGCCTGCATGCCCTCGACCTCCTCGACCCCGCGCGCCGCCATCCGCGCCAACCGTGCGACCGCGCCACCGCGGCTGTAGTAGAGGACGAGGATGTCGGGCATCGGCTGGGAGGGAGGGAGGGGAGGGGGGTAGGGTAGGGGGATACGGGGGATGGGGGAACGGGGGGCGGGAAGTGGGAATGGGGAATGGGGACCTGGGGCGCGGCGTCCAGTTGGGGGGGGGCGGTGCCCGGCCGGCCTCCTGTGGAACCGGGCACCCCGGCACCAGGCATCTCCATTCTCGATTCCCGATTCCCGATTCCCGATTCCCACTTCCCGCCTCTGCCGCCTCCCGCTTCCAACGACCCGGCCAGTATCCTCCCCCCATGCAACCCCTCACCGTCCTCCGCGCCTGGGCCGAACGGATCGATCGCGAGCGGATCCGGAGCTTCTCGCTGTTCCTGTGGCGGCGCTTCCGCGACGACCGCTGCCTGGAGGTGGCGGGATCGCTGTCGTACACGACGGTGTTCGCCCTCGTGCCGCTGGCGACGGCGGTGTTCGGCGTGCTGTCGGCCTTCCCGGTCTTCAGCGACTGGAGCGAGCGGCTCACCCACTTCGTCTTCCAGAATTTCGTCCCGGGCTCGGCACGCGCGGTCGAGGAGTACCTGACCGGGTTCGCGGCCGCGGCGAGCCGGCTCACCATGGTCGGCGTCATCACCCTGCTGGCCATCGCGCTGTGGACCATGGCCAGCGTCGAGGCGACCTTCAACCGGATCTGGCGGGTGCGCACCACGCGCCCGAGCATGACCCGCTTCCTGGTCTACTGGACGGTCCTGACCCTCGGTGCGCTGATGGCGGTGGCCGCGCTCGCCGCCTCGTCCTTCCTGTTCGCGCTGCCCGGCTTCTCCGGGCTGGGCACGCCGAGCCTCGTGGAACGCCTGCTGCGCCTGCTGCCCTGGCTGATCGAGCTGGCGGTCTTCACCCTCGCCTACGCGGTCATCCCGAACCGCACGGTCGCGCTGCGCCACGCGGTGGCCGGCGGCCTGCTGGCCACCGTGCTGTTCGAGGCGGCCAAGTGGGGCTTCGCGCTCTACCTGCGCAACGCGTCCTACCAGCAGATCTACGGCGCGCTGGCGGTGCTGCCGATCTTCCTGTTCTGGCTGTACCTGAGCTGGGTGGTGGTGCTGCTGGGCGCGACCTTCGCCGCCGCGCTGTCGGCCTTCCGCTACCAGCCGGCGGCCATGCGCCTGCCCCCGGGCTACGAGCTGTTCGGCATGCTGCGGCTGCTGGGGCGCCTGCGCCAGGCGCGGGCGCGCGGGCGCGGGCTGCGCACCGACATCATCCACCTGCTGGAGCCTTGCCTCACCGACGACATGCTGCAGCGCATGCTCGGCGAGCTGGCCGACATCCGCGTGGTCCAGCGCAGCGAGCACGGCGAGTGGCTGTTGACGCGCGATCTCGACGACATCAGCCTCGACGAGCTCTACGAGTCCGCGGCGCTGCGCGTGCCGATCGCCGAGGCGCGGCTGCCCTGCCGCGACGACGCGCTCGGCAGGGCCGCGGCCGCCGCGCTCGACGACCTGCGCCTGCCGATGCGCGACGCCCTGCGCCGCAGCGTCGGCAGCTATCTCAACGACATCGAGGAACCCGCCCTCCCATGACCCGCATCGCCGGCATCGCCCTCGTCCTGCTGCTCTCCGCCTGCGGCGAAGCCCCGCCACCGGCCCCGCCGGCGCCGGAACCCGCCGGCGCCGGCGCCGACGGGACGGCTGCGCCGGCAGGCGCCCCCGGGGCCGATGCGACCACGGGCGAACCCACCATCGCCTTCGCGCTGGACACCCTCGACCACGGCCGCTTCGACCTCGCCGCCGAACGCGGGCGCTGGGTCGTGGTCAACTTCTGGGCCACCTGGTGCACGCCCTGCCTCAAGGAGATCCCCGACCTCACCGCCTTCGCGGCGCGCAGGGAGGACGTGCGCGTCATCGGCCTGGCCTACGAGGACATCGAGCCCGAGGCCATGCGCGCCTTCCTGGAGGAGCATCCGGCCGGGTATCCCATCGCCATCGTCGACGTCTACGCCACGCCGGAGGGCATCCAGCCCCCGCGGGGCCTGCCGACGACGTGGCTGGTGGCGCCGGACGGCGCCGTCGCGCGCCGCTTCCTCGGCCCGGTGACCTCGGAGGAGCTCGAGGCGGCCATCGCCGCGCACGAGGCCGCCGCGTGATCGCGGCGCGCTTCTTCGTCGAAGGCTACGTGCAGGGCGTGTTCTTCCGCGCCAGCGCTCGCGACGTGGCGGAGCGCCTGGACATCCGCGGCTACGCGCGCAACCTCGAGGACGGCGGCGTGGAGGTCCTGGCCATCGGCGAGCCCGAGGCGGTGGACGCCCTGGAGCGCTGGCTGTGGCAGGGGCCGGAAGCCGCGCGGGTGGACGCGGTGCGGCGCGAGCCGGTCGAGCTCGACGTCGCCGCCGGGGGCGGCTTCCACACCTACTGAGCGTCGCGCGGGTCCGCGCGGCGGGCTACCACTTGAACAGCACCAGGCTCACCGCCAGCGCGCCCATGCCGGTGACCAGGCCGTAGACGGTCTCGTGCCCCTTGGCGTAGCGCTTGGCGGTGGGCAGGAGTTCGTCCAGGGCAAGGAAGACCATGACGCCCGCGATGACGCCGAACACGGCGCCGAACACCGCCTGCGACAGATACGGCGCCAGCACCAGGTAGCCCAGCACGGCGCCGACCGGTTCGGCCATGCCCGAGACGAGACAGGCCACGAACGCGTAGGCCTTGTTGTGGGTCGCGTAGTACACCGGGATCGCGATCGCGATGCCCTCGGGAATGTTGTGGATGGCGATCGCGAACGCCAGCGGCAGGCCGATGCCGGGGTTCTCCAGCATCGCGAAGAAGGTCGCCAGCCCTTCCGGGAAGTTGTGCGCGGTGATCGCCACCGCGGTCAGCAGGCCGACGCGCCGGATGTAGTCGCGGTTGTTCTCGCGGAAGTACGGGTCGTCCACCGCCAGCCGTTCGTGCGGGTTGGGCACCAGGCGGTCGATGGCGACGATCAGCAGGACGCCCCCCAGGAACCACAGCGTGCCGTAGGTGAACCCGAAGCGGTCGCCGAAGCCGAGGGTGAAGGCCTCGATCGACTTGGTGAGGATCTCGGTCAGCGACACGTAGACCATCGCGCCGCCGGCGAAGGCGAGCCCGAACGCGAGGAGGCGGGGATTGGGCGTGCGCGAGGCGAACACGAGCAGGCCGCCGAGCCCTGTCGCCAGTCCCGCCGCGGTGGTGACGGCAAGGGCGAGCAGGAGGTTGGAGGTGGGGATGGGATCCATCGGGGTCGCGATGCCTGCAGGGTCGGAAAATCGGAGGACGCCGGCGGCGACCGCGCCGTTGCGTGGCGCGCATCGTCGTCCGCGGCGAGTCTAGAGCGTGTCACGTCCTTCGAGACGTGCGCGACGCGGGGCGGGCCGTTTCCCACCGGATGGGAGCGCCGACGCCGCGCCGTGGGCGGCACGCGCAGCCGGGGCCGGAAACACGTGCACAGGGAAGGGCATCAGCGCTCGCGCAGGCGCGGCCGCAGCGTGGCGAGGTTGCAGGGGCGGGTCCGGGCGTCGAGCTGGGCGGAGATCAGGCGCTCCCACGCGGTGCGGCAGGCCGAGGTCGAGCCCGGCACGCAGAAGACGAAGGTGCCGTTGGCCAGCCCCGCCACCGCGCGCGACTGCAGCGAGCTGGTGCCGATCTCCTCGAAGCTGATCGCGCGGAACAGTTCGCCGAAGCCGTCCATGACCTTGTCGAACAGCGGCAGCAGGGCCTCCGGCGTCGAGTCGCGGCCGGTGAAGCCGGTGCCCCCGGTGACCAGGATGCCGTCCACGCCCTCGTCGGCGATCCACGCCGAGACCACCGCGCGCAGCCGGTAGCGGTCGTCCGGCAGCAGGGCGCGCCCGACCAGCCGATGCCCGGCCGCGGTGAGCGCCCCGACGAGATAGTCGCCGGAGCTGTCGGTCTCCGGCGTGCGCGTGTCCGAGACGGTCAGCACGCAGAGAGCGAGCGGGATGAAGTCGGCGGTGGCGGTCATGGCGGCGCTCCAGTGGGCGGGAGGTCGTGGTCGGCCGGCGCGAGCCCGGCGCGGCTCCGGGCGACCATGTGGCGCACCGCGCGCGCGAAGTCCGTCGCGAAGCGGCGCATGTCGAACAGCGGGGCGTCGTCGCGCGCCTGCCGCAGGCGCGCGGCCAGGCGTGCGCGCGCGTCGGCGTCGCCCGCGAGGGCGACCGCGCGGGCGACGTAGTCCTCGACGTCGCCCGCGACCAGCGCGTCGGCGACGCCGAGCGTGGACAGCAGCGAGGCGCCCACGCGCGAGGCGAAGGTCGGGCCCGGCAGGGTCAGCAACGGGCAGCCGGCCCACAGGGCGTCGCTCGCCGTGGTGTGCGCGCCGTAGGGCCAGGTGTCGAGGAAGAGGTCGGCGTGCCGGTACAGGGCGAGATACTGCGCGTGCGGCAGCTTGGGCTGGAACACGAGGCGCGCCGGATCCACGCCGCGCGCGGCCGCCGCGGCGCGCAGGCGCCGGTCGGCGTCCGGGTGCTTGGCGCACAGCAGCCACAGGCAGGCGTCCGGCGCCCCTGCGAGGATGCGCATCCAGGCGTCGAAGACCGCGGGCGAGATCTTGTAGGCGTTGTTGAAGCTGGCCAGGACCGGGCCGGCCGTCGGAAGCCCCAGCGCTTCGCGCGGCGGTGGAACGCCGACCTCGCGGGTGGTGTCGGACGGCTGGAAGCAGTGCGGCAGGCGCAGCACCGCCTCGCTGAAGCCGTCGCGGTTGGCGGCATCCACGGTCACTGCGTCGGCGAGCAGCCAGTCGATGAAGCCGGCGCCCGAGGTGCCGGGATAGGCCAGCCAGTTGACCTGGACCGGCGCGACCCGCGCGGCGAAGGCCTCGCTGACCGTGCCGTCGCCGTAGCCGCGCAGGTCGAACACGATGTCGAGCCGCTCCGCGCGCAGGCGCGCGGCCAGCGCCGGCATCGACAGCGCGCCGGCATCGACGAAGCCGTCGAAGGCCGCCGCCAGCCGGCGTCGCAGGGCGCCGCCGTCGTCGGGCCGGGTCGCTATCCCGACGGTGGCCAGCCCGCTGCCGCGCAGGCGTTCGATCAGCTCGACGACCAGCAGCGCGGTCGGATGATTGTTGAACCCGGAGGAGACGAAGCCGACCCGGATGTCCTCCTCGCCCGCGGTCGTACGCGCTGCGGGTGCCGCACCGAGGCGGGCGCGCAGGGGAGCGGCCTCCGCCTCGAGACGCGCCGCATGCAGCCGCGCGCAGCGCAGCTGCAGCGCCGGGGAGACCGGTTCCGACAGGAAGGAGAACGGCGTGGCGCCGGGAACGCCGGCCTCGACCGCGGCGTGCAGGCGCGCGGCCGCCGCGTCCAGGCCCTCCCAGTCGCACAGCTCGCGCTGCAGGTAGACCGCCTGTGCCAGGCTCGCGGCGAGGCCGGGATCGACGCCCAGCGCGCGGCGGAACGCGGCGAGCGCGCCCGGCTTGTCGCCGGCGGCATCGCGGGCGATGCCGAGGTTGTGCCAGGTCTCGGCGGCCTCGGGGCGGCGCTCCGCGCTGCGCGCATAGCTCGCGGCGGCCTCGGCCGGCGTCCCGGCCGCGGTCTGCACGCTGCCGAGCAGGAACCACGCGTCGGCGCTCGCGGGGTCGAGCGCGAGCGCCGCGCGCGCGGCCCGTTCCGCCCCGCCGAGGTCGCCGGCCTGCTGGCGCAAGTGACACAGGTAGAGGCAGGCGGGGAGGTCCGGGCCCGCGTGCAGGGCGCGCTCGAACAGCCGCAGTGCGTCGGCCGCCTGGCCGAGCCCCAGGTAGAAGACGCCGAGATCGCGCCAGGCCGCCGGGTCGTGCGGGCGGAGCTGGGTGGCCCGCGCCAGGCGTTCGTACTCGGCGCGCGGGTCGGCGCTCACCGGCACGCCGCCTCGCCGACGGTCACCCCGCCTCCGTCAGCAGGCGCAGCTCGTCGGCCTGGTGCTCGCGGGTGAGGCGGTCGACGAGTTCGTCCAGGTTGCCGGCGACGATCTCGTCGAGCTTGTACAGGGTCAGGCCCTCGACGCGGTGGTCGGTGATGCGGCCCTGCGGGAAGTTGTAGGTACGGATGCGCTGGCTGCGGTCGCCCGAGCCCACCTGCAGCCGCCGCGACTCCGCCTGCGCCGCGGTCTGCCGCGCGCGCTCCTCGTCCAGCAGGCGGGCCTTGAGCAGGCTCAGCGCGCGGGCGCGGTTCTTGTGCTGGCTGCGTTCGTCCTGGCACTCCACCACGATGCCCGTGGGGATGTGGGTGATGCGGATGGCCGAGTCGGTCTTGTTGACGTGCTGGCCGCCCGCGCCCGAGGCGCGGAAGGTGTCGGTCTTGAGGTCGGCGGGGTTGATCTGGACGTCGTCGATCTCGTCGAGTTCCGGCAGGATCGCCACCGTCGCCGCCGAGGTGTGGATGCGCCCCTGCGATTCCGTGGCCGGCACCCGCTGCACGCGGTGGGTACCGGACTCGAACTTCAGCCGCGAGTAGGCGCCGCGGCCCTCGATGCGGGCGACGATCTCCTTGTAGCCGCCGTGCTCCCCCGGGCTCTCCGACAGGATCTCCACGTTCCAGCGCCGGCTCTCGGCGTAGCGGGCGTACATGCGGAACAGGTCGCCGGCAAAGATCGCCGCCTCGTCGCCGCCGGTGCCGGCGCGGATCTCGAGGAAGAGGTTGGCCTCGTCGCGCGGGTCGACCGGCACCAGCAGGCGTCCGAGCTCCTCCTCCAGCGCCGCGATGCGGGCCTGCGCGGCGGGAATCTCCTCGTCGGCGAGGTCGCGCAGCTCCGGGTCGGCGCGCATCGCCTCGGCGTCGGCCAGCTCGCGCCGCGCCCGGTCCAGGGCGGCCATGCCCTCGGCCAGCGGTTCGAGCTGGGCGTACTCGCGGGCCAGGTCGCGGAAGCGCGCGCCGTCGGCGACGACATCGGGCTCCGCCAGCAGGCGGCCGACTTCCTCGCGACGTTCGGCCAGGGCTTCGAGCTTACGCAGCAGGCCCGGCGTCATCGGCAGTGGCTCCGGTGAGGGTGGCGGCCTCGTCGAGGCCGTAGAGGCGCTCGGCGGCGCGCAGGAGGTCGGTGTCGCCGCGCAGCGCGGCGTCGCGCAGGGCCGCGCTCGGCGCGTGCAGCAGGCGGCTGGTGAGGCGGTTGGCGAGCCAGTCCATCACCGTCTCGGGATCGTGCCCGCGGGCGACGCGCTCGCGCGCCAGCGCCAGCGCCTCGGCGCGCTGGGCCTCGGCCCCGGCGCGCAGCCGCTTGAGCGCGTCGTGGCGGTCGCGCGCGTGCCACCAGGCCATGTAGTGGCCGACCTGCAGCTCGATGATGGCCTCGGCCTGCTCGGCGGCCTCGCGCCGCGAGCGGCGGTTCTCCTCGATGACCTGGTCGAGGTCGTCGACCGTGTAGAGGTAGACGTCGTCGAGCTGCGCGGCATCGGCCTCGATGTCGCGCGGCACCGCGAGGTCGAGCAGGAACATCGGGCGGTGGCGGCGTTCGCCCAGGGCGCGCGCCACCTGGGCCCGGCTCAGCACCGGCAGGCGGCTGGCGGTGGCCGAGATGACGATGTCGGCCTCCGCGAGGTGGCGATCCAGGTCGGCCAGCGGCAGGGCGTAGCCGCCGAAGCGCTGCGCCAGCGCCTGCGCGTGTTCGAGCGTGCGGTTGGCGACCAGCAGGCGCTTGACCTGGGCGTCGGCCAGGTGGCGGGCGGCGAGTTCGATGGTGTCGCCGGCGCCGATGAGCAGCACCGTCGCCTGGTCGAGCCGCGCGAACACCTGCTGGGCGAGGCGCACGCCGGCGAAGGCCACCGAGACCGGGTGGGCGCCGATGCGGGTGTCGGTCCGCACCCGCTTGGACACCGTGAAGCACTGCTGGAACAGGCGGTCGAGCGGCGTCTTGAGCGCGTGCGCGTCGCGCGCCGCGGCCCAGGCCTGCTTGACCTGGCCCAGGATCTGCGGCTCGCCCAGCACCAGCGAGTCCAGCCCGGTGGCCACCCGGAACAGGTGGCGGACGGCGTCGGCGTCGTGGTGGCGGTAGAGGTAGGGCTCCAGGCGCTGCGCCTCGATGCCGTGGTGCTCGGCGAGCCAGCGCCCGACGGTGTCGTCGGCGACGTCCGCCACCCGCGCGTAGACCTCGGTGCGGTTGCAGGTCGACAGCAGCGCCGCCTCCTCCACCCCGGGCATCGTGCGCAGGGCGCGCAGGGCCTGGTCCAGCGCGGCCGCGGGCACCGCCACGCGCTCGCGCAGCGCCACGGGGGCGGTCTGGTGGTTGAGCCCGAGGGCGAGCAACGGCATGGAAGCGGCTTGCGTTAAGCTGGCTGGAAACCGCGGAATTGTACCGCCAGTCGCCGATCGCGCAGTTCCATGACCTATCACAAACTGTGTTGCGCGCTGCTCGCCGTCCTGATGGGCGGTGCCGTCGCGCAGGAGGATGCGCCGGCCGCGCAGGACGCCGGGGAGGGCGGTCGGGAGCGCGCGCTGGCGCCGGAGACGCTCGAGGCGGCCCTGGCGGGCGAGTTCGCCCTGCAGGGCGGGGACGCGGCCGAGGCCGCCCGCCGCTACCTGGCCGCTGCCGAAGCCATGCCCGACGCCGGCCTCGCCGAGCGCGCCACCCGCATCGCCCTGCTGGCGCAGGACCAGGCCACCGCCCGCGCCGCGCTGCGGCTGTGGCGCCGGCAGGCGCCGGAGGCGCAGGGCGTGATGGCGGCATCGGCCGCGCTGGCGCTCGCCACCGGCGACGTCGAGGCCGCCCGCACCGACCTCCTGGCCCTGATCGCCGAGCCCGACGGCTGGCGGCGCGCGCTTTCGACCCTGGCCGGGCACCGCGACCGCGAACAGGTGGGCGACCTGCTCGCCGACATCGTCGAGCGCGAGGTGCTCCCGGACGACTTCCAGGCCTGGCTCGCCTTCGGCGGGCTCGCCCAGCAGCTCGGCCGCGCGGACCTCGCCGCCCGCGTGGTCGAGGGTGCGGTCGCGCGCTTCCCGGACGAGCCCCGCGCCTGGCTGCTGCAGGCCGGGCGCCACCGCATGCAGGGCGACGCCGAGGCCGCGCGCGCGGCCATCGAGCGGGCCCTGGCCGCTGCGCCCGACGATGCCGCCCTGCGCCTCTCCGCGGCCGGCGAGTACGACGCCCTCGGCGATCCGCAGGCGGCCGCCGACACGCTCGCCCGGGGCGAGCAGGACAACGCCAGCTACGCCGCCCGTGCCAGTCTCCTGGCGCGGGTGCGCGACGAGCCGGGAATGGTCGCGCTCTACCAGGAGGTGCGTGCCGCCGATCCGGGCAGCGTGGACCCGGAGCGTCGCCTGCTGTTGGGCCAGCTGGCGGAATACCTCGACCTGCCGAACGAGGCCATGAACTGGTACCGCAGTGTCGCCAGCGGTCCGGAGCGCGCGCAGGCGCGGCTGCGGATGGCCGTGATCCTCGACGGGCAGGAGCAGCTGGAGGCCGCGCGCGACGCGCTCTCGGAGATCCAGGACGACGAGGAGGAGGACGGCGAGCTGCGCCGCGCCGCCTACCTGCTGGAGGCCGAGCTGCTGACGCGGCGCGGCATGGGCACCGAGGCCATCGCCCTGTACGGGCAGGCCCTGGCCGTCTTCGAGGACGACCCGGAGCTGCTGTACGCGCGCGCCCTGGCCTACGAGCGCGCCGACCGGATCGACCTCGCCGAGGCCGACCTCCGCCGCATCCTGATCGACCAGCCGGACAACCCCGACGTGCTCAACGCGCTGGGCTACACGCTGGCCGACCGCACCGACCGCCACGAGGAGGCGCTGGGCTACATCGAGCGCGCCTTCGAGCTGAGGCCGGACCAGCCCGCCATCATCGACAGCATGGGCTGGGTGCTCTACCGGCTCGGCCGCCACATCGAGGCCCTCGCGCACCTGCGCCGCGCGTTCGACCTGCAGCCGGACGCCGAGATCGCCGCCCACCTGGGCGAGGTGCTCTGGGTGCTGGGGCAGGAGGACGCCGCGCGCGAGGTCTGGGAGCAGGGCCGCATGCTCGACCCCGACAACCGCGCCCTGCGGCGCACGCTGGAGACCTACCTGCCGTGACCCGATTCCTGCGCTGCGGCGCGGCCCTGGCGGCCGTGCTGCTCGTCCTCGCCGGCTGCGCCACCGCGCCGCCGGCGCGCCAGCCGGCCGACGCCGCCCTGCTCGCCGCCCAGGCCGCGCGCGAGCAGGCGCTGGCGGCGCGCCCGGCGTGGTCGTTCTCCGGGCGCATCGCGGTCAGCGCCGAGGGCGACGGCGGAAACGGGCGCATCGAGTGGGTGCAGCGCGGCGAGGATTTCGAGATCCGGCTGGCGGCGCCCGTGACCCGGCGCAGCTGGACCCTGGTCCGCAACGGCGGGCAGGTGCGCCTGGAGGGGCTCGACGGCGGCACGCGCCACGGCGCCGACCCGCAGGCCCTGCTGTACGAGGCCACCGGCTGGCTGATCCCCTTCGATGCCCTCCAGGCCTGGGTGCGCGGCGCGCGCGCGAGCGCGCGGGCCGACATCGAGTTCGCCCCCGAGGGGCGGCCGGCACTGATCCGCGAGCAGGGCTGGACGGTCGACTACCGCGCCTGGGACGCGGCCACGCCCGCGCGGCCGCTGCGGGTCTTCGCCGAGGATCGCACCGGCGCCCGCGTGCGCCTGGTGATCGACGCCTGGGGCGAGTGAACGCGGTGGGTGCGCGCGCCGCGGACGGCTGGTCGGCCTGGCCGGCGCCGGCCAAGCTCAACCTGTTCCTGCGCATCGTCGGGCGGCGCGAGGACGGCTACCACCTGCTGCAGACGGTGTTCCGCATCCTGGAGTGGGGCGACACGGTGCGCCTGCGGCTCCGCGACGACGGCCTGGTCCGGCGCGGCGCGGGCCTGGCCGGCGTCCCGCCCGACCAGGATCTCGCCGTGCGCGCCGCGCGCCTGCTGCAGGTGGCGTCCGGGACCGCCCTGGGTGCGGACATCGAGATCGACAAGCGCATTCCCGCCGGTGGCGGCTTCGGTGGCGGCTCGTCCGACGCGGCCACCGTCCTGGTGGCGCTGGACCGGTTGTGGGGCACCGGGCTGGGCATCGAGCGCCTGGCGGCGCTGGGGCTGCGCCTGGGCGCGGACGTGCCGGTGTTCGTGCGGGGGCGCAACGCCTGGGCCGAGGGGGTCGGCGAGCGGCTCCTCCCGATCGACCTGCCGCCGGCCTGGTACCTGCTGGTGGACCCCGGCGTGCAGGTGCCGACGGCGGCGCTGTTCGCGGCGCCCGAATTGACCCGTGATGCACCCGCAACGACAATGCACGACTTCGTGTCCGGCACCGTACTCGACAATGCGTTCGAGCCGGTGCTGCGTCGCCGCGAACCGGCGGTCGATGCCGTGCTGAACGCGCTTTCGCGCGTCGGCCCGGCCCGGCTCACCGGCACCGGCGCGGGCTGCTTCGCCGAGTTCGACACGGAGGCCGCCGCGGTGGCGGCGCAGCGCAGCCTTCCGGCCGCGTGGCGCAGCATCGTCACCGCGGGGGCGTCGGAGTCACCGCTGCATCGCCGTCTGGCGGCGTGGTCGGGCCTGGAGGCGAGAGGCGAGACGTAAGCGGCCGCGGGCGGACGCTTACTTCTGGCTTCTTGCCGTCTCAACGTTGGGGCGTCGCCAAGTGGTAAGGCACCGGGTTTTGATCCCGGCATTCGCAGGTTCGAATCCTGCCGCCCCAGCCAGTTTCGGTATTCGGGCCGTCGGGGCCCGGGCCCAGGCCTCGCATCCACGGACCCCTACGGCAATGGCGATCGACAACGGCAACCTCCTCGTATTCACCGGCACCGCGAACCGCCCGCTGGCGCACGCGGTCTGCCGCGAACTCGGCGTCCGCCCCGGCAAGGCCGTGGTGGGCCGCTTCTCCGACGGAGAGGTGCAGGTCGAGATCGAGGAGAGCGTGCGCCGGCAGGAGGTCTTCGTGATCCAGCCGACCTGCGCGCCGACCGCCGAGAACTTCATGGAGATGCTGGTGATGATCGACGCGCTCAAGCGCGCCTCGGTCGCCAGCGTCACCGCAGTGGTGCCGTACTTCGGCTACGCCCGCCAGGATCGCCGCATGCGCTCCTCGCGCGTGGCGATCACCGCCAAGGTCGCCGCCAAGATGTTCGACGCGGTGGGCACCGACCGCGTGCTGACGGTGGACCTGCACGCCGACCAGATCCAGGGCTTCTTCGACCTGCCGGTCGACAACGTCTATGCCTCGCCGCTGCTGCTGGCCGACATCTGGCGCGCGCACGGCACCCGCAACGTCATCGTGGTCTCGCCCGACGTCGGCGGCGTGGTGCGCGCCCGCGCCATCGCCAAGCGCCTGGACGACGCCGACCTCGCCATCATCGACAAGCGCCGCCCGCGCGCCAATGTCGCCACGGTGATGAACATCATCGGCGACGTGCGCGACAAGACCTGCGTGCTGGTCGACGACATCGTCGACACCGCCGGCACCCTGTGCGCCGCCGCGGCCGCGCTCAAGGAGCACGGCGCGCGCAAGGTGGTCGCCTACTGCACCCACCCGGTGCTGTCCGGCCCCGCGGTGAAGAACATCGAGGGGTCCCAGCTCGACGAGCTCGTGGTCACCGACACCATTCCGCTCTCGGAAGCCGCCCGCAGCTGCAGCCGCATCCGCCAGCTCAGCGTCGCCGAACTCCTGGCCGAGACCATCCGCCGCATCGCCTTCGGCGAGTCGGTGAGTTCGCTGTATCTCGATTGATGAAGCGGGCAGGGCGCAGGTGGGGCCTGGGGACAGGGCTTGGGGCACAGGGGCCGTGGGTCCGTCGGGCCCGGTGGTTTCATCTTTCCCTGAGCCCTGAGCCCTGAGCCCTGAGCCCTGAGCCCCGAGCCCCGAGCCCCGAGCCCCGAGCCCCGAGCCCCGAGCCCCGAGCCCCGAGCCCCGCGAACCTTTCCCCCACCGCTCCGCCGCGCTAAACTCCCCGGTTTTCTCCGAAATCTGTCCCTCCTGGTCGCGGGAGGGGCGTCCTTGCCGCGTCGTCGGCGTCCAACCAGTGAGTCATCCATGAGCGAACACACCATTTCGGCCACGGGCCGCGAAGCAGCAGGGAAGGGTGCGAGCCGCCGCCTGCGCCGCGCGGGCCAGATCCCGGCCATCATCTACGGCGGCCACGCCGAGCCCACGAGCGTCCAGCTCGACCACGAGAAGATCTGGCTCGCCAGCCAGAACGAGTGGTTCTACTCCTCGATCCTGACGCTCGACGTCGACGGCAAGGCCGAGAAGGTCCTGCTGCGCGACATGCAGCGCCACCCGTTCAAGCAGCTGATCCTGCACCTCGACTTCCTGCGGGTCAGCGAGAACGAGGCGATCCGCGTCAACGTGCCGCTGCACTTCCTGAATCAGGACACCTCGCCGGCCGGCAAGACCTCGGGCGTGGTCATCACCCACAACTGCAACGAGATCGGCATCAGCTGCCTGCCGAAGGACCTGCCGGAGTTCATCGAGCTCGACCTGGCGAACCTCTCGCCCGGCGACATCGTGCACCTGTCGGACCTGAAGCTCCCGCAGGGCGTCGAGATCCCCGAGCTGAAGCTGGGCAAGGAGCACGACGTGGCGGTGGTCACCGCCGGCTACGTCCAGGCCGACGCCGAGCCGGCGGCCGAGGGCGAGGGCGAAGGCGAGAAGTGATGCCGCGCGCCCGCCGTCACGTCGCCAGCGACGCGCGGCGGGCGCCGCGCCGCCCGGACGCCTTCAGGGCGGTGCGGGCGGCATGAGCGGCCTTCGCCTGATCGTGGGCCTGGGCAATCCCGGGCCCGAGTACGCCATGACCCGGCACAACGCCGGGTTCTGGTTCGTGGACATCCTGGCGCAGCGCCTCGGCGCGCGCTTCTCCTTCGACGGCAAGCTGCACGGCGAGTCCGCGCGCGTGGACATCGACGGCCGTCCGGTCTGGCTGCTGAAGCCGGCCACCTTCATGAACCTGAGCGGCCGCGCGGTGAACGCGGCGCTGCGGTTCTGGAAATTCGAGCCCGAGGCGGCGCTGCTGGCGCACGACGAACTCGACCTGCCGCCGGGCACTGCGCGGCTCAAGTTCGACGGCGGCCACGGCGGCCAGAACGGCCTGCGCGACACCATGCAGCACCTCGGCCACGGCCGCTTCCACCGCCTCCGCATCGGCATCGGCCATCCCGGGCAGCGCGACAAGGTCACGCCCTGGGTGCTCGGCCGTCCCGGCAAGGACGACGAGGCCGCCATCCTGCGCGCCATCGACGACGCCCTGGACGTGCTGCCGCTGCTGGTCGCCGGCAAGGCCGAGGAGGCGATGAAGCGGTTGCATACCGCGAAGGGGTGAGGCGGGAAGAGGGAATCGGGAAGAGGGAAGGGGCAGGCTCGCTCGTCGTGCCGCTTCCGCTCCGTGCCCGCCGCCCCGGCTCCGTACTCCCCGGCGTCCCGCGACCTTCGGACCGCGATACCCCTACCATTCCCTCTTCCCGACTCCCTCTTCCCGCTTCTCCCGGAAAACCATGGCCATCAAATGCGGCATCGTCGGCCTGCCCAACGTGGGCAAGTCGACCCTCTTCAACGCGCTGACCAAGGCGGGCATCGCCGCGGCGAACTTCCCGTTCTGCACCATCGAGCCCAACGTGGGCGTGGTGCCGGTGCCGGACCCGCGCCTCAACGCGCTGGCCGAGATCGTGAAGCCGCAGAAGGTGGTCCCGACCTCGGTGGAGTTCGTCGACATCGCCGGCCTGGTCGCGGGCGCCTCCAAGGGCGAGGGCCTGGGCAACAAGTTCCTGGCGCACATCCGCGAGGTCGACGCGGTGGCCCACGTGGTGCGCTGCTTCGAGCACGGCGACATCGTGCACGTCGCCGGCAAGGTCGATCCGATCGCCGACATCGAGACCATCGACACCGAGCTCGCGCTCGCCGACCTCGACTCGGTCGAGAAGGCGCTCGTCCGCGCCGAGAAGGCGTCCAAGGCCGGGGACAAGGACGCCATCGCGCGCAAGGCGCTGCTGACCCGCGTCCGCGCCGGCCTCGACGAGGGGCGTCCCGTGCGCGCGCTGGGCTTGTCCGAGGACGAGCGTGCGGCGATCCGCGACATGTTCCTGCTGACCATGAAGCCGGTGATGTACGTCGCCAACGTGCGCGAGGACGGCTTCGAGAACAACCCGCACCTCGACCGCGTGCGCGAGCGCGCCGCGGCCGAGGGCGCGGAGGTGGTGCCGGTGTGCGCCGCGATCGAGGAGGAGCTGTCCCAGCTCGACGAGGCCGACCGCGACGAGTTCCTCAGGGACCTGGGTCTCGACGAGCCGGGCCTCAACCGCGTGATCCGCGCCGGTTACACCCTGCTCGGCCTGCAGACCTACTTCACCGCCGGCGTGAAGGAAGTCCGCGCCTGGCAGGTGCGCAAGGGCGCGACCGCGCCGCAGGCGGCGGCGGTCATCCACAACGACTTCGAGAAGGGGTTCATCCGCGCCGAGACCATCGCCTACGACGACTTCATCCGCCTGAAGGGCGAGGCCGGCGCCAAGGAAGCAGGGCGCCTGCGCCTGGAGGGCAAGGACTACGTCGTCCAGGACGGCGACGTGCTGCACTTCCGCTTCAACGTCTGACCGCGGTCGCCCGGCCGGCCTCGTGGCGCCGGCCGGTGGTCGAGCCCGGCCCGGCCGACCGCCGCCGGGCATCCGCCCCCCGACTTCCAGCCCGGGCCCAGGCCCAGGCCCCAGGCCCCAATCCCCAAGCCCCAAGCCCAGGGCCCCAAGCCCAGGGCCCAGGGCCCCGCCCGCCCCCTCCCGCAGCACCGCCCCGCTCAGTCCCCCGTGGCCACGTCCGCCGCGCGGCCGTCGATCCACGCCGGCAGGGCCGCGAGGTCGTGGATGAGCGGCGTGCCCAGGGTCTCCGGTGGGCGCCCCTCGTTGTAGCCATGGGTGACGCAGACCACGTCGCAGCCGGCGGCGCGCGCGGCCTCCGCGTCGTTGACCGAGTCGCCCACCATCAGGGTGCGCGCGGGCGTCGCGCCGAGGGCGCGGCAGGCGTGCAGCAGCGGCTCGGGGCGCGGCTTGCGCTCCGGCAGGCTGTCGCCGGCGACGATCACCGAGGGATAGTCGGCGATGCCGTGCTGGGCGAGCGCCGTCTCGGTGAACCGCCGGTACTTGTTCGTCACGATGCCGATGGCGATCCCGCGCCCGGCCAGCGTCGCCAGGCAGTCCCGCGCCCCCTCGAAGAGCACGCCGCGTTCGCCGATCCGCTCGGAATAGGCGGCGAGGTAGCCCGCGTGGACGCGCTCGGCCAGGGCCGGGTCGCCGCCACGCCCCTGCGCCTCCAGCGCGCGCGCGACCAGCACCGGCGTGCCCTTGCCGATGAAGCTGATCAGCCGGTCGCTCGGGAGGGCGTCCAGGCCGTTGGCCGTGAGGCTGGCGTTCATCGCGTTCACGATGTCGGGCGCGCTGTGCAGGAGGGTGCCGTCGAGATCGAAGAGGACGGCGTCGTACGGTCGGGTCATTGGGGCTGCCGGCAGGTGGAGGACCCGGCGAGTCTGCAGGCTGCGGCGGCGACGTGGCGTGCAGCCGCCCGGGGCCTCCGCGGCGCCCGGCGCCGCGCTAGACTGTGCCGGCGGGCGCCTTCGCATCTCGGGTCGACAAAGCGTTGACAGCGGGGCGCGGCGCCGCCAGAATGAGCGGCTCTTTGCTACTTGCTCCATCCGGAGGGATACCCAAGCGGCCAACGGGGGCAGACTGTAAATCTGCTGGCTTACGCCTTCGGTGGTTCGAATCCACCTCCCTCCACCAGTTCCGCGCGGCGCGGGAGTAGTTCAATGGTAGAACCTCAGCCTTCCAAGCTGATGGTGCGGGTTCGATTCCCGTCTCCCGCTCCACATTGAACGATCCTCGTCGCAGCACAGTTTCGCTCACGTAGCTCAGTCGGTAGAGCACCTCCTTGGTAAGGAGGAGGTCGCTGGTTCGATTCCAGTCGTGAGCACCATCCGATCGCCGCCCTGCGCAAGCAGGGCGGCGTTTGACCGAAAAAAACTCCACCAAGCACACAACGGATCATTACCAGCCATGGCCAAGGGAAAGTTCGAGCGCACCAAGCCGCACGTGAACGTCGGCACGATCGGTCACGTTGACCACGGCA
>NZ_JBHSGG010000018.1:0-522 GCF_042654365.1 Coralloluteibacterium thermophilum
CTTCAGTCGCGACCAGAAGGGCAGCCGTAAGCGACGTCGTCACGACTGAAGTCGCTCCTACGGCCAGCCCCTGCGGCTCGGCAGCACCCGCCAGATCCCGATTCCCGCCCTACCTTTTTCACTCGCCGCCCGGAAAACGCCCCTCCCCAAAACCCTGCAGGAGCGACTTCAGTCGCGACCAGAAGGACAGCCGNTGCAGGAGCGACTTCAGTCGCGACCAGAAGGACAGCCGTAAGCGACGTCGTCGCGACTGAAGTCGCTCCTACGGCCAGCCCTGCGGCTCGGCAGCACCCGTCAGATCCCGATTCCCGCCCCACCTTTTTCACTCGCCGCCCAGAAGGCGCCCCTCCCCAAAACCCTACAGGAGCGACTTCAGTCGCGACCAGAAGGACAGCCGCAAGCGACGTCGTCGCGACTGAGGTCGCTCCTACGGCCAGCCCCTGCGGCTCGGCAGCACCCGTCAGATCCCGATTCCCGCCCTACCTTTTTCACTCGCCGCCCGGAAAACGCCCCTCCCCAAAA